>NZ_CP174332.1:3877500-4177500 GCF_052468095.1 Microbulbifer maximicatervae (SeqCode)
CTAGGTGTTCTCTTATTGCAGTTATATAGACAAAAAGGCAAACTTCCATTGCATTAATGCAACGTCAGGGTAATGTCATGGATTGGAACGATTTGAAGGTCGTTATCGCGCTTGCAGAGAAAGGAACCTTAAAGGCGGCTTCTAGCCAGTTGAATGTTAATTCAACCACTGTTTGGAGGCGGATCCAGCAGCTTGAAAGCGAGCTTTCAACGCAGCTATTTATTGTTAGTCGTCGCGGCTACCAACTGACTGAGGCGGGGCGAACTGTTTTGGATAGTGCCAAGCGAATGGAGTCATTGGCCGATGGCATCCTCATTCAAAGTTCTCTGCAACATGACATAGTTCAAGGTTTAATTCGTGTTACCGCACCCTCAACAATGGCAACGACCACTTTGCCCGAGTGGGTAAGTGAATTCCGGAGGTCATTCCCCGACGTTGAGTTTGAGATCCTTGAAAGTGAGCAGGCTCTGGATATCGAGCATCGCGATGCGGACATTGCTATTAGGGCAAGTCATACAGCACCGGAAAACCTTATTGCACGTAAAATGAGAGATGTAAATTTAAGCATCTATGCCTCTGAAGGCTTTTTGAAGGCTAGTGGGTATAACACTCCTTTCAAGTTGTCCGAAATTGAACGCCTAACAGCTATTGACTACGTGCACTTAGATAACCCAGCAGTGCATTGGTATCAGAAACGAATTAAACACAATGCTAAATCCATATATTGTAATTCTATCACTACAGCACTGAACGCTGCATTTAATGATCAAGGAATAGCTTTGCTACCAACTGATGATTCGTATGATCTTGTCGAACTCTATCGATTGGATGCTAAGTACAACTCATCTTTGTGGATTCTAGCTAATAAGGATCTGAGAAACACAGCACGTATCAAGGCTTTTTGGGACTTCTTAATTACTAAAATGGAAAATTATAAAGTTCAATGATTTGCATATTCCTATGCATGGAACTATCAGGGGGAGATAAAATCCTATGTATGACGATATGTTACAACACCAAAGGTTCCTCTATCTCTTCTTCATTCTCTTGTCATCTTATTTTTCCGCCTCAAGTCCAAACCTGACTATGTAATTTACGCTTAATAGGTTTCAGATAATTCCCTGTTTATGCGGGCTTTGATAGGCTCGCTATCAAACAATATGTTACAAATCAAGGGCTTCGGTTACCATTGAATATGGGCTTTCATTTCCCGCTAACAAAAAGGAATTCAGTATAAGAATCAGGCAAGAACAACCATACAAAGCCAAGCACGATCGCAAGAACAAGTATTTGTTGGACCACCACCATTTTGCAGCCATGCTCCATATTGATTGGCGCTTGCTGTACAAGCAAGAATTTGGAATTATCAAGCAATGTCAGGAATACTAGAACCAGAGCGTCTTTTGAGCGAAATGAATCCCGAACTTATTGAAGGTGAATTTGTATTTTGCACCGTTTCAGGCTCATTAGCTCAATATATTGAGTGGAACCCACTTGCAAGCTTCAACGAAAAAGAAGGATTAACACTTGTCTTAACAAAGGATATCGCAAGCCGTGAGGGCTTGCGGTTTAAAAATACTTACAAGCAAATAACTTTAACCGTACATTCTAGTTTAGAGGCTGTTGGATTAACAGCCGCTGTTTCTAACAAACTGGCTTCGAAGGGTATTAGTGCAAATGTAATTGCAGCATACTTCCATGACCATATTTTTGTACAATCAGAAAAAGCAAGGGAAGCGTTGATTGCATTGAAAGAAGTCGGCAAGAACAGTTTATAAGTGCTCCAACAAGGGTATATACTGGCTGACTACTACGTTGCGTGTCAGATTTTGACCACCTCGTATATGCCTATCAAGCAAGTGTTAAGATTTTAGGGTTGAGAAAGTATGGCAAAGGAAATTGAGCGGAAGTTCTTAGTTGATAAAAAGGCTATTGCTTCTTTTACAGGTGGAAAGAGAATCAAACAAGCCTATATAAGTACGGAGTCCAAAGCTGTAGTCAGAGTTCGCGTAATCGGAGATCATGCATATCTAACATTGAAAGGTGAAAGTAAAGGAATTACACGGACTGAGTTTGAGTATCCAATACCCTTTGAAGACGCAGATGAAATGATTGCGGAGCTATGTGATGGTCCCATCATAGATAAAACGAGATTCATAGTAGAGCACGAAAAACACACCTGGGAAATAGATATCTTTCATGGAGACAATGACGGCTTGATTATTGCTGAGGTCGAGATGCAAAGTGAATCTGAAAGTGTGGAGTTGCCGGAGTGGATTGATAAAGAGGTTACTGGAGATCCAAGATATTACAATTCCAATTTATTATATTTTCCATTTAAAGATTGGGACAAATCATAACTAGAACGTACACAACATTGACACATGCTTCGCTGAGCTAATCACAAAATAAATTCTGTATGTCCTCGGCTCAGCGAGGCATCATGAGTAAATCACTATGAACCCAGCCATAGAAGAATTAAAAAGATATTTAACCGAGCTAGAATCGGTGAATGACTTTGAATCGATAGAACTTAAAGCAGAGCATATTGGCATTTTAATTCAGGTAAAGTCGGCGATAGGACAGCTTGAACTATGCGAAAAGTATGGTATCAGCGCAGGTTCACTAGTAAGTAGTTTACCCAAAACTGAAAATCCAAATTTTTGCTACTTAATGGTACATGAAAACGAGTCGTCGAACCCTGATAACTGGGAGGAAGTTATCTTCGAAGGACAGAAAATTCAGTTTAGTGGTGGTGACCTTGTAATTCGCAAGTAATCAACACACAGTAAATCATTGTCGCCAATCAACAAACTGCTTGTATATTACAATTCTTATAGAAGTTAAGCACTATAGACCCACGCCGAAAGCATGCCTAAAAAGAGACTAAAAGGTACTCAGACGCAAGTAATGACTACTATGACAATAAGAGCAATTTGCTTATTAATTTTGGTTTTAGGAATCACAATCCTCTTTGGCATTATAAAAATCCACAACCCCGATGTAAGCTTTGAAAGCTCAGATGGCCATTGGGGAGACTCTGAAGTTCAATTTAAGGGGCGGGATTATTCCGTAATAGAAGAAGGGTTCCGTAGGTACAAACTTCAATGTAACGCAAGCGATGTGTACCTTGTTAGAAATACTGAGAAGAATTGGATAAATGTACTCGCTTGGCCAAACTACCTCTCTCATGACAAATGGAAGCTCCCATACAGAGCCGCAAGTGGAATGCACTATGATGGAATTATTAGGTGCCAGACAAATCAATAACATCACATTCTAATTCCAGTACAGCGTAACCCTAAAATTCCGATCTGCTTTTAATCAGAGGAATAGTTTAATAGCAATAGGACCCTCCTTCATCTTCTGAAAACTGGCGCACATTTTCATTTATTCAGCTGTCGCAAGACATTACATAACCCTACCGAATAAAAAGTATACACATAAGAATTAAACGTTCCTTCGCACCACTGGCGCTATCTCCCGCAACGATTTATAAATCAGACAAGCGAATAGGATTACCGACAACTAAAAAATTTCTCAGAAAAGCAATAATCGTTTTTCAAATTATCTCTTCTTGCGTGAGAGCACCCTCAAAATCAGAATTCTTGATTTGCCCTTTTACTGCAAGACCAGTGATTGATACGGGCTTCGCCCGCAGAAACATGGGAGAGCGAAGTTGAATTACCCGGATCAGTTCACTCCTCAGATTTGGCCATTGATTGTCTATTGCCTGGCCGTATTTGCCCTAATTACCTTAATGCTCAGCCTTTCCTATTTTCTCGGTCAGAAACGCAGAGACCCGGCTACCGATGAGCCCTATGAGTCGGGTATTGTTTCCCAGGGCAATGCGCGTCTGCGCCTCTCTGTCGCCTATTACCTTGTTGCCATCCTGTTTATCGTCTTCGACCTGGAGGCGATTTACCTGTTTAGCTGGTCCATCGCATTTTATGAAACTGGCCTGCTCGGGTTTATCGAGGCCACCGTATTTATCGTGATACTGCTGGTGGGGCTTATTTATCTGTGGCGCCTGGGTGCACTTGACTGGGGCGGATACCAGAAGAGTTTGGAGAAACGCCAAAAACCCCGATAACAACAATGAGAATTCATAATGCGCTGGAAGCTGAGCAAAGCCGACGACCTGATTGCTACCGAACACGGCAATCCTTCTGAAGAAATAAGCACTCAAGATTTAGAAAAAAATATTCTCCTTACCAAACTCGAAGAGCTGGTTTCCTGGGGCCGTTCAAATTCCCTGTGGCCATTTAACTTCGGGTTGTCCTGTTGCTATGTAGAAATGGCCACCGCCTTCACCAGCCGCCACGACATCTCCCGCTTTGGCGCTGAGGTCATCCGTGCAACCCCACGACAAGCGGATTTGATTGTAATTTCAGGGACGGTTTTCCTGAAAATGGCACCAGTGGTACAGCGACTCTACGAGCAAATGATCGAGCCCCGTTGGGTCATCTCCATGGGTTCCTGCGCAAATTCCGGCGGTATGTACGATATCTACAGTGTGGTTCAGGGGGTCGATAAGTTTCTCCCGGTCGATGTTTATGTGCCCGGCTGTCCACCGCGCCCAGAGGCCCTACTGCAGGGATTAACCTTGCTGCAAAAGTCGGTGGCTGCGGAGAGACGAGCCTTCAGCTGGGTTGTCGATGATCAAGGAACTCACAAGGTTCCAAAGCCCAGTCAGCGTGATCTCCATAGGGAGGAACGTATGAAAGCTGACATGCTACGTGCGCCCGACAGTGTTTAGGCTTCATGGAATAAGAAAAAAACAACGGAATAGCCAATGACTGGCGTAATTGCGAAAACTGTCCACACAGCAACTCCCTACAGGAAAGCAGCAGAGGCATTTATTCGGGACCTCGACACCGGATATAAGCTTCACTCATTCTGGTGGCAGCCATACAGTGATGATATGCCCACACTGTGGATCGAGAAACATGCCTTGATCCCTCTTTTGCTCTTTCTCAAGCGGGATATCGCCCAGCCATTTGAAATGCTGTATGACCTGAGTGCTATCGACGAACGGCTGCGGGTCAACCGTGGGGAGGGAACCGAAAAACAGCCTTCCAGCGATTTCACCCTGGTATATCAACTACTTTCATTTACCCGCAATTTATTTATCCGTATCAAGGTGGCTCTTCCCGAGAGTGATCTGAGCGCACCGACCATTACTGCCGTTTGGGAGAATGCCAACTGGTATGAACGGGAAGTGTGGGATCTATTCGGTATCAACTTTCCCGGTCATCCCCATTTACAGAGAATCATGATGCCGCTGACCTGGAAGGGGCATCCACTGCGCAAGGATCACCACGCCCGAGCTACCGAAGTCGACCCATTTAGTCTGTCAGAAGAGAAGGAGCGCAAAGAACAAGACGCCCTGCTGTTCCGGCCGGAAGACTGGGGCATGGCCAGGAGTAATGAAGACTCAGAGTTTATGTTCCTCAATCTGGGCCCGAATCACCCCAGTGTGCACGGGGTATTCCGTGTAGCCCTTCAGCTGGATGGTGAACAGATTATCGATGCAGTGCCAGATATCGGTTACCACCATCGCGGTGCAGAGAAGATGGCCGAGCGCCAGGCCTGGCATACCTATGTGCCCTACACCGACCGTATCGATTACCTCGGCGGTGTCATGAACAACCTGCCCTATGTGATGGCACTGGAGCAACTCGCCGGCATTAAGGTCCCTGAACGCGCACAGATGATACGGGTGATGATGTGCGAGTTCTTCCGCATATCCAGCCACCTGGTATTTTTTGGCACCTTTGCCCAGGACGTGGGGCAGATGTCTCCCGTGTTCTATATGTTTATCGATAGGGAAAAACTGTTTGGAATAGTTGAGGCCATTACCGGCGGCAGAATGCACCCGGCATGGTTCCGTATCGGCGGTGTAGCGCAGGATTTACCGCAGGGTTGGGACAAGATGGTGCGGGAATTTCTCGACTATATGCCCGCACGCTTAGCCGATTACGACGGCATGGTCATTAAAAATAAACTCCTGCAACGCCGCACCCGTGGCATCGGTGTCTACGACACGGCAGAGGCGTTTGAGTGGGGGGTTACCGGGCCAGGGCTTCGCGCCACGGGCCTGGATTGGGATCTGCGTAAAAAGCGCCCTTACAGCGGCTATGATCAGTTCGAGTTCGAGATTCCCAGCTACGATGGTGGGGACTGTTTCGACCGCTGCCGGGTCCGGGTGGATGAGATATGGCAGAGCCTGCGGATTATCCGCCAGTGCCTGGAAAATATGCCGGCAGGCCCTTATAAGTCGGACCACCCTTTGACCACCCCTCCGCGAAAGGGGCGCACCATGGAGGATATCGAGACTTTAATTCAGCACTTTGTGAATAACAGCTGGGGACCGGTAATGCCAGCCGGCGAAGTGTGTTATCCCATTGAGGCCACTAAAGGAATCAACAGCTACCAGATCGTTAGTGATGGGGGGACCACCTCATACAGGACCCGAATTCGCACCCCTTCATTCCCACACCTGCAAATGATTCCGTTAATGTCCAACGGACTGTTGATTGCTGACCTTATTGCCATTATTGCCAGCATCGACTTCGTCATGGCGGATGTGGACAGATAACAATAAAAAACTACGGCACGCACAGGGCCGTATAGCAGCGGAGTAGAAAAGTGCACGGAAATATACCCAGCGTTTCAGCCATCGCACACACAGATGGCAGCAGCGCCTCAACGAAACCTCCGCAAGTTCTATCTCGGGGGCGACTATGTCCAGCTTACTAGAACCGGAATTGATTGAAGTAATGGAGCAAGGCAATAGCAATTCAGCAGACAACCTGGCGATCTTAACAGTACAAGAAAAAGAGGAAATTGATCAGGAAGCCACCCACTACCACGAAAAAACTTCAGTGGGGCTCGAGGCGTTGCGGATTGTACAGAAACATCGCGGCTGGATTTCCGATGAGAGCCTCCAGGCAATTTCCAATTATCTGGATATTCCCGTTGCAGAACTTGAGAGTGTCGCCACCTACTTCCAGTTGATTTTCCGCCAACCAGTAGGCAAGGAAGTGATCTACCTGTGCAAAAGCTCCAGCTGCTGGATTATGGGTTGCGATAATTTGCAGAAAAAAATATCTGAGCGCTTAAATATCCAGCCTGGAGAGACCTCCAGAGATGGGATTTTCACCCTGCTGGAAACGCCCTGCCTGGGAGATTGTGACAAAGCCCCAGTCCTTATGCTTGGCGAGGAAATGCACCGCCACTTGGATGAGAAAGGTATTGATGAATTAATCGATAAGAAGAAAAAATACCATGCTGACAAATCCACTGACTAAGAATATTTCCAGTGAAAATATTGCCGCCACTATAGAGCAATATGTGGAAAACGACGGCTACCAGGGCTGGCGCAAAGCCATCACCATGGTACCGGACGATATTATCAACGAAGTAAAAGATGCAGGCCTGCGCGGACGCGGTGGAGCGGGGTTTAATACTGGGCTGAAGTGGAGTTTTGTACCTAGGGGTGAAGATTCGCCCAAGCAAAAGTACGTTGTCTGTAACGCCGATGAAATGGAGCCCGGCGCCTTCAAAGACCGATTGCTAATGGAGCGAGACCCTCACCTCCTTCTTGAGGGAATGGCGATAGCCGCCTATGCCATTGGCGCCTCTCACGCCTATATTTTTATTCGTGGTGAATACCACCTGGCTGCAAACCGGCTCGAACAGGCAATCGATGAAGCCAAGCAGCAGGGCATGATTGGCGAAAATATTTTCGACAGTGGCTTTAATCTGGAGATCTGTCTGCACCGCAGCGCCGGTAACTATATCTGTGGTGAAGAAACCGCACTGCTAAACGCCCTTGAAGGCAAGCGGGCCATTCCCCGCGCCAAGCCCCCCTTTCCACAGGTCAGCGGGCTTTGGGGCAAACCCACTGTCGTTAACAATGTAGAGACCTTGTGCAACCTCCCCCATTTAATTAGCCACGGCGTGGAGTGGTACAAAAACCTTAGCCGGGGTGACGATGCGGGAAGCAAAATATTTGGTGTTAGCGGCAAGGTTAATAATCCAGGAGCTTGGGAACTCCCGATGGGGACGCCCATTCGCGAAATTATTGAACAACATGCCGGTGGCATGAAAGATGGCCTACAACTGAAGGGCATTCTTCCCGGTGGAGGATCGACCGACTTCCTCGGCCCGGACCACCTCGATCTTCCCATGGATTACGACGTTATCGGCAAGGCCGGCAGCCGTATGGGGACCGGCACGATCACCGTGCTCGACGATAAAACCTGCCCCGTTGGCTTGGTACTGAACTTGACCCAGTTCTTTGCGCGGGAATCCTGTGGCTGGTGCACCCCCTGCCGGGACGGCTTGCCCTGGGCCGTCAAAATTCTGGAGAGAATAGAGTCTGGCCAGGGGACTAAAGAAGACTTGGAACTCCTCAGGGAACAGTGTGAGCGTATTGGCCCCGGCAATACCTTTTGCGCCCTGGCTCCCGGCGCTGCAGAGCCTATACAAAGCGCGTTAAAACTCTTTGAACAGGATTTTATCGACCATATTGAAGGCGGTTGTTGCCCCTACCAATAAATTAGCGCGACTAAATTAGTACAACAACCCTGCCCCTGAAAGCATTAATAAAAAGAAAATGGATTTCAAATGCCAACCATCACAATAGACGGTAATAAATACCAGGTTGATGGAGATCAAAACCTGCTCACTGCCTGCCTGTCCCTGGGTTTGAATGTCCCCTATTTTTGCTGGCACCCCGCCATGGGTTCTGTTGGCGCCTGCCGCCAGTGTGCAGTTATCGAGCATAAGGACAGCGAAGATCAACGGGGCCGGTTGATTATGAGCTGTATGACGCCGATAAAAGACGGCGGTATTTACAGTGTCAGTTCGGAAGCTGCGAAAGATTTTCGCGGTTCTGTGATAGAAGACTTGATGACCAACCACCCTCATGATTGTCCGGTTTGTGAGGAGGGCGGCGAGTGCCACTTACAGGATATGACTGAAATGTCCGGTCATACCATGCGCCGCTATCAGGGTACCAAGCGCACCCACCGAAACCAGTATCTCGGCCCCTTTATCAATCACGAAATGAATCGCTGTATTACCTGCTATCGATGTGTCAGGTTCTATCACGACTATGCCGGTGGCGAGGATTTACAAGCACTGGGCCGCAATCACCAGGTCTTTTTTGGCCGCAATACTGAGGGCATGCTGGAAAATGGTTTTAGTGGGAACCTTGTCGAAGTGTGCCCCACCGGAGTATTTACCGATAAGACCTTCAGCCAGCACTTTGTCCGAAAATGGGATTTGCAAACAGCTGCCTCAGTCTGTGAACACTGCGCCGTGGGTTGCAACACCGCGCCAGGAGCGAGGGAATCCGGCAACAACCAAGACCCGATGTTGCGCCGTGTGGTTAACTTATATCACCACGATATCAACGGCTATTTTCTCTGTGACCGGGGGCGCTTTGGATACGAATATGTCAACAGTAAGAGCCGGATAACCCAGGTACTTTCTGCACGCAAAGATGATGTGATCAGCTCTACAGCAGAAACTGATGAACGTCTGCACAAAGAGGTTTCCCCCAAGGACGCGGTGTTCTCACTTTCAGAAAAACTCGCATCTGCGCAAAGAGGTGAGCATCACTTAATAGGCATAGGTTCACCCAGGGCATCATTGGAAAATAACTTCGCCCTATTAAAGTTTGTAGGACGGGATAACTTCTTCTCTGGTCTCAACCAGCGGGATATGCAGCTACTACACCTTGTCGATAGAATTCAGAGCGATGCCAATATCCACAGCCCGACCATCCCTGAGATAGAAAATTCAGATGTTGTATTGATACTCGGAGAAGATATCTACAACACAGCCCCCAGGGTTGCTCTGGCAGTTCGCCAAGCAGCACGGAGCCGCCAAAAAGAACAAGCTGAATCATTAAGAATACCCTTGTGGCAGGATGCTTCCGTTCGACAATTAGAGGGTGAACCCAGCCCGATTATTTTTATCGGCACTGAACTCAATCAGATCTCAGATATTACCTGTAAAGCGATCTATACCCTGCCGGAACAGGCTGCCCAAATCGGCCAGGCAATTGCCAATAATATTCTGGAGGTTAAAAGCAACAAAACTTCACTGAGTCCAGAGAATCTGGAGGAAGCTGAAAGAGTCTCAGCAATATTAACTGCGGCCAAGAACCCAGTGATCATCTCTGGAACCAGTAGCAAGAATATCCACCTTACCCACAGCGCAGCCAAAATCGCCAGTGCACTGGTGGAAAAAAATGGCAAACCCACTTCTCTATATTTGTGTTGTGAAGAGGCTAATAGCTTGGGAGTTATTCAGCTGTTTGAGCCCGAAACCGGTTCCCTTGAGCATCTGATCACTGAACTCAAGAATGACAAAACCAATATCGATAAAACCCTAGTGATTCTGGAGAATGACCTCTCCTTAAGAATCGCGAGTGAAGAGTTAAACAGTCTGTTTGCCAGCGTCGACCATATCATTCTGCTGGACACCCTGCTCAATGAAACCGCCAAACATGCCGACTTAATCTTTCCTGTATCCGCAACGGCCGAATCCCAAGGGACATTTGTTAACAATACTGGTTTGGCACAGCGATTTTATGCGGTCTATGAAGGCACTGGCTATATCCAGGAGAGCTGGCGCTGGCTGGTAGATGCCGCTGGTTTTTGCACAGAACACTCCGAGAGTATCGACACTATTATCAATTGGAATCACTGCCCGGATATCACCGATTCCCTGGCAGAAAGTGTTGCTTCACTCAAGGTCATCAAAGATTTAGGGCCGGATGAAAATTTCCGGATTGAAGGGCTGAAGGTTGCTCGACAGACCGCTCGCTACAGTGGGCGCACGGCTATTCACGCAGAGGAACATGTCTCAGAGGAGCCCCCACACCAAGACCCCGATGCTCCTATGAGCTTTAGCATGGAAGGCGTGCACAATCCAAACCGGTCACCGCTGCAAGCCAATATCTGGTCTCCCGGATGGAACTCCAACCAATCAATTTTCAAGTTTCAGCAGGATGTGGGTGGCGAACGCCGTGGTGGTGCCTCGGGTAAATATATCCAGCGGCGAGAGCAAGCACTATCGGAGTGGTCCTTGCCCACAGCCTCCGATGGCGATACAGATAGCGATAACCACAGTCTAGCGACACTGCCGATTTACCGAATGTTTGGTTCGGAAGAGCTCAGTAACCGCGCAATGGCCATCGCTACAGTGATCGATAAGCCATTCTTTACTTTAAATCGCGGTGATGCCGAAAGTGCCAACCTCAACCAGGGAGACACAGTGGCGTTAGACACCAATAGCGGTGTTTTCCGGGGCAGTGTGGTTATCTCCGATAGCCAACCTTCGGGCAGCCTGGGTGTGCCCTATGGTCTTCCAGGGCTTGAAACTCTTGCCCCCGTATTACCGGGTGGCGCCAATCTGTTGCCAGTGGAAGAAAGCTCCGCAATCGGGCAAGAGGACTAATTATGAGCACAAATATCTGGATCATATTGCTCAATATTTTCGGCGTATTGATAGTTACCGTGCTGCTAGCAGCCATTTTAACTTGGGGCGAGCGCCGCCTATTGGGTTTTTGGCAAGATCGTCCGGGCCCTAACCGGGTCGGAAAATTTGGCACCCTGCAAGTTATTGCAGATATGATCAAGCTGTTCTTTAAGGAAGACTTCACTCCGAAATTTGCAGATATTCCCGTATTTGTACTGGCACCCACTGTAGTTATGGCAACCATGTTGATTGCCTTTGCCGTAGTGCCCATTTCGCCCAATATTGGGGTCACCGACCTGAATATCGGTTTACTGTTTGTGCTGGCTATGAGTTCTATTGCGGTCTATAGCGTAATTCTTGGGGGATATGCATCAAATAATAAATATGCTCTGCTCGGTGGGCTAAGGGCTGCCGCTCAAACCGTGTCCTATGAAGTATTTATGGGTTTGAGCCTGATGGGCGTTGTTATGCTCTCAGGCAGTTTCAATCTGCGCGAGATTGTTAATGCCCAGGCAGATGGTTGGTTTATCATCCCTCAATTCCTGGGTTTTATTGTTTTCTTTATTGCCGGTATTGCCGAGAGCCGCAGAACTCCATTTGATCTTCCGGAAGCTGAGCACGAACTGACAGCGGGATTCCATACCGAATACTCCGGTATGAAGTTCGGCATGTTCTTTGTGGGTGAATATCTGGCAGTGATTCTAATTTCAGCGCTAATCACCACCCTGTTTCTCGGTGGATGGCACGGCCCCCTACTGCCCCCATTTATCTGGTTTTGCCTGAAGACTGCCATTCTGGTTGGTGTGTTTATTCTTTTAAGGGCGGCGATTCCACGCCCCCGCTATGACCAATTAATGAAATTCGGCTGGAAGGTCATGCTACCTCTGGCCCTGATCAATCTACTGGCTACCGCAGCGGTACTTTTGTGGACTGCCTAGAAAATTAAAATAAGCGTGCGAGGCCAAAGAAATGATTTCAAGCCAGATTCGCAGCATGTGGTTGGTATTTAAACACCTGTTCCGGAAGAACGTTACCGTACAATACCCTGACCAAAAGCCCTACCTGGCACCCAGATATCGTGGCAGGATCGTGCTCACCCGAGATCCCAACGGTGACGAGCGCTGCGTTGCCTGTAATCTCTGCGCCGTTGCCTGCCCTCCTGATTGTATTTCACTGCAAAAAACAGAAGATCCAGACGGCCGCTGGCGCCCCGAATATTTTCGTATCAATTTTTCCCGCTGCATTATGTGCGGGCTTTGTGAAGATGCCTGCCCAACCTATGCCATCCAGCTAACACCTGACTTTGAGATGTGCGAGTACGACCGGCAAAACATGGTGTACGAAAAGGAAGATCTTCTAATCAGTGGTCCCGGTAAGTATCACGATTACAGTTTTTATCAAATTGCAGGAAAGGCCATCTCAGGTAAGGACAAGGGCGAAGCTCAAAATGAGGCCGAGCCCATTAATGTAAAAAGCCTAAATCTCTGATTTCAATAGGGCTGATAACTAAAAAGAGGTTTTCCCAGTGAATTACATTTTCTACTTAACCGCTGCGGTTGCCATTGTCTCAACCGCCATGGTTATTTTTCACAAGAACGCGGTCCACGCGCTACTTTATCTTGTCACTTCACTTTTGTCGGTTGCCGTTATTTTCTACCAGTTTGGCGCTCCCCTGGCAGCAGCTTTGGAAGTTATTATTTATGCCGGCGCCATCATGGTATTGATTATTTTTGTCATCATGATGCTCAATCAGGGAGACGCTTCAGTTGCACAGGAGCAAGCCTGGTTACAACCCCACACCTGGATTGGCCCAGCCCTTCTATCAGCCATTTTGTTAATCCAGCTACTTCTGCTGGTTAGTAGCGGGCAAATTCCTTCAGAGCAAACCTATCACTATATCGGGCCCAAACAGGTCGGTATTGCACTTTTTAGCCATTACGTTCTCGCTGTCGAACTGGCTTCAATGCTGCTTTTGGCGGGGCTTGTTGGAGCTTTTCACCTCGCCCGACACAGAAGAACAGTTAAACCGGAGTGAAGCTATGCCTATCGAATCTGCACCTGGTTTGGAGGCTGGCGTGCTGTTGGCCTCCATTCTGTTTTGCTTGGGGTTAGCCGGATTACTCATCCGAAGAAATATTATTTTTATGCTGATGTGTATTGAAATTTGCACCAATGCCGCAGCATTAATGTTTGTTGTCGCCGGCGCACACTGGGGCAATGCTGATGGGCAGGTGATGTTTGTTTTTGTTGTCACCCTGGCCGCTGCCGAAGTAGCCATTGCACTGGCGCTGGTCCTTCAATTCTATTATCGCAAACACACGGTCGATATTGACCAGCTCAATGGATTGAGGGGTTAATATGAACGGATCACTAGCCTGGATACCATTGCTTCCCTTTCTTGGTTTCCTGACCCTCATCAGTATTCCACTGTTTACACAAAAGGAACCCTCACAAAAGTTAGTAAGCCTGATTGGTGTGGGCAGTGTGGGAATCGCAGCGATTCTGGTTTTTAACCTCGCACTCTCCACCTTTCTGGGCAACCCGGAATCGGTCGTTACACTGTCAATTTGGCAGTGGATGCGGGTATTAGACCTCCAGCTAGGCTTCACCTTTCATGTGGACTGGCTAACCCTGGTAATGCTGATGATCATTACCGGAGTGGGCTTCCTTATTCACTTATACTCAGCCGGATATATGCGTGAAGATCCGGATTTCCGCCGCTACTTTTCCTACCTGAATCTATTTGTCTCTGCCATGTTAATTCTTGTAATGGCGGACAACCTGGTACTTCTCTATCTGGGATGGGAAGGCGTTGGTCTTTGTTCCTACTTGCTCATTGGCTTTTGGTATAAGGACCCTGCAAACGGCGCGGCCGCGCAGAAAGCATTTATCGTCACCCGGGTCGGCGATACCGCCATGGCGATCGGCTTGTTCCTGCTGTTCTTTGAGTTCTCAACACTAAATATACCGGAGCTCATCACAGCGGCAGGGAATCCCGAGGTCAATACTCAAATTGTCACTATCGCTATGCTGCTGTTACTGGGTGGCGCTGTGGGTAAGTCAGCACAGATTCCACTCCAGACCTGGCTCCCCGATGCGATGGCAGGCCCCACTCCCGTCAGCGCCCTTATCCACGCTGCCACCATGGTGACGGCCGGGGTCTACTTGATCGCCCGCATGCACCCGCTTTATCAGCTGTCTGGAACCGCCATGACAGCTGTAGCCATTGTCGGCGCTTTGACTCTATTAATCTCCGGATTCAGTGCTATCGCACAAAGTGATATCAAACGGGTCCTGGCCTATTCAACCATCTCCCAGATTGGATATATGTTCCTGGCCCTGGGTGTCGGTGCCTGGTCAGGAGCCATCTTCCATTTGATGACCCACGCCTTCTTCAAGGCTCTGCTCTTCCTCTCCGCAGGGTCAGTAATCCTGAGCGTACATCACGAGCAGAATATCTTTGCCATGGGCGGCCTCTATCGCAAAATCCCCTTTACCTTTATCTGCTTTACCATCGGTTGCGCCTGCCTGGCAGCGCTCCCATTTACGTCCGGCTTCTACAGCAAAGATCATATTTTGCTCAGCGCTTATGAATATCATCAAGGAGTAAACCTGCTTTGGCTTGCCGGTCTATTGGGAGCACTGGTCACAGGGATTTATAGCTTCCGGGTTCTGTTTCTTGCATTTCTGGGCAGTGAGGGCAGCGCCTCCTCACACTGTAAAGACGCCAATAACACGGTGATGATGCTTCCCTTGGGCCTCCTCGCTGTGCTTGCCCTATTTGGTGGAATTCTCGCTCCACCTCTACAGGGAGTCTTTGGCACCCCAACCGATGAACACCACTCCTGGGTCATTGAAGCCATTGCCATTGCTATGCCGCTGATCGGCCTGTTTATCGCTTGGAAAATGTTCCTGTTCGAGAAGAAAGTTGGGGAGCAGCGCTCTCCACTAATGCAGTTTTGGTTTAAGGGATGGGGTTTTGACTGGGTCTATGACCGGGTCTTTGTAAGACCTTTTAAATTTATCACCGCCCTTAACCACAAAGATATTATCGACAGCATCTACAAGGGTACCGCTTCGCTGAGTGCACATTTAAATAACGCCCTCAGCTCTTCACAAAACGGCCAAATACGTTGGTACCTGGCCACCTTTGTAGCCGGATCAATTTTATTCCTAGCCCTGTTGGTGGCTCTATGACATTACTGGCAATAATTATAATTTTATTTGTTGGGGGAATATTAGCCTGGCTGGCAGAGAGACATCTCTATGAGGGTGGACGCTTAATCAGCCTGGTTTCCCTGATTATCGCATCCCTACTCTTGATCAGCTATTTCCCCCAGGCAGAGTCCACAGCTGTTACAGGTGGCAGTCAGTGGTGGGATAGCCTTTTGGTATCCTGGATACCCAGGTTTGGGATCAGCTTCCATCTGGCGATTGATGGACTCAGCTTTCTTATGCTGCTACTGACAATGGGGATGGGGATCTTTGGGTTAGTAATAACCTGGAATGATGTCACCTTCCGACGCGGCTTCTTTTATTTTAACTACCTGTGGACACTGGCCGGTATTGTCGGTGTGTTTACCGCTATCGACCTGTTTTTATTCTTTTTCTTCTGGGAAGTCATGCTGATTCCCATGCTGCTGTTGATTGCAGTTTGGGGCTATGAGGGCAGAGTCTACGCTGCGATAAAGTTCTTTATTTTCACCCAGGCAAGCAGCTTGTTAATGCTGATTGCCATCGTTGCCTTGGCATTTATCCACTATCGGAATAGCGGACAACTGACCTTTAACTATATGGATTTGTTGGGTGCTCAACTGTCTGCAACAGCAGCTTATTGGTTAATGCTCGGATTTTTTATTGCCTTTATCGTCAAGTTGCCAGCGCTGCCCTTCCATACCTGGTTACCTGACGCCCATACCCAGGCCCCTACTGCCGGCAGTATTCTGCTGGCGGCGATTCTGTTGAAAACAGGAGCCTATGGTTTATTACGCTTTACACTGCCCTTATTCCCGGAGAGTTCACAAGCTTTTGCACCCGTTGCAATGACCATTGGAGCCATCAGTGTGGTCTACGGCGCATCGCTGGCATTCGCTCAGAAGGATATGAAAAGACTTGTGGCCTATTCCAGTGTGAGCCATATGGGATTTGTTCTATTGGGGCTCTACGCGCTGAATACTATCGCCCTGCAGGGCGCAGTGATGCAAATGATCGCCCACGGCTTGAGTACCGCTGCTCTCTTCGCATTAGTAGGCGCACTACAGCATCGTCTCCATACTCGGGATATGAGTCAGCTCGGCGGTGTCTGGCCTCTTCTGCCAAAGCTATCCGCCGTTGCACTCTTCTTTGCCATCGCCTCGCTAGGACTGCCTGGGCTGGGTAATTTTGTTGCCGAATTCCTGGTGCTTGTTGGTAGCTTTAAAGCTAATCACTGGTTAACGGTTATTGCAGCAATTGGGCTTATTGGAGCAGCACTCTATGCACTATTGATGATGCAACGTGTCTTCTTTGGCAAGTTTAATGACAAATTGAAACCCGCTACAGAGGGGAAAACTGTCAGTGATCTAAGCCTCAGGGAGATCTCTGCGCTTCTTTCACTGGCGGTGCTTCTCGTGATCTTCGGGCTCCGCCCCCAGCCTATCTTTGATATCGCCGAGCCTACGATTGCCAAATCAATGCAAAAATTTCAGGCCCCCGAAAATGAAGAAGTCGTCATAGAAAAGACAGGGCCGGAAACTTCAGCAAGCTTATCCTCTCCTACTGCTAAAAGCGCTAATACAGGTACATCTCTATGAGTGCCCAAGAACTATTTTCTATCCTACCGCTTTTACTGATTAGTGCCGGTATTGTAGTTTTGCTGCTCCAAGTATCCTTCTGGAGAAATCATGCGGGCGCTCTGGTTACAACTCTTATCACCTTGGTAGCCGCTATCATTGCCTGTTTCTGGGTTGGAGCCAGCCTATCGGGCAATAACGGGTCCATTCAAGTGACTGCCCTACTCTCGATTGACTACAACTCGTTGTTCTTCTGTCTGCTGATATTAGTTACCGCCATAGCCGTCAGCGTTATGGGATACAACTACTTAAAACTTCGGTGTGACCTGAATAGAAACCCGGATAGCTATCCAGAAGAGTTTTATATACTACTTTTACTTGCCATTTTGGGAGCAAGCACCCTGGTATTTGCCAGCCACTTTGCCACCTTTTTCCTCGGTATAGAATTAATTAGCCTCGCACTTTATCCACTGTTGGGATTTGCGGTTACTGGCAATTTATCCTCAAGTAAAGATCAAGTAAATTCCCTGGAATCTGCCTTTAAATACTTAATCCTTTCAGCACTTTCTACCGCTCTCGGGCTATTCGGTATCGCACTAATTTATGCGGCGTCTGGGGCACTGGACTTTGGCAGTATCGCTACACGGATACAGGATCTTTCACAGACTTCTGCTCTTTTTGCAACCGGCGCCACTCTGCTGGTCATTTCTGTTGCTTTCAAGTTATCACTGGTTCCATTTCATATCTGGACACCCGATGTATTCCAGGGCGCACCTACGCCTACGACGGCGTTGATCGCCACAGTGGGAAAAACAGCCGTAATTGCCTTTCTGTTGCGATTCTTTAATACCTTAAATCTCTACCAGAGCCCTATTCTTATTGATTTACTGACAATCGCCGCCATAGCCAGCATGCTGATAGGAAATTTATTGGCCCTGATGCAAAACAATATCAAAAGGCTGCTGGCCTACTCCTCAATCGGCCATATAGGCTATTTAATTGTGGCGTTTATCATCGGCAATAGCGCGTTTGGTACAGAGGCGGTTATTTATTACATGGTCGCTTATGTCATTACTACACTAGGAGCCTTTGCAATTGTTGGCCTGATAGCTGATTCAGTGGAGGCCGCCCAACTAACCAATGGAACAAATGTCAGTGACGTGACCGACAGTGCAGATGATCCCTATCACAGAGACTTTTACCGGGGATTACTCTGGCGTAGTCCATGGCTGGCGAGCTGTCTTGCTCTAATGCTGTTATCTCTGGCTGGAATTCCCTTAACTATTGGGTTTATTGGGAAGTTTTACGTCTTTACCGCAGGTGTTGAAGGAAAAATGTGGGCTCTTCTCGCTGGTGTGGTTATTGGTAGTGCATTGGGCCTCTTCTATTACCTTCGTCTTCTACTTACGATGGTACAAAGAGATGCCATTGACACTAGCAGTAACAGCGAAACGTTACAAATTACCACTTCAGGGCAGTTTTTAATCGCAACTCTCGCTGCCGTACTGGTTTTTTTCGGAATATTTCCACAGGTCCTTATTAACTGGATAAATGCTATATAAAGTAGAGAGCGAGTGCTGATGTAAAAATATTTTAAAGCCCAGGCAATAGCCTGGTCATCAGAGGGTACTTACTATGAAGACTTTCAAACAAGCATTTGAAGTCATCAAGGATGCTGAGAGATTTCACCTGGAAATGGCAGCTGTTTACGAGACCTTACTGGACAAATCAGAGGACTACCGAACCCAATTGCTATTAAAACACATGCTTGAGCATGAGCAGAGAATGGCGAAAAACCTGCAGAACTACAATGATGTAGCGCAAAATAAGGTGATGAAGACATGGTTGCAATACACCCATGAAGAAAGTGCCAATGACTTTATTCGCCGCCTCAATCTGAGTGATCCACCGACAATTCGTGAAATTAATAATATGGGACGAGAGGTAGATCGCTATTTCTCAGAACTCTATCAGGCGGTGTATGGTGCAATTGAGTCGATGGAGGTGAAAGAGGTGTTTGAAGACCTAAAGCAAATACAAGATAAGGAAAGAATTACCTTATCTATGGCCACAAATTCACTGTGGGATATGTAAAAATCCCGCTACTTACAGCGGGATCTAATCGTCACATAATTCTGCAGTCGGCTAACCCGGTATTAAGAATACCCAGGTTAGCCAGCTACAAAATGCCAGCTACAGCTGGGATTACTTAGAACTCATACTGCGCTCTTACGTAGTACAGAGCTCCATTGAATCCCATAGGTGCCGTTTCCGGATATTCCGCTCCAGCAACACCGGACCAGGGGTTTTTATCTGGATAGTTGTTGAATACGTTTTCCGCACCTGCGATCAAGGTCATGGAATCATTGAAGTCATAAGCAGCCTCAATATCCACAGTCCACTCATCACCGGCATCAATGGGCAAGCTGTAATCGTCCAAATGTGCTTCCCAGTAGCTACCGTAGTAGTTGAGTCGTACTAGGCCGCGCCAGCTGTCACCACTATGGGTGACAGATGCATTACCACGCACCTCTGGTAGTCCGTCCTCCAGCTGCCTGATACGCATTTCATCCATGGTATCCGTACTGAAATCGGTAACTTCCGTTTCCGTCCAGTTGAAAGCCAGGTTGAAATCTGTTGCATCACCGAGTGGGTAAGTCGCCACCAAGTCGATACCCTGGGTTTGGGTATCGAAGTCATTGGTGTAGAAACGGAAATATTCAAGGGAATCAGCACCACTGATGCCATCCTGAACCAACTGATCCCGCTCTTCATCGGTCAGTTCCTGGTTAGCAGATTGAGTGATTCGATCTGTCACCTCGATGAGGAAGTAATCCAGGGTAATATCCCAATCACCTGCGGCAATAATTGTACCGAAAGTAAAGCTCTGAGACTCCTCTGGCTGCAGCTGCTTACCGCCTTTCAATACAGCAATGGGGTTGGTTGCCGGTATAGTTCCCCGGTTAGCCAATGCGCCATTGGTATAAGCCGTAGTGACATTGGTAATGTTGGACTGACCTGGTGTCGGAGCACGGAAACCGGTGCTCAGCGTAGAGCGCAGGGCAATCACATCGTTGATTGTATAGTGGGCTGACAATTTGAAATTGGAAGTATCTCCGAAATCAGAGAAGTCTTCCCAACGCAGTGCCGCACCTAATCGAAGAGCTTCGACGACTTCGAGTTCGAAGTCGGTGTAAAGTGCAATATTATCCCGGTCAAATGTGCCTACAACCTCAGGACCAAAACCAGAGAATCCATTCGAACCAATCAGGAAACCCTGCTCTGCCAGATCACCAACTTGCCAGGAGGCAGTATCACCCTGTTTGACCTCAAACTCTTCTTCACGCCATTCAAAGCCCGTGGCCATGAACAGAGGCATTCCGGCAAGTTCAATGCTCTTAGTCAAATCGATATTGAAGTTGTTTTCTTCCTGTATATAACCACCAGGGCTAAATCTGGTCGGGCTGTCAGGTCCGAGCGTGGCATTGACGGTGTTGTAGATTAAAAAGTCTACTTCGTTGTGACCGGTACTGGCACTTACATCGTAGCCAATGCCATTTGCAAATTCACCACGAACACCAAATACTGCTGAGTAGTCCTCTAGCTCACCGCCAAAGCGCGGAGTAAATCCGCCTGGGAACATTTCGGTGTATGAGAAGCACTCATCACTAGACTGTGCTTCCTCATGGGTCATGCCAATACAATCATAGATACCATTGCTAGCATCCAGATCACCAATTAAGGGCTCATCATCAAGCGCATAAACGCCGGGACGAGTTTCCGGGTTCCGGAAGTAAAAGCCCCCATCTGTTTCGCGGCTGGCATAGTTACCAAAGGCATACAGCTCAGCAGTATCATTTAGCTCTATGGCACTGTTAACAAAGAACTTGGTGTCGTCATTAACTTCTGGCTGGCCCCAGATCTGCGCAGGATTGGCAACATAGGTATTGCCATCGGCGATCAACTGGGCTGCATCATCCCGCTGCACACTGCGGCTGGTAGAATCCTGCTCACGATACTCAAGGCTGACATTCACAAAACCAGAGTCTGTCAGAGGCAGGCCAAAATTCGCCGCTATCGTACTCTGATCACCATCACCTTCAGCGGTAGTAGCATACTTGGCTTCAACCGTGCCGCCCTCAGCTGCATCCTTTAACTGAAAGTTGATAACGCCGGCAATCGCATCGGAGCCATATTGGGCTGCGGCACCGTCACGCAGGACCTCAACCTGTTTCAGAGCAATCGCCGGAATTGCAGAGATATCTGGCCCCTGGGCACCATCTGAAACACCACTTCCGAGGAAGGAAATGACGGCAGCGCGATGGCGACGCTTACCATTTACCAGAACCAGTGTGCTATCGGGTGGCAGTCCACGCAGGTTTGCAGGGCGAACGATTGAGGCAGCATCAGAAATTGGCTTTGCATTAACGTTGTAGGATGGAACAACGTTTCTAAGCAGGTTACTGAGATCTCCATCACCCTGGTTTACAAATTCTTCTCCGGTCACGATATCGATGGGAGCGGAGGAATCTGTAGCGGAACGCCCTTCAACACGGGTACCGATTGTTATCACTTCCTCAAGGAGTGCATCTTCAGCAAAAGTGGGACTGCTTAGTGCAGCAATCGAAGCTGCCAGCAGAGAGGGAGCGCCAAAGGCTGTAAGCCAGCGCTTCTTTTTTTCATTCATAGGAGAAATACCCTGTTTTAGTTATCTCTTATTTTCTTCCGAGCCAAATCAACCAGCTTTCACTTAAACCAACTTGTGCGTTAAAGCAAAATAAATTGGCTAATTAAGGTAGTGCTCCAGGAGATCAATAATAATTTTATACGCACTTGAAAGCTCGCTTATGCAGAGGGCGGTTACCACCAATACATTCACTGCAAGAAGTGTGACAACCAGAGAAAATGCCAGAAAAACTACAATTTGCAAGAGCAAAAAAGGCAATTTAAAAATTAAGAACGACTAAAAATGTAGATACTGACAAAACTGCCAAAAATAAAATAAATCTAATTAGATGATTAAATTAAATTTTAGTACAAGGGGAAGCCAAATAGAGCGCTCATGAACAAGCAGGGTATATCCCAAATAATAACTTCTACAGAGGACAAATGAAACTTATTTGATGATTTGGGGTAAAAAAATAACCTTAACCTACTGCAATAAACATGATAAATATCATCTCCACAAACAAATACTGTGAAGATATTTTATCTTGTCAGCTCTAACTCACAGACAAACATCCACAGAAAACCCACTTAACAAAAGAGATTAATACTAAAAAACTAATGAATATGAGACAAGCAAGCCTAACAAGAGTGGATTTGTGTTATAAAAAAACCACCCACTGGCACACTTCGAAGCTAGTAGAGTGGCTTTAATAAACGTCACAGTGGAGCGTCAGTCTAACTTTTGGTTGACAAAGATATCTCTAAGTAAACCTAGCAACACTATTCAACAATCAAGTGCGAACTTTACTGCGGCTTGAGCGTGAATCTCTGTGGAGTTCATCAGGGGAGTAGAGGTATCATCTTGCGAAAGTAACATGCAAATCTCTGTACACCCTAGGATCACACCTTCGGCACCTTGATTGGATAGCAAATCCACAATACGAATAAATTCCATTTTTGAACTGTTAAGGACTCTCCCCTTACAAAGCTCTTCGTAAATAACCCGGTGGACTATCTCCCTATCGCTGGGCTCCGGAATCAAAACCTCAATCCCATACTTTTCCTGCATGTAGCCACGATAGAAATCTTGCTCCATAGTAAAAGCTGTCGCCAACAAACCGACTGTCTTTATCCCTTTGTTCTTAAGTGCTTCAGCTGTAGCATCACCGATATGTAAAAAAGGTACATCAATAGTCTCGATAATATCTCCAGCTACTTTATGCATAGTATTAGTGCACAATAAAATGCCCTCAGCACCAGCTTTTTCCAGGCATATTGCCGCCTCAACCAATAGCTTACTTGCCTGAGCCCAATCACCCTTCATTTGTAACCGTGCAATTTTTTCAAAATCGACGCTATAAAGTAGAATTTCAGCCGAGTGCAGCCCTCCTAACCTTTGAGCAATTCCTTCATTAATCAGGCGATAATAAATTGCTGTACTCTCCCAACTCATTCCACCTAAAAGGCCAATCTTCTTCATCTTTGAGCTCATCTAATATCCCTTAATACATGTTGCAAATACTAACATGAGAGAGTCGAAAGACTGATTGTAAATTGAGGGCATTCAGGAATAGCGACAACTTAATTAAAAGTACCAATTTATATAAAATCGGTACTCACTTATAAATTACATACGGACGAGATTTAATACTTTTCTTATTCTTAGTGAAAGATCAATAATCAGACACTTCTGTAGGATCAACCCGCATACAGGAAGCTATTAAGTTTCTCTTACTGAAGTTGTAACCGGACACGACACTCATCAAGTTTTCCCTTCCCAATAGCCGGTGGGTAATCTCACCAAGAGGCAATCCTTGCCGGTCCAATTCCCGTGCTTCAGTTGCAAGATTTAACAAATAATCATACTTGGCTTGTAAGCGGATTTTTCCTTTTTCTACAATCCCTCTATGAGGACAAAATATAATATCAAAATCATAGGTGAGCACTTTTTTGATACTGTGCATTAAAGTTGGAATACTTTCATCTTTACGCAATAGCTTTAACTTACTAGCTACATACAGATCAGCAGTGAATATCCACCCTCGATCCTGAACCAGATAACAGGTCATGTCTTTGGCATGCCCTGGTGCGGGGATAACAACTACCTTTTCGCCGGAGAACCTTAAATCTTCCGGTAGTGGCGCAGCTTCCGCACGCCCGGCCCTCCCCCAAATCAGCATCTGTATTGGCGGTATCCGAAAACCTCTCTTTAATATCTCTACTGTCGCCTTAGGGGCTCTTGGCTGTATACCAGTAAGCTTATAAATTGCGCCGGCGTTACCACTATGATCTTCGTGGTGATGGGTGAGGACTAATTGCCGAAAAGGTTTATTTTTTACAAACCACTTGACGTATTTCCACTGGTTACTGGGGCCGGCATCGATAATAGTGTCACCCAACCGATATACAATAAACGTTGTATTGATACCAAAGTCGAAACGGCCGACCCTTTGCGCATCCAGATCTTGATAGTCAAAAGAATCAATAACCGACACGCCACTCTCCAGCGCAAGAGACAGACCTTTAAGGA
The DNA here is from genome assembly GCF_052468095.1 of Microbulbifer maximicatervae (SeqCode). The sequence goes on from NZ_CP174332.1 coordinate 3,901,969, forward strand.
ATTATAGAAGCATATCTATAAGGGCAGCCCTCCCCGGCAATTAGGAAATTTTAACTCCAACCATCCCAGGCTCAGGGAAAGAGAGTTTGATATAAGCTTAAATACGACGCAGTGACCTTAATAGTGACAGACTACTTTGTCATCTTTAAGCGCAGCTGCAGACCCAACTTGGATGTGGCGCCAGTGGTGACCCAGGCAACACGCCCGTCAGTATCGACAATCAGCAAGGTTGGCGTCACTTTCACGCCCCATTGGGCGCTTAAAACGCCATGTGGATCATTTAGAGAAGGAAAAGCAAGTTCGTGATTCCGCATGTATTCGGTAACCACCTCTTCTGTTCCAGACTGCATCGCAACACCAACAACCTGGTAATCCCGAGACAGGTCAGTCACAGCGGGGGAAACTATCCGGCAATAGGGGCACCAGGTTGCCCAAAAGTAAATTAATACTGGCCCTTTGGGATACATCTGTTTTAAATCAATTAGATTTCCCTGCAGCGATTGCCCCTCTAACTGAGGGGCCTGGTTCTCAGGGATATCTCTTTGGTGGAAATAACCCACGGCAGTAACCATTAGTACCGCCAAGGTGATAAATATCAACGCCTGAACCAGGTAGCTATAACGAGCTTTTTCCACCCCAAATAAACTCCTTTAGTACTTCACACTACACCCATAAGCCCGCGATGAAGACTTGGGCACAGCCAGTCCCTTCAGTGAAGCATCCAGTGCAGCAGAAACATAATTGTGTGAACTGCCTATAACCGCAGGATTGGCTGAGTCATTATCATCAATGGCTCCAGCATATACGACTTCCCCCTGAGGATTAATGATAAACATATGCGGAGTAGTTTTAGCCCCATAAGCGCGCCCCATAACTCCAGAGGTATCCAGCAAGAAGGGTACGCTTGCACCGAGGTTATGACTCTGTGCAACTGCCATAGCCTGCTCTGGCTCCAAATAGCCCTGCTTTCCTTTAGCTGAAGAAATAACCGTGAGCCAATTTACTTTCTGTGCTGTATACCTTTTTTGAAGGGACTGCATATTACCACTGCCATAGTGTTTCCTGACATAGGGGCAATCTTTATTAAACCATTCAATAACCAACCATTGGCCTGTGTAATCGGAGAGATTGTGAGTTTTTCCAGCAGCATCCACTACTGAGAATTCTGGCGCTTTTTGTCCAGGAACGGCTGCTGCCAACACAACACTCGGCAACAGCAGGAATAAAAGCAAAATTCCTTTAAGTATCGAATTATTCACGTTGAAAAATAATTTCATAATTAACCATCCTCACTATTAACAGTTAAGTGCTTACTAAACAGTGCTGCAATTAAAGACTCTTGCAGCAGTGGTGGAAGTAACTCTGGTTTTTTCTCTCCTGCAGGATACCATGCATATACAGGTACAGAGTTCCTCCCTAAATCCTGCAAAGCTTGGGTAATTTCAGGGTTATAACGCGTCCAGTCGGCCCGAATTAGAAGCACGTTATTCTTTTTAAATAATGCTTGTACACTTGGGGTATCAAGCACCAGCTTTTTATTTACCTGGCAGGTAATACACCAGGCTGCGGTATAGTCAATAAATACAGGGCGCCCATTATCCAAGGCTTCCGTCAAAAGTGCCTTGTCATAACGATGCCAGTCATACGCCATTTCTGCAGGTTGCTCACCACCCTCCATACGGATTGCCGATAGAGATATTAGCAAAATAGCAGCGACACAAATCAGACCCGCTGCTCCCCCCTTTTTGGAAAAATTTTTTACTAGCCAGATTGCAAGAGTAACAACGAGCAACAGGCTTAAACCGGCCAACCAACCAGAGTCCCCAGCTAGGCGCCCTAAAACCCATAGTAGCCATATCACCGTTGCGTAAAGCGGAAATGCCAGAAACTGACGCAACTTCTCCATCCATGGACCTGGAGCTGGCAGATGCCTCAGTATTACAGGACTTGCACACATCAAAATAAATGGCACAGCGAGCCCTAAACCGAGGCATAAGAAGATGAGTAGAGCCTGAAGTGGAGGAATCACCACCGCTGCTCCCAGAGCTGCTCCCATAAATGGACCGGTACAGGGGGCCGCAACAAAGACAGCTAAAACACCGGTGGTAAAGGAGCCACGGCTACTGGAGCTAGCAAGCCCCATTAATCGGTGCCCAAACTCAAAAAAGCCGCTAAAGGATAAGGCCATCAGCCAGAAGAGCATAATTAACCCAATTACCACAACCGGTGACTGAAGTTGAAAACCCCAGCCAACGGCCAACCCTCCCCAGCGTAGCGCCAATAAAGCAAGCCCCAGGGCAAGAAAAGTCACCATAATACCGGCGCTATATAGGAAAGATTCACGCAAACGTTCGGTTGGGCGATTACCACCGTTAATCAGTCCAAATAGCTTGATGGACAGCACCGGGAAAACACAGGGCATCAGATTCAATAGGAGACCGGCAATAAATGCTAACAGAAGTAAAAGCCATATAGAGGTCGCGCTCTTCTCAATTTCCACTTGGGATAAGAGGGGGGCAGAGACTTTCCAGGCCCGGTCCGAGTCTGTAATCACAAAATCGCTGCTTTCAATAATCTCAGAGCCTGGCAGACGCTTGAACTTATAGAGGAGAGTTTCATCTTTGCGCTGAACTTCTGGCTCAGACGCAGAGTACAAGTCACCATTTACGGGGAAAATACTAGGTATTTCATCGCTACGATTCCCACTGAGCTGCAAAGTAATATGCTCACTACCTCGCGCTGAAATGGATACTGGTTGCCACGGGCTCTCACTTTCTCCCCCTGGAAGCCTGTTGGCAAAGTAATTCCTTAACGCCAGATCTGTAGCTGGCCAAGCCGCCTGCTCTGCAACCGGCCGTACAAGGCTCATAGTGGCAAAGCCCGGTATGCAATCCACTTTACAAACCAACCACTCCAGGTCCGCATGCAGGGTAACCTCTTGCGTGCGCTTATCTGGGAGGAGCTGGAACAGGTAGGCAACATTCCCGGAGTACCCCAGGTTAGTAAGATGCTCTACCCGGAGGCGCGTTGGGAATGGCCATTCGATCGGCCCTAATAAAGCACCCTGAGCCTCCATATCAAACCGTGGAGCCGCCCCTGAATCTCCAGCATTACGCCAATACACATGCCATCCAAGATCTACCTCAAAGTAGAATCCAACCGTCTCTCGCATTCCTTGGCGAAATGTATCAGGTGCCAGCCAACGCACCTTGACATGATCACCAGATGCCGTCTCCTGTGCTACAGGGAGACCCGCAACCAACAGTAACGTCAAACAGCAGATGTTGATCAGCGTGGTCTTTATTTTCAATGTGATTCTCCTTCTCGCCTAATCAACTGGTACTTCCCCTTTGGGTCAGATACAAGTTACAACATTGGCCTCCCCCATCACAAAACGAAGTCTCACTATACTCCGATCATACCTAACCTAAAGAAGCGCCCAGAATGCCTGCCTTGCAGATAAGTGACGGCCGTATCCTTACTTATGATGACTATGGTGATCCAAATGGCTGGCCTGTGCTTTTCAATCATGGCTTCTCAGATTCGCGACTAATTCGTAATCCTGATAAGGACCTTACCGTATCTCTTGGCGTAAGAATCATCTCTGTAGATCAACCTGGTGTGGGGGGATCATCTCCCCATAGAGGCCGGCGAATGGTTGATTGGGGGTCGGATATCGAAGAACTGGTTAATCGTCTAAATATCGAGACATTTTCGGTAGTCGGCCATTCAGGTGGTGCCCCTCATGCACTTTCTATCGCTAACAAACTTCCCCACAGAGTCTCTAAAATTGCCCTTGCAGCCCCAGTTGCGCCACTGGACTACCCAGGAATGACTGACCTGCTAAAAAACCCGGATATCAGACTTATCGCAAAGATCCATCGTTGGCAATTTCTTACTCGTTGTCTGTGCCGATTAAGTGCATACCAAGCCAATAGTAATATACAAGATTATATTCAGCTCTTTGCAAAGAAAGATGCCTCTGATGCCGCACTGTTTATTCGAGACCCGGCACTTAAGAAAATGTTTGAAGAATCATTTTCTGCCGGAGCAACGCAGCATGGGGAGGGTTTTTTTGAAATGATAATGGCGCTTTGGGATTGGGGGTTTGATCCTCGTGAAATCACCACTTCCACCAAAATATTTTATGGTGATGCCGACGATATAATTGATATTAAAATGCCAAAATATCTCTCAAGTATAATGCCAAATAGCTCAACTCAAAGCTGGCACCAGCTGGGACACTATGCATTTGTTAACAAATACTGCTGGGTTGAGTTGCTCAAGTCAGCTCGCAAGTAAGCCTTGCGAACTTTACGAGCAACGCTTTTATCTAGCCATCAACAGGCAAAGCCTCTACTGCACTTACCGGAACCAGGCTTGAAATAAAATCCTCAGTGGCCACATCCCAGGAATAGGTCCTGGCATGAGTAACACAGTCCGATCGGTCCAATAATAGTGCCTTTTCTATGGCCACTTGCAGATTGCTATCCAACGCTCCAACGGGGGCATCACCAATGATATCTTTCGGACCTGTCACAGGGTAGGCGGCAACGGGCAAACCACAGGCTAAAGACTCAAGATTAACCAGACCAAAAGTGTCAGTTACCGAAGGAAATACAAAAACATCTGCAGCGCTGTAGCATTCAGTTAAGTCCTTACCCTCTTTAATTCCCAGATATACCGCCTGTGGAAACTTCCTCTTTAATTCATTGAGTTGAGGACCATCCCCCACGATAACTTTTGTTCCCGGTAACTCAAGAGATAAAAACTTATCCAGCGATTTTTCCACTGCAACACGCCCTACATTGAGCATGATAGGTCGAGTTAGGCTCTCAAAAAGTTTTGTCTCAACCGGGTGGAATTTTTCTAACTCTACGCCTCTTCGCCAGCGGGTGACACGGGCAATCCCCAAGGTTCGAGCTTCCGCTGCCATACCATCTGTAGTCACCATTGTTTGTGCTGCGGAATTATGAAAGCGACGAAGGAGACCGTGTAACCACTTCAGTGGAACTTTATAGCGAATCGATACATATTCAGAGAGACGGGACAGCCAAGATGTCGTAAAACGCAAATTATTTCGCTTGCAGTAGCCACGAACAGCCCACCCCACAGGACCTTCACTCATAATGTGAATAGCGTCCGGTGAAAAATCCTCAATAATTCGGGCAGCTTTCCCACCAGGAAATACTGCAATTTTCACTTCTTTATAGCCCGGCCAGGGGAAATTAGTAAAATCAGTAGCAGAAACAATTTTTACTTGGTGCCCCCTTGCTATGAGTTCTTTCTCAGTTTTTTCCAGTACTCTGGAAACACCATTTAGTTGCTCCGGATAAGTATCCGTAGCAATCAAAATCTTCATATTTTGCACTCTTCAGCTATAGACATTAAACCTCACCTTCCACAGGCAGCCTTGATTTCATATAAAACCAGGACCATTGAAGTATAAAAAAAAATCACCACTTCGACACACAAGGGATTTTAGCTTGGTCACATCGATGTGAATATTTTTTGGCAATACCCTCAACTTCAGTGAGAAGATTATCATTCAGAGTTATAGGCTTGAGCCCCATCTCGATAAGCTGGTCATTATTTACCAACAAATCATTTTCTGCTGACTCTTTTCTGGGGTTGTCCAAGTAGGCAATTCCCACCCCTGTCTTGTTGGAGATTAAATTTGCTAGATCCCTGATACGATGCGTCTCTGTCATTTGATTCAGAATTTTGACTCTATCGCCTATCTCTGGAGGATTTTCAATAGCTAACTGAATACATTGACAGGTATCCTGAATATGAATAAATGCCCGCTTCTGGCCGCCAGTGCCATGAACGGTAAGTGGGTAATTAATCGCCGCTTGCATCAGGAATCGATTGAGGACTGTTCCATAATCACCATCATAATCAAATCGATTAATCAGAGATTCATCCCTTTGTGTTTGTCGGGTCTGGGTACCCCAAACGATCCCTTGGTGTAAATCAGTGACACGTACCTGATCGTTCTTGTTATAGAAGGCAAATAACAATTGTTCCTGAGCCTTTGTCATATGATAGATAGAACCTGGATTACTAGGGTAAAGAATCTCCTGTTCACTCAAATACCCTTCAGTCTCTACCTGAATTTTTAAATATCCTTCGGGAATAGTGAGACCAGATGTTCCATACCCGTAGACACCCATAGTACCCAAGTGAATCAAATGTATATCCAATCCGCTTTCTACTATAGCCGCCAGGACATCATTGGTAGCATTCAAGTTATTATCAAGTGTATAACGTCTATGCCGGACAGATTTCATCGAATAGGGTGCAGCACGCTGTTCAGCAAAATGTACAATCGCGTCTGGTTTTTCCTCTTTTAAGAGAGTGACCAATCGCTCAAAATCCTGTCCGAGGTTAATATAAATATGCCTGATGGACATACCGGAAACTTCACGCCATACACGAAGCCGCTCTGACAGATGCCTGATTGGTGTCAATGAATCAACTTCAAGCTCAATATCAATTTTTCGCCGTGATAAGTTATCAACAATAATAACTTCATAACCCGCCTCTGAAAGGTGGAGAGATGTAGGCCAACCACAAAACCCATCACCTCCCAAAACCAATACTTTTCTCACCCGACCCCCTAAAATTTTTTAGGAATTAATACAATTCGAATAAACTAATATTTTTAGCAGCTTCGAATTAACCTACCTCATTCAAAAGTACCAACCACCGTTAAATGAGGCCATACGGGCAAACTTATTCGATTTTTTGTGACAATGTCATGACAATCCATATCACTACTCAAACTTCTTGTGCGCCACTAAGAAAAACGAACTGCTCGTTAAAAATATCTCTCAGCAGCTTTGTAGTTGATAGCAGGTTTAGGGCTTCCTAGCCTACGGGCGCAATAATAGAACTATCTCATTGTTTCCATATTGAAATATATGGCGTCAAAGATATTTATCGCGCCATTCAAATGAATAGTGCGCCAATTTTACTTTAAGCCCAAATACTTGAGACTCTAAAACGAAAACACCATTGTTTAGACCGGTCACGCCCCCCTCTATCAGAAAGGGAAAATACGCCAATAGTGTTTTCAATAAAACTAAACTTTTTTGACAGTTATACGAATTACATTATTGGCTCATGCCCAAAAGCGTCTTTATGTAAGTGAGACAGCGACCAAGTTCCCTTCATCTCTTTATCTACACTCAAAATCACATGCTAAAATTTAATCTGGTATAAAAAACCGACCACTTACCGAGGACAAGAAGCGCTCCTATAAACCCCATCTACAGCGGTGATATTAAATTCCACTTACAGCACACAAGCAGATAACTTATTAGACTCCAAACCAGATGTCACCGAAAGATAATACGGATTCACAATTGGGAGATTCACTTTGAACCGAAAGCAACTACAAGTTCTTCAAAATACTCATCGCCTTCAGCAACAATAATAACCAGCACTTTTTCCTAAATCTAATGTCACAACCACCGGGAACAGGGAATTTCCGTGAAGCAGGAAACCCTGTCACCGAAAGGTAAACATGCAAATACCTGCTTTTTCTAAGGAACTTCTCTATCACAAACGGCAACTAAAAAAGCCGAAAAACAAAAACATAGCCGCGTACTCTAGCGCGGTAGGTTATGGGCAAAATCGACACAATCGGGATCGCATTTTAGATCTTTAGGTCAGTTAATCTGAGCTTTAAAGTCTGCTATCGCAATACTGTATCTCCCGTGGTCTTGACGCCTGCCATAAGTGGCAGAACAGGCACAGTTCTACCTATAAGAAGCTTGCAAGGATGCTGTTAAACCTTCACTGGATGCACTTTGCGAGATAAAAATGTTACTACCAAAATCTCTATCAATTTTTCCTTGTAGCACAACTGATAATCAGTTTTTTGGGGAATGGTGCTTAAAAGAAAAGTGGTCGAGTGTCTCCGCATCGAGTGCATTTTCGTAGAAGAACTCACCTTACGTCCGCTCAATATCAGTACCCGGAGATATAGCTGATGATACTTAAAAAACACCTGTTGCCTGTCGCTATGGCAATATCGGCTTTAACATTTAATGCCACTCCAGCGCTTGCCGACTTTGGTTCCAAGCACGATAAAAACCGAGTTCCCAAGCACGCAAGAAAAAACCAAAGACAGCAAAGGACCACTCCTTTCGATTTTAGTGAGGTCTTTGATACCGTACAGATATTGCATGCTGGGGCAATTGAAATTCACCTGGGTGGACATTTAGAGCAATCTGATCTCGAATCCATGGATACCTTGGAAGCCTATGTTCACGCTTTTGAGGAGGGCGATGAATTATTCGAGATGAATTACAACGCTCTCGACGGGGTCGGCGTAAATGTAGGCAACGGCAAAAGATTCACCAGCTTCCCTCGACCCGACTTGAAAGGGCCAAATGCATGGGCAAATGTCTTGCCCCACCGTACGACAGGCCCCAACGGTGACTCCTGTATCAGTTGTCACAACGTACCCGTGGCCGATGGCGGTGGTGGTGTTAACGATAATGTGATTCGCATGGATCCTGAGCGCAAGCAAAGAGGATTTATCGAACGTCAGTCGCCCCACTTGTTCGGTATGGGGGCTGTACAGTTGGTAGCAGAAGAAATGACTACCCAACTGCACACTCTGCGGGATGAGGCTATCAGTGAGAGCTGCTCATCCGGCACAGATACGACTGTCGCACTAACCGCAAAAGGCGTTAGCTTTGGTGAGATCTCCGTCTCCTGTGATGAGGTCAACTACGATAACGTTGAAGGTCTCGATACTGACCTGGTAGTCAGACCCTTTGAGTGGAAAGGCCTAACCGGATTTGTACGCGCATTCGTTCGTGGCGCGGCACACCAGGAATTGGGCATGCAGGCCACTGAACTGGTCGGTGATGCGGACAGTGACTTTGATTCGATCACTAACGAACTCAGTGTTGGTGACATCACCGCGTTAACTATCTACAACGCAGCGCAACCCCGTCCGGTAACAAAAATCGAGCTTAACAGCGTAATCGACTCCCTAACGGAAGAGGAGCAGGAGACATACGGCCTACCCTTAAGCAATGAGGAAATTGCCAGTATCGAAAATGGCGAAGAGCTATTTAGCTCCATTGGCTGTGCCTCTTGCCACTCCCCCGAGATGGAAGTTGCATCGCCGGTATTCTATGAGCCCTCTCAGCACGCTAGCTACCGCGATGAAACTTATCCCGCAGGCGATATAGCCGGCCTACCCAGCCAATCCCTGCAATTTAACTTGCTCACAGAGATCATGGATAACCCTCAGGAGCTTCCTTCTGGACAAACGCTGGGGCAATTTGAGGAATCGGAAAATGGCGGGGCTATAGTCCGCCTATATGGTGACCTTAAGCGTCACGATATGGGAACAGCCATGGCCGAGGAAATTGATGAAGGCAATGTGGGAGCCTCAGTATTCCTTACAGAAAACCTCTGGGGCGTTGGCTCAACACCACCTTACTTACACGATGGCCGCGCCACCACTATGACTGAGGCGATTGTCTATCACGGTGGTGAAGCTGAATCCAGCAAGGAACAGTTTGATGCGCTGAGTGACACTGAAAAGGCAGACCTGGTCAACTTCCTGGATAACCTGGTGCTCTATCTCGCGGAAGAATAAACGCAAGGTTAACTCTATAAACCTGAAGCGGGGCGGCCACAGGCTCGCCCCGCCTCTCTTTATCCCTCCCTAATCGGGAACATTTCGCTGGTGCCATTCAGCCAGGGACTCTTCAGGGTAGCTTCCAAACATTTCGTCCCCTTCCCGTATATCTGGCTGCACCCAACTCGGAGCATAATCCAGCATCATGTGGCTACGCACTGGCGGTACCGGCAACTCAGAATCAATCGCAGAAGCGAAGGGGTGTACCAGTTCTGGCCAGCGCGGGTCCCAAAGCCATAACGCACTGCCACACTTTGAACAAAAATGTCGCTGTGCCGGACTCTTCCCGCTACTTTCCCGACTCCGAATCCCAGTTTCAGCCTGATAGACACTCAAAAACTCCTCGCCCTCCACTTTCAGGGTTTGGAAATCTGCCCCCAGGTTAATAGCAAAGCCCCCTCCTCCAGCAGTTTTTCTGCATATTGAGCAGTAACAACGGTTGAAGGGATAAGGTTGCCGGGAGTTCAGACTGAACTTAACCGATTGGCAGTGGCAAGATCCTTTGAGTTTCACAGTACTTTTCCAGACTTTTACCTTTCGTTCCGCAGGTGGTCAGAATGACGGTTTTACGAACTGCACAGTTTCTTGTGCCAAATTTATCGATGACTGAAATTGCTACACAGATCATAAGTGTATCCGGGCTAAACTGATTCACCCATCCCCAATGAGACTCAGGGCGTCACACCAATGAATGAACCTATCAGGCATGATAAGTGGCAGGCTCAAGAGTACGTAAACGCCTCTGACATGCAGTGGCGCCACGCTATGGAAGCCATACATCGCTGCGATTATCGCCAAGCTGCCACTATTCTTGATGTGGGTTGTGGCGATGGCAAGGTAACCCGCTATTTAGCTGAGCGTATGACAAATGGCAGGATTATCGGTATTGATCTAACCGAGGATATGATTTGTTATGCTAATAAAAATTACGCCAATATACCCAACCTATCCTTCGAGCAAATGAGCGCAGACGAAATCCAGTTCGACTGCAAATTCGACATTATTTTTTCTTTTAGTTGTTTACACTGGGTAGCGGACCAAGCTCAAGTCTGGAATAGTTTTTATAAATATTTAAAAGTTAACGGTAAAGTAGTTTGTGGTTTTCAGGTTGATCATGAAAATTTCTGGGAGACCGTATACGAGGAACAGGAAACAGCTACATGGAAACCCTATTTTGAAAGTTTTTACGATCCTTATAATCACTATACGCTAGAAGAAATGCGGAACTATGCCGAAGAAGCAGGCTTCTACTTACCAAGATTCGATGAAATCTATCATGTGGAAAATTTTCAAACCTGGGAAAAGCTCACTACCTTCTTTCTATCATGGGTTCCCCAGTTCCGTCATCTAGGCCACCCAGAAAGAGAGCAGTTTGCCGACCAGGTAATGAACAAATACTATAAGAAAATCCACCCGGAAATGCGAAAGGATGCTGGGGTAAGAATCAAACGATTTATTATTGAAGCAGAGAAATAGCCTCTATTCAGGCTTTCCTCACAGCACCAACACTCTCACCTGCTGCCACAGAGGATTCTGATATATTTTTATAAATAATAGTTGCACCAATTATTAACATAATTAACTCAATCAAGTAGTGAGTGCCACTTAAAGTTAAATACACAATAGATTCTTCAGGGAATAGTGGATAAATTGATACACCTAGATAAGCTACCACCAGACTAACACACAACCAACGCTTTAGCCGCCCCGTTATCATCCGAGTCAATATAAAGAAGGCATAGGCAAAAGCAATAGATATCAATGTAAAATAGGGATAGATAATATCTATCAAACTAGGTGCAAGCCCCTCAGAAGATTCATCATAATTTAGTGCTATCAGGAAAGGTTTTAAAAAACTCAATATATTGCTTAGTAATGGCCAGGCAAGCAACCCAAAAATAAATACCCTTAGCGATTCCCTGATCACAAAACACCCTTCTTCTGCAACTCTTAATCCAGAAGCAACGATCATCTTAACAAATAACTTTGCATCGAAATTGGCTACTGGCTAGTACGTAATGAAAACCTAGAGTCTAGGCATCTCATCCAAGTTAACCTGTAAGCATGAAGCAATCAAATTTTTCTTGCAGAAGTTATAACTAGTCAAAGCGCTGAACAATCCTTCTTTACCTAATAAACGCAAAGTAGTCTCTTCTAAGGGCAGTCCCTGCTGCGTCAACTCCTGCGCCTCTCCAGATAGATTAAGCAGGTACTCATATTTTTTATTCAACTGCTGCCAACCATCCTCTACCACACCTCTATGAGGGCAAAGGATAACGTCAAATGAATGATCCAGGACTCCCTTTATACTTTTCATTAATGTAGGGACATCTTCATCAATACGCAGGAACTTTAAGTAGTTGGCAATAAATAAATCAGCACTAAACAGCCAGCCACGCTCAGGTAACAAATAGCAGGTCATATCCTTTGCATGCCCGGGACTAAATACTGGTAATACTTCTTCTTCACCAATGTAGACCTCCGCTGGGAGAGGTGCTACCTCCGCTTTTCCCGCAGTTCCCCAGAAAAACTTCTGCATCGGGGGAATTCGGAAGCCTTTTTTTAATATACCAATAGTCAGATCCGGGGCCACCGCCTGCACACCGGTAAGTTTCTGGATAGCGCCGGCATTGCCACTATGGTCTTCATGGTGATGAGTCAGCAATAACTGCTTTAGCGGTGCGCTTTGTATAAACGGCTTGACATACTTCCACTGATTGCTGGGACCCGTATCAATTACGGTTCCATTGAGGCGATAAACAACAAAGGTTGTATTAACACCCATATTGACTCGGCCGACGCGAATAGCATCTAAGCCTTGATAATTAAAGGTTTCACGTACTGGCATAGCTGTGCCCTTGGATAGCTAGGCGTTATTTTTAGGCGAATGCCGTATCTTGGGGAATTGTATTTCCCATGAAAATGAATGACATATCCGTTCCGAACCCTAGACAGTTATGGAGGAGACACATCCTGACTTACTGCAGAATACTGAAACTAGCTGGTCGAGGGTTATTCTAGTGCCACCACTTCTATTCCGGCATCGGTATAACGCCAACGCAAATTGAATTCACACAATTGCATGCCATAAGTGCGCTGTGGATCGGTCTTTTGGTATGCCGGTCTTGGATCCTGGGATAACACCTGTTCAATTAAACGGGGGAGATCTGTACCCCAGTCATCGCGGTAGGCTTTGGCTTTATTCAGAACTGACTCGGGGATAGTAACGGGAATTTGCACTGGAGCTGCGTCAGCAAATTCACTTTGCGCATGCGTTAACGCATCCGCATAGGGAACATAGGGTTTAATATCCAATACTGGCGTACCATCGACCAAATCTGCCCCGGCAACTATCAACTCCACTTTAGGAGAGGTGCGCACCTCCAGAAGACGAACTACTGACAGCCCGATATTATTGGGACGAAAAGGCGAGCGAGTGGCTAGTACACCCAGTTTCTTATTGCCGCCCAAACGGGGCGGGCGCACTTTAGCTGACCACTGCCCAGCGGCTTGGTGAAATTGGAACACTACCCAGATATGGCTATTTTGCTCCAGACCCGCAACTGCATCTGGCGTATCCAGGGGGGGTAGCAATGCAATACTGGCGCGACTGGCATCCGCCAATAGTGGCTGGCGGGGCACTCCAAACTTTTCTCCAAAGCAGGAATGCACCCGCGCAATAGGCTCTACAACCATTTAAAATCCAAACACTTTTATAAACTACTTATCAATACCGCCGACACACAGATATTTTATTTCCAGGTAATCCTCAATACCGTATTTTGAGCCCTCGCGCCCCTGCCCGGATTCTTTTACACCGCCAAAGGGTGCCATTTCGTTGGAAATAATACCCTCATTGATACCGACCATACCGTATTCAAGTCCTTCTGCAACACGCCAAATACGACCGATATCCCTGGAGTAAAAATAAGAAGCCAGACCAAATTCCGTATCGTTGGCCATTTTAATGACTTCTTCTTCAGAGGAGAATTTATATAGCGGAGCTACCGGACCGAAGATCTCTTCTTTGAACAAGTGCATTTGATCGGTGGCCCCACCCAATACTACGGGAGAATAAAAGCATTCCCCCATAGTACTGGGACCACCAGCAACTAAGGTTTGCGCGCCTTTTTGCAGCGCATCTTCCACCAGAGATTCCGTTTTCTTCACTGCTTTGGTGGTAATCATAGGGCCCATGTCGACACCGCTATCAAAACCACTGCCCATGGAAAGCTGGTTTACCGCAGCGGAAAATTTCTGTGCAAATTCATCGTAAACACCTTCCTGCACGAAAATGCGATTGGCGCATACACAGGTTTGACCGGCATTGCGATATTTACAAACAATTGCGCCCTTTACAGCTTCGCCAATGTCGGCATCATCAAAAACAATAAATGGGGCATTACCCCCCAATTCCATAGAGGTTTTTTTCATGGTTGCTGCACACTGGGCTTGCAGCAATTTTCCGACAGCGGTAGAGCCGGTAAAAGTAAATTTCCGCACTAAGGGATTGGCCGTCATTTCTGCGCCAATCTCCGGTGCCTTATCCCCTGCGACAATATTAAAAACACCTGGGGGAATTCCCGCTTCCTCAGCGAGAACTGCGAGTGCCAGTGCGGATAGAGGTGTTTCGGAGGCGGGCTTGGCAATAAATGGACAGCCTGCGGCAATAGCGGGAGCCATTTTGCGTGCGATCATAGCGCTGGGGAAATTCCATGGCGTTACAGAACAGGTCACACCAATCGACTGCTTGATAACCAAGAGCCGTTTATCACTGGAAGGCGGGCTAATAACATCCCCGTAGACGCGCTTGGCTTCTTCCGCAAACCATTCGACATAATTAGCACCATACACAATTTCAGTACGGGCCTCCGTCAGCGGCTTGCCTTGCTCTGCGGTCAAAATAATGGCTAGATCATCGGCGTTAGCAATTATCAGCTCATACCAGCGCCTGAGTATTTTCGCTCTTTCTTTTACCGGAGTATCGCGCCAGGCAGGCCAGGCTTTATCAGCAGCTTCTATAGCACGACGAGTCTCATCTGCCCCCAAGTTGGCGATACTGGCAACCGCCTTGCCAGTTGCCGGGTCCAACACATCGAAGGTATCGCCAGAATCAGCGTCAATCCACTGGCCATTGATATAGGACTGGTTGCGCAGCAATGCAGGATTCTTCAGCTTCAACATCGTATTCTCCTTGTGGTTTCTTCCCTGGCCCCATCAAAAACGGGATCACTGGTACGATAGAAATCCCACAATGCCATTCCACTGTGGGTTAAGGCTGTAGAAGCTGGAGTGGTGCGCAAACCGGCAGTATCCCTTGCCGGCTTACAGGTAACCTAAGTTACCGCCTCTTATTTTTTCTTCTTTTTAACAAACTTCATCAGGCGGCGTTTCTTGGCCTTCTGGCGGTCACTCAGCTTGTTCTTTTTGTCCGCGTAGGGGTTAGCGCTGGTGCGGAACTCAATTTTTACCGGAGTACCGTGCAAATCCAGAGCCTTGCGGAAAGTCTTCTCCAGATAGCGCACATAATGTGCCGGTACCTGCTCAGTCTGGTTACCGTGGATCACAATAACCGGCGGATTTTGTCCACCGGCGTGAGCGTAGCGCAATTTGATACGATGTCCGTGCACCAAAGGTGGTTGGTGCTCACTTACCGCCCACTCCAGAATACGAGTGAGGTGATTAGTGGACAGTTTGTCTGTAGCGCTCTGGTAAGCACCCTCAATGGACTCGTACAGATGCCCAACACCGGTGCCATGCAGTGCAGAAATAAAGTGCACATCAGCAAAGTCCACAAAGCGCAGGCGGCGCTCCAACTCGGCTTTCACATAGTCGCGATGATCCGCTTCCAGCCCATCCCATTTGTTCAGGGCAACTACCAGCGCGCGTCCCGCCTGTACCACGCTGCCCATCAGGTGCATATCCTGGTCCACCAGGCCTTCGCGGGCATCGATCACCAGCACCACCACGTTGGCATCTTCCACCGCCTGCAAGGTTTTGACGATAGAGAACTTCTCCACCGATTCCTTGATATTTTTCCGGCGGCGAATGCCCGCAGTATCGATCAGGGTGTAAGGCTTTTCGTCGCGTTCATAATTGATATAGACGCTATCGCGGGTTGTGCCGGGCTGATCGTAGACAACAACCCGGTCCTCACCCAAGAGGCGGTTAACCAGGGTGGATTTACCCACATTGGGGCGGCCCACAATGGCAATCTTGATTCCGGTCGCTTCCTCGGCTTCCTCTTCAATCTCCTGCTCGGGCAGGTCCTCGATGACCCGCTGCATCAGGGAGCGAACACCGCGCCCGTGGGTAGCAGTCGTCGGGAAAAGCTCACCAATACCCAACTCATAGAAAGGTGCCAGGGCAATATCCGGGTTTACCCCATCAACTTTGTTGGCCACCAGGAAAGTGGGCTTGGAGCGGGTGCGCAAGCGCTCGGCAATCATCTCGTCGGCTGGGGTCAGGCCGGCGCGGCTGTCCACCAAAAAGAGTACGAAGTCTGCTTCTTCGATGGCCTGCATGGATTGTTCGGCCATAGCCGCATCGATGCCTTCTTCGCCACCGGAAATACCACCGGTATCTACCAGTAACAGCTTGCGCCCGTCGATCTCCGCCTCACCGTACTTGCGATCGCGGGTAAGCCCGGCGTAGTTGGCCACCAAAGCGTCGCGAGACTTGGTCAACCGGTTAAAAAGTGTGGATTTGCCCACATTGGGGCGCCCGACCAGGGCAATTACTGGCAGCATACAAATTCTGGTTTTAGCCGTATAAAAAAATACAAAAGCCCGCGCGAGGCGGGCGATTTCAACTTGCCTGCGCAGCAGGCTCCATTTGCGGGCTCTAAGCCCTAAGGCGGACAGCCTGTCCGCCTCTCGTCAGTTGGCTGCGATTATCAGGAATCAGCGAGGCGTAGAGCTGATAACTTGCCGTCATCCGACAGCACAAATATCAGGTCGCCATCAACCAGAATGGGGATGCGAATCGCATCACCGTCCACCTGCTCGCGGCCAATAAATTGTCCGGAATTGGGGTCCAGCACATGCAGGTAGCCTTCCAGATCACCCACAACGACCACGTCCTGGAAGAAAGCCGGTCCGCTCAATTCGCGGCGCAATAGTTCGTTATTACTCCACTCGATCTGGCCGCTGCCCACATTGTAGGCATAGACGCTACCGGAGGCATCACTGAGGTAGACATGGCCACCACCTACTGCCACTTCGTGGTGGGTAGAGGCATCGCGAGCCCAGAGGCCGCGGCCATTATCTTTGGACAGGGCGACAACACGGCCCTGGTAGCTGGCGGCAAACACCAAATCACCGCGCACTACTGGAGCACCGTCGATATCAACTACCCGCTCCAGCTCCGCAGAGCCCTGGGGAATAGCGACTCGCTGTTCCCAGCGCTGAATGCCATCGCGGGCGTCCAGGGCCAGCAGTTTGCCGTTATCCAGGCCGGCAATCACCATACCACCGCTAATAACAGGTGCTGCAGTACCGCGCAGGGTCAGTACTGGCAAATTGGTATTGTGGCTCCACAACTCTTCACCGCTGGTAGCGTCGAGGCCAACCAGCTTGCCATCTACGGTCTGCAGGACAACCACGCCAGCACCGATCGCTGGAGCGGCAACTACTTCGCCGGAGACCTGGTAATTCCATAGCTCAGCGCCGTTTTCGAGATCCAGAGCCACAGCGCGGCCGCGGTAGTCGGAGACTACCGCCATGCCCAGGCCAGTACCCACACCACCGCTCAGATCTACATCCAGATCTGTCTCCCAGAGCTTGCGCCCGGAGCTGCGATCAAAAGCACTGATTTCACCATCGCTGCTGGCAGCTATCAGGCGACCATCGATAAGGCTCGGCTGCAGCATCGCGTAACGCTTTTGGTCAATACCGCCAATATCGGCAGACCACACCTCTTGCAGGGCAACAGTGGAGTTAATATCCACCAGTTCGACGGGGTCGACATCTTCCTTCTCGTCATTAGAGGCACAGGCAGCCAGGGCCACCGCTAGCGCCACCGCTGCAGTGCGACCCGCAGCGCGATTCAGAAATCCCATTACTCGTCTCCCTCAGATACAGGCTCGGTTTGGTTCTGAGCGTCACTGCTCTCGGTTACCGCCAGGCTTTCAGCCTTCAGGCGCAGAAGTTGGGTGTTGCCCGCTTGCTCTGGCAGAAGCTCTGTCAGTGCTTGCTCGTACGCGGCACGCGCACCGGCGATGTCACCCTTTTGCTTCAGGATATCACCACGAGTCTCAGAATAAAGGGCCGCGAATGCCGGGGGTATAGTGCCCTCGAGCAATTTCAGGCCTTCATCGGACTCACCACGGGCCGCCAAAACAGCGGCCAGGCGGCGTTTAGCGAGCAACTCCAGGCTTGCTTCACTGGTGTTGTCGAGTACCCACTGCAGCTGCTGCTCGGCAGCTTCCAGGTCATTGCTCTCCGCTGAAATAGCCGCGAGACGCAGTGCAGCCTGGCTGGCGTAGATACGTTTGGCAAAATCGTCTTTCAGCTGCTCGGCCACATTCTTGGCAGTGGTAAGCTGCTTGTTGTCCGGTTGATTGTTGTTGGCGGAGACCGCTTCAACGAAAGTCTGGTACAGGTCAGAGGCCGCTTCAGCCTTAGTGCGCTGATCTCCCTGCCACCACTGATAACCGAAGTAACCGGCCAGGGCCAGCACAACGCCAGTCACAATTCCCTTGCCATTTTCCGCCCACCAGCGCTTCAGCGTTTCTATTTGTTCTTGTTCGGTAAGATGCTCAGCCATTGGGTAATTTGCCTTTCCTGTAGATTACTAACTTTCCCGGCGGGGGCCTCCGCCTCCCTCAGTGTTTCTTTCAGCCTTGCAGCAGTGCTGCCAGCTCTTTCGGTGCCAGCGTTTGCTGCGGTTGGTCAGCGCGAAGGTACTTCACAGTTATCTGACCACTTGCAGCCTCATCTTCGCCGATAATCAGCGCATAATCGGCGCCGCTCTTATCAGCTTTCTTCATCTGGCTTTTAAAGCTTCCTCCACCACAGTGCAACTGCAGTCGCAACCAGGGCAGCTCGTCGCGCAATTGCTCGGCGGCTGTCATGGCAGCTGATTGTACATCACCAACGGCAACCAGGTAGGCATCTACCTGTTGCGAAAGGGATTCAGGCAACACTTCTAGGGTTTCCAGCATCAATACAAGGCGCTCAACACCCAGGCCAAAACCCACGCCCGGAGTGGCTTTGCCACCCATCTGTTCTACCAGGCCGTCATAGCGGCCACCGGCACACACAGTGCCCTGGGCACCGAGGCTGTCGGTCACCCACTCAAATACAGTTTTTCCGTAGTAGTCGAGACCGCGCACCAACTTGGGATTGATCTCATACTTAACGCCAGCCCCGTCCAAAAGTGCCTTTAACTGACTAAAGTGGGCGGCGGATTCCTCATCGAGGAAGTCCAGTAGACAGGGCGCATCCGCCAGCAGTTCCTGAGTTTGCGCATTTTTACTGTCGAGAATTCGCAGCGGATTGCGCTCCAGACGGCGCTGGCTGTCCTCATCCAGCTGGTCACGACGCTCACTTAAATAAGTGACCAGCGCATCCCGATAAGCTGCGCGGCTCTCGGCGTTACCCAGGGAATTGAGCTGCAGGGTCACATGTTCGCTGATACCCAGCTGACGCCACAGTCGCGCAGTCATGATCAGGATTTCTGCATCGATATCCGGCCCTTGAATGCCAAACACCTCGACACCAAACTGGTGGAACTGACGCAGGCGCCCCTTCTGTGGGCGCTCATAGCGGAACATAGGGCCGAAATACCATAGGCGCTGTGGCTGGTTCAGCAGGTTGCTCTGGATCGCCGCACGCACAGTGCCCGCTGTGCCCTCAGGGCGCAGGGTAACGCTGTCACCGCTCTTGTCATCAAAGGTGTACATTTCCTTCTCGACAATATCGGTAGCCTCGCCCACCGCACGGCAAAATAACTGGGTCGACTCCAGGTAGGGAGTGCGAATTTCGGTGTAGCCGTAGCGACTAGTAAGTTCACTCAGTGTGGCTTCCACGTACTGCCATACCGGGGACTGTTCCGGTAGCAGATCGTTCATGCCGCGAATTGCGCGAAGCTGTTTCAACGCTGTTCCTTAATTTTTCACTCAATTAATTGGGTCTTGCGCAGGGAGCTGTTGCCCTCTACGCCTTGGCGATGATATCCGCTTCGCGCTCGGCCTTGGCGGCCGCCTTCTCGCGAATCAAGCGTTCTAAATCATCCACCAGATTTTCATTCTTAAACTTGCGGTCCGGCTGCCCATCCACATAGATGGCATGGCTTGGGGTACCACCAGTCAGGCCTACATCGGCTTCTTTCGCTTCGCCGGGGCCGTTGACGATACAGCCAATTACTGCCACATCCAGCGGTGTGGTCACATCTTCCAGGCGCGTCTCCAGCTCATTCATGGTTTTCACCACATCGAAGTTCTGGCGCGAGCAGCTGGGGCAGGCAATAAAGTTAATACCTTTACTGCGCAGACGCAGGCTTTTGAGCAGATCCCAGCCCACTTTGACCTCTTCCACCGGGTCTGCAGCCAGGGAAACCCGCAGGGTGTCCCCGATACCGTCGAGCAGGAGGGCACCGAGACCAATCGCCGACTTCACTGTGCCGGCACGCAAGCCGCCAGCTTCGGTAATACCCAAGTGCAGCGGTTGCTCAATCTGCTGGGCCAGCTTGCGATAGGCAGCCGTGGCCATAAAGATATCGGATGCTTTTACACTGACTTTGAAGTCCTGGAAGTCCAGGCTGTCGAGGATCGATACATGGCGCAGCGCCGACTCTACCAGAGCATCCGGCGTGGGCTCGCCATACTTTTTCTGCAGGTCTTTTTCCAGGGAGCCCGCATTGACACCGATACGAATCGGGATATTCAGATCGCGAGCTTTATCCACTACGGCCCGAATACGCTTCTCTCGGCCAATATTGCCGGGGTTAATACGCAGGCAATCCACCCCCAGGTCTGCGACCCGCAGGGCGATACGGTAATCGAAGTGAATGTCTGCGACCAACGGGACATTCACCTGTTTTTTAATTTCTCCAAACGCCTCTGCGGCATCCATGCTGGGCACAGAAACCCGCACTATATCGGCTCCAGCCTGTTCCAGGCGCTGGATCTGGCCAACAGTAGCTGCTACATCGCAGGTTTCGGTGTTGGTCATACTTTGCACCGAGATCGGGGCATCCCCTCCGACCGGTACATCACCCACCATGATCTGGCGCGACTTGCGGCGGACAATGGGAGATTCAAATTGCATAGGCTGACCTGGTGGTATTACTGATAAAAATCGAGGGGAGATTATAGAGAGATTGGGCGCAAACCTACAGGGTTCGCGCCCAAACGGGGAAGATCATCTTAATCGCCGACAATCAGACGACGAGTGCGGCGGTCGCCAATAGGCTGGCTGTCGATAGTTTCATCGCGGTAAACCACATGGGTTGCACGGGCATTTCCCAACATCAGCTCAAATGGAGCATCTCCATCTAAAGATCTGGCACTGCCAGCAGCTTGGACCCCGGCCAGTAAAATCACACCTTGTGCGTCTTTCACCTCAACCCAGGCATCTTCATCAAAGCGAAGCCGCAAAGCGCCTTTCAGGGCCTGGTCCAACTGGGCTACTTGGGAGGGAACAGGCTCAACCACTTTTTCCACAGAAGCAGCGGGTTTATTCTCCACCGTTTCAGCACTACCAACCTCAAGTTGAACATCAGCAACTCCATTTGATGCTGGTGCAAATGGCTCTGAGCTCAACTCTTCAACTGCAACTTCCTGCCCCTCTACTTCAGTAACCGGATCAGTTACAACTTCACTGGCAACGGGGGCTTCGGCAACCAGGTCCGCAGTATCCTCACCCATGGGCATACCGGGAATATTGACTGGAGTACCGTACTTCCACCAGAAGACACCACCCGCGAGCAACAGGGGAATCAGGGCCAGGGCACCATGTCCGCGCTTGCGCTCAGGGCGAAATGCCTCGGCTTTAGTGGTTCGCCGGGATTCACTGCGCTGTGCTGGCTGCGGCCGATCCCTATCATAGGCTTCCAAAGCCGGCTCAGCAGGAATATTCAACTCTCGACAAATATTGCGGATATAGCCTCGCGTGTAGACAGCTTCTGGCTGCTTTTCGTAATTATCGCTTTCAATCCACTCAACTGTGTTATCAATAATACACAGGCGCTGCGATAACTCCTCTCGGGACAGCCCGGCCGCTTCCCGAGCCGCCAGCAAAAGATTGCCAGCGGACCCCTTAGAAGTTTGCGTATTGGATACGACCTCACCACCTTCGCAGTGTTCGGGACTACTATCCGTCATTACCACTCAACTCCTGATATTTCAGTGTCTCCGCAGAGTACGGGTACAAATTCTTCAAAGCAAGGGCGTAACTCCGCTCCTTGTCACGATTGCCAAACACCTTCTCGATACGAATCCCAAGCCACAGTGACTGGGGTGTCTGGCGATTCTTTTCACTAAATTGATCCAGGTACGCCTTGGATTTTGCGTAATCACCGGCGTTAAATTTCAACTCAGCCATTTCGATCAACGCCAGCGGCAAATCGGAGTTCAGCGCTAACGCCCTGGCATAGGCCCCTTCCGCCTTGTCGGTGAGACCCAGACGCGCGGCCGTACGACCGTAGTTAACCAAGGCAAAAGATCGACGATTATAGGTGAGGTCTGTAGAGGCGAGTTCGAACTGCTTGAGGGCCTCTTTATAGCGCTCTTGTTTATAGAGAAAAACGCCGTAATTAGTGTGAGCCATGGAAAACCCGTCGCTATAGCGCAAGGCTTTCTTGAAGTGAGATTCCGCAATATTCAGCTCACCATCCGCTTGATAAAGCAGTGCCAGACCGTGATGTGCCAGTGGGTTCTTTTTGCCCAATTCCAAAGCACGATTAAAATGACGACGGGACTGCTCCCTGCTGTTGGGGTCCCGCAAATAGCGAAGCCCCAACTGAACATGGGTCTCCAATGCCTTATCCAGGTCAACTTCCTTGCGCTCGGGCATCCCAGAGGTTACACACCCCCCCAGCAGAGTACCGAGCAGCACCAGGAGCGACAGGCTCTTAAATTTCGCGGACACTACATCACCTGTATCTTTATTTTTCACTTATCGGCCCAGCGAGATTGCGCGGGTGTCACCAATACACCAATGAGTGCTAACGCCAATCCCTGGACAAAGCAAGCCCGCAAAACACAGCAAAACCCAACATCGACCACCGGCATCCACTGGCAGTGGTAAAAGTACATATCGGTATTTTGTGTGAGAAATCTGATTCCGCCTCAGCTGGCACTTTCCAAATCCCTATACTGCCGGAAAGCCTTGCCAGTTGCAGCCCTAAAACCCAATCAATTCCATTTAGTGATGACTTTGTCGAGTATTGTCAATCCGCCAGTACCGGTGTACCGGCGGAATAAGTAAAAAGGGCTTAGAAGAGTTAGAGTTGATTACCTTCCTGGTCAACCGCATCCAGCTGCATGCCATCTGGACCAGTGTCCCGCGGCGGAATCAATGACTGGACTGCATTGGAGTCAGTATTTGCCGCATCTGGATCAGTTAGGGTTTCGAGGAACGCTACCAGTAAATCAACTTCCTCGACGTCCAAATTCACAGCGCCGTCGCCATTTTCAGCCAACAGTGCTTCAGTCAGTGCCTGGCCATTGGGGGCAACTTTCGCGGCACACTCATCCACCTCTGCAAACTGATCCAAATCGCACATCTCACTGTTGGTGAAATACTGGGAAACAGAGTCGGCTCGACCAGTGTAGTGCTCGACATTTCTTTTCAATGTACCGAACTGACCTGCGTGCCCCCAGGGGCCAGTGAGCGCCACATTAAGCAGCGTTGGCGTGCGGAAACTGCCGCTTCCATTACCACCCAAGTCAGCGCCACTGCCACTCTCATCTTTACCAACACCAATCTGTGGATAACTGACAGCTCTCAGCCCCTGATTAGAGAAAAAGGCTCCTGAGTGGCAATTTGTACACCCTGAATTTCGTGTCATAAAGGTAATTGCCCCTCGCTTTTCATCGTTATTGAGGGCCGCAAGGTCTCCATCAACATAATCAAAGAAGGGGTTATCGATAAAAATTTGCACCGCTTCGTAAGAGGCAATTGCCTCTGCAATTCTGCTGAAGTTAATTGCCGAATCGCCAAATGCTGCGGTAAACATTGCACCCCACGAGTCCTGGGTTAATTTTTCAGCGAGAATATCCTCACGATAATCAGTAAAACCATCATCGCTGGTATCGTCGTAACCGAACTGGGTGATATCCCCCATCTCTGCAGCTTCAGTGACCGGGAAGTGGGCTTGGGCCATCATCAGTGCGAGGGTACCAGTACCCACGGCCGCCTCTGTGTTGCGAGTAACATCCCGGGAGTCTGTCCTGAGCCCTCCATTACCATTGATCGCCACTCGGTTATCCCAAAACAAACCGTTATCCCAAAGGGCTACATTGCAGATAGGCTGGGCATTTCGAGGTACCAGCGGAACTTCATTCTGGCCGTCGGAGCGACCGGGACCGACTAATTCAGCATCAACGGGATCAACACCAACTGGCATGGACAAGTCATCGCCACCACAACCTATTGCCGGGTGGTGGCAGGAAGAGCAAGATGCATCGCCATCAGCGCTCAGGTTTTTATTGTGAAACAAGCGCATACCCAGCTCTACCATGGCAGGGTCCTGTTCACTTCTGACCCGGGCAGCAAAGGCGCGCATATCTTCCAACTGCTCGGCCATGCCAACGTCATCCAGCACTGCCTGTAAGCAGCTATCGAGACTGCCATCAGCAATATTGACCGCTGAACGCGCATTTTGACATTCATCAAAATCGGAAATTCGGCTATCAGAACCGCCTGCATCAGAACCATTACTGAGCCCGTCATTAGTATTATTTACCAATGTTCTGGCAGTGACGCTGGCGGTCTCATCTTCGCTGTCGACATCGCCGGTGGTTACTGAGTAGGTATATTCAGTGTCTGATGAGAGACCTTCATCGACATAGTATCCGCTAGTCGTCTCAGCAACTCGTTCGCTGCCACGATAGATAACATAGGTCGCACCGGTGCTTTCCCAGGAAAGACCAATGCTGGTACCGGAAAATGCGTTACCGATCAGTTCTGCAGGAATAATTCCCTGACCTGAGCCTGTATCGCCATCGCCATCGCCATCGCCATCGCCATCGCCATCGCCATCGCCATCGCCATCGCCATCGCCATCGCCATCGCCATCGCCATTATCATCATCACCTGAACCAGAATCGCCATCACTGCCAGTATCAGAAGTTTCAGTAGGCGTGTCATTGCCACTACTTGAGGAACCACCGCCTCCGCAGCCCACCATCACAAGAAATAGAGGTAGGACCAGCAGCTTTACCAGAGCCGTTAGCGATAGTGTGATTTGATTTTTATCAACATTCATAGTTCTTGACCTGCCCGTCAATGACCTTTTCTTATTCCGAGTTCTGGACAGCAAATACAGACCTAAGTGCCAGCGCTGGCATCAAAGGGTAAGGAAACACTTACTATATCTAAGAATAAATTCTGCGTTGCAACCTAATGAAAGATCTAGGGAGCCTCGCAGTGATTGCGGACCGTCCTGAAAATCAGCGGCATTGCGAAAATACCCAATTACTCCCAGGGCCTACTGTAATGACTTAAAACGGGAATAACTGCTAATAAGGTCGCAGTAAGCTACTACATCCGTTCTCATAGTCAGGAATTTAATAAAAATTAGTAGTTTCAGTGTTTGCTTAAGAGAATATGTAAATTCAATCAATGAAATTTGGGCGTTAACGCCCAAACCCCAATGAAAATATTTTTGCGCCGTTGAATCAGAGGTGGGAAAAGCAAGGAAAGTTTGTAAAAACAAACTGTGTCAGGATTATTTCAGATAGATTAAAAAAAGCTGCCGGCAATAACCGACAGCTTTTTAGTGGTGACTACCGACAAATAGCCGGCTAATCCAACTTAGGAGAAACGCAAAGCGCTCTTGACGCAACCATTTCCCAAAGAGTTATGGAATGAAGGCTATAAACTTTTACCATCGCTATCTTTTGCATCTAACTGCTTTCCATCTGGTCCACCATCCCGAGGAGGAATCAGAAACTGAATCTCATTAGAGTTGGTATTCGCGGCCTTGGGGTCAGTAAGAGTTCCCAGAAATACCACTATAAGGTCCATCTCTTCTTCGCTCAGGCGATTTATACCCCCACCCTCATTTCCATCTAAGATCGCCTGAGAGTGTGCCAAACCATTGGGAGCCAGTTTACTGGCGCAACTTTCAAGATCTTTGAATTGAGCGAGATCACACATCTCACTATTCTCAAAGTACCTGGAAATGGAGGCTCCATGATCACTGTAGTGTTCAACATTTCTCTTCAGCGTACCAAATTGCCCGTTGTGCCCCCAGGGACCAGTGATCGCCACATTCAGTAAGGTTGGTGCCCTGAATGCTCCGAACCCTAAGGAACCCTCTCCACCCAGATCTTCCCCACTGCCACTCTCATCGGTTCCTATACCTATCTGCGGATAATTTGCGGCCATCAAGGCTTCAGAGGTGAAGAAAGCTCCCTTGTGACAGAACGTGCACCCAGCATCCTTTGACATAAAAGTAATAGCACCACGCTTTTCCTCTACATCGAGCGCTTCCAGATTACCGCCCACATAGTCAAAGAAGGGGTTATCGATAAATATTTGCACGGCTTCATAAGCTGCAATTGCTTCAGCAATACGACTGAAATTAATTTCAGAATCCCCAAAGGCAGACGTAAACAGGGGAGCCCAAGCTTCGACATCCAGATTAGCCGCTAATATATCTTCGCGGTATGCAGTGAAGTTTTCATCGACAGAATCATCGTATCCAAAGTCCGCGATGTCACCCATTTCTGGCGGGGCCGTTACCGGGAAATGCGCCTGCGCCATAAGTAGGGCTAACGAACCAGATCCCACAGCATCATTCGTATTATCGGTAACATCTCTTGAATCCGTACGGAGAACGCCATTCGGACTCAGTGAGACCCGGTTATCCCAGAACAGTCCACGAGACCATAACGCCGCATTACAAATAGCTTGTGAATTTCTCGGCACTAAAGGCACTTCATTAGTTCCATCAGATCGACCTGGCCCGAGCAAAGCGGTATCTACAGCATTCACTCCAATCGGCATCGAAAGGTCATCTCCCCCACAACCAATCGCAGGGTGGTGACAAGATGAACAAGAAGTATCTTGATTAGCACTGAGAGACTTGTTGTGAAACAGACGCATGCCCAGCTCCACCTTGGCAGGATCCTGCTCACTGCGGACCCGTGCGGCAAAAGCCCGAATATCTTCGACAAGAGAAACCATGCGATTGTACTCGAGCATGGCTGCCAAACAATTGTCCAAGTCCTCTTCGAGTAGATCTAGTGCCGTCGCAGTATTTTTACACTCTGCAAACGTGGAGATACGCTCATTCAAAACATCATCTTCTGTACCGTTATTCAGGCCAGCATTGGTGTCATTAACTAATGTCTTAACCGTAACCTGCGAAGTTTCCGATTCGTTTGCAGCATCAACTGTACTGACAGAGTAAACATATTCGGTGTTAACTGAGAGGCCCTGTTCGACATAATAGTTATTGCTGGTTTCCGCGACCTTTTCACCGTTTCGATAGATAAAGTAAGTCTCACCATCTCTTTCCCAGTTAAGACCGATACTGGTTCCCGAGTGGGCATAGCCAATTAGCTCAGCGGGTTCACCGGCTTCTTCAGGATCAGGATCAGGATCGGTGCCCGTCCCTGAGCCAGAACCAGAACCAGAACCGGAACCGGAACCGGAACCGGAACCGGAACCGGAACCGGAACCATCATCACCCTGAACGGTATCTGCAGGCGAATTATCCTCACTACCAGATGACCCGGAGCCGCAACCAACTAACAGCGAAAACAGCGTGAGGAAAAAGAGTCTAAGTAGGACTCTGGGAAAGACTTTTTGATCGAACTTCTGAGCACTCATAAGAATCCTAGTGGTCCCTTCCATATATTTTTAATAGTTCATAGGTGATAACGCGACACCAATAGATTTGGTTGACCAATTAAGGAAGAAATGTGAACAAAAGTCCGGGGTGAATCCCGAAGGGAACGACCAACTCACCAAAATTTCAGGGGATAGAGTTTTTTTCCAGCAACAACTGACTAAAAACTTCGCAATCCAGACGATGACTTATACCTAGCCCTGATCGCAGGAATTCACTCTCGGATCAACTTCGGCCTGACTCTGGAAGCAAAGTAAGAATGAAACTGTCGTGAATTTTAAGGCAGAAGGCGGTTGCCTGAATGATGAATGCGAATAAAGGTCGCTAATGAAGAGTTGGCATCTCACCAGTAAGTCAATATTAGTGAGATGCTCAAATAAAATGCAGGAATGTTAAAGTTCGTTGCCGTCCTGATCCCAGGCATCCAGCTGCATTCCATCGGGTCCGCCGTCACGGGGAGGAATCAGGGATTGGGTTGCATTTGAATTTACATTCTCTGCATCCGGGTCAGTGAGCGCCTCAAGAAATGCCGCTAACAGCTTCACTTCATCGTCGTCTATCGGAAGTGCTGCATCACCATCTATCTCCAGAATTGCCTCGGTCAACTCCAGACCATTGGGCGCAACTTTCGCTGCGCAGTCTGCTAGCTCGGCAAACTGATCCAGGTCGCACATTTCACTATCTGCGAAATACCGGGACACCGAATCCGCTTGCCCGGCATAGTGCTCAATATTTCTTTCTAAGGAGCCAAACTGCCCGGCGTGCCCCCAGGGACCAGTAATGCCTGCATTGAGCAGTGTTGGAACACGAAAGCCACCGAGTACTGCCCCTCCCCAATCAGCGCCATCATCCTCTTTTCCGACACCAATTTGAGGATAGTTAACGACCCTCAAACCCTGGTTAGTAAAGAAGGCGCCCGTATGGCAAGCAGTACAACCAGAGCCTGGCGTAAAATAAGTAATTGCTCCCCGCTTCGCATCGTCATCCAGCGCTGTCAGGTCACCGTCGATATAGTCAAAGAAGGGATTATCAATAAAAATATATACCGCTTCATAGGCAGCAATCGCCTGTGCGACCCTACTGTAGTCAATACTGTTGTCTCCATAAGCGGCAGCAAATAAGGGGCCCCAGGACTCCTCATTGAGCTTTGGTATAAGATATTCCTCACGGTAGTCAGTAAGGTCATCGTCGCTACTTTCGTCGTAGCCAAATTCAGAAATATCCCCCATCTCAGCAGCATCTGTCACCGGAAAATGGGCTTGGGCCATCATAAGTGCCAAAGTACCAGTACCAACCGCCGCTTCAGTATTATTGGTTACATCCCTGGAGTCTGTTTTAAGGCCACCGTCGCTCGTGAAAAGAACGCGGTTGTCCCAGAATAATCCATTATCCCAGAGCGCCACATTACAAATAGGCTGGGCATTGCGTGCAACCAACGGCACTTCGTTTTCACCATCGGAACGCCCTGGGCCAAGCAAATCGGGATCAACGGCATTAACCCCAACAGACATGGAAAGATCATCACCAGCGCAGCCTATTGTCGGGTGGTGGCAAGAAGAGCAGGCGGTATCACCGTTAGCACTAAGACTTTTACTGTGGAATAACCGCATACCCAACTCAACCATCTCCGGGTCTTGCTCACTTCTAACTCGAGCAGCGAAAGCGCGCATATCCTCCAATTGCTCTGCCATTCCCACTTCATTCAGCACAGCCTGCAAGCAACTGTCGAGACTACTATCGTCAACATCTACGGCTGAGCGCTCATTTTGACATTCATCAAAATCAACAATGCGCTTTTCAATGGCCTCTGCTTCAGTACCATTGCCCAGGCCATCATTCGTGTTATTAACCAGTGTTTTTGCAGTAACACTATTAGTATCACTATCAATACTCCCCACACCGACCCAATAACTATATTCAGTATTAACTGAGAGGCCTTCATCCACGTAATGGTTATCTGTAGTTTCTGCGATCAATTCGCCATCGCGATAGATGTTGTAGGTCTCTTCAGAGTCCTCCCAGGAGAGCCCTATGCTGGTGCCGGAGAAGGGATTTGCAATCAGTTCAGCAACCAAGATCCCCTGCTCTGAATTGGATTCATCATCTGACCCAGTATCACCATCCGAACCACCATCAGTATCACCATCCGAACCACCATCAGTATCACCATCCGAATCGTCACCATCGTCTGAGCCAGAGCTATCCCCAGAGCCGCTATCATTTTCAGTAGTCTCTGTCGATGAATCATCCTCACCGCTAGAGGAACCACCGCCCCCACAGCCCACCATAAATAGAAATAAAGAAATGAACAGCAGCTTATTCAGCGCTACAAGCAATTGGGTTAATTGGTTTTTTTCCGCGTTCATAATATTCGAACAGTCCCGTCGATAACTTTTCTTTTCCTAAGCCAGGCAACTCAGAGAACTCTATGCACTTCAACTCTCAACACAGCTGTACAAGCACTTCTACACATTGTTTTTCCTGAACCTAAGCACGCTGTAACAGCTCCAGACCAAATGAAAATGACTGGATAGCACGCTATAGCGTCATAATGTTTTGGTGGATGTTGGAGATACGGGTGTAGCTACTGCAAAGATCCAGTGCCAGACGGTCTAGTGAAGACCTCTCTCCAATGGCCAGCTATTTCATTCAAAGTCAAAATGTTGCAAGCAAAATGCAAATTAAAAAAATATGATCGTTTTGACCTAATCTCATGCATATATCCAACGCTCCCTTCCCGGGTAAATTTTCCTCGAGCGTTAAACGTTAGATAAAGCAATTTCGTTGACACGAAAAATAGAATAGAAAGGAAATTTCAGGCTGAACAGAGTTTTTTTGGGAAGGGGGAAATCGAAGCCAATAGGCTGCCAACAAGTTGGCAACCTATACAAAAAATTACCAGCGACTAGTTAACAATACGAACGGGGCGCTCCGCATTGCGGTAGCGCTCGGAGCGGCGGGTGCGGTCATTAACACTGCCCGCCAACTGACCACAGGCCGCATCAATATCATCGCCGCGTGTAGTGCGCACAGTCACGGTATAACCTTTGTCGAGCAAAATCTGCTGGAAGCGACGCAGTGCATTATTACTCACTCGCTGGTAGTCGGACAACTCAAACGGGTTAAAGGGAATCAGGTTAATTTTCACCGGAATCTCTTTAAGCAGCTCCGCTAATTGCTCAGCGTGCTCCGGGCGGTCGTTAACCTCGCGCATCAGCGTGTATTCAATGGTCATTTTACGGTGCGTATCCGGCATGCGGTCGATGTAGCGCTTGGCGGAATCCAGTAGCACCGCAATAGGGTATTTTTTATTGATCGGCACCAACTCGTTACGCAATTCA
This sequence comes from Microbulbifer maximicatervae (SeqCode), assembly GCF_052468095.1. Next base: position 3,933,004 of record NZ_CP174332.1, read on the forward strand.
TCGTTGGGCGCATGCAGGGAAATTGCCAGGCTCACATCGGTCACATCGGCGAGGCGGTCCAGTGCGGGCACTACACCGGAGGTCGACAGAGTAACGCGGCGCTTGGAAATACCGTAGGCGTTGTCTTCCATCATCAGGTTCATGGAATCGACCACATTGTCGAAATTGAGCAGCGGTTCACCCATGCCCATCATTACCACGTTGGTAACCTTGCGCGGTCCTTTCGGATCCAATTGACCGAAAGATTTACAGGCAATCCAGACCTGCCCGATAATTTCTGCCGCCGTTAAATCGCGGTTAAAGCCCTGCTTGCCAGTTGCACAAAAGCTGCAATCCAGGGAACAGCCCACCTGGGAGGAGACACAAAGGGTACCGCGATCACCATCGGGGATATAGACAGTCTCGATAGCATTGCCACCGGAAACTTTAATTAACCATTTCCGTGTGCCATCGGCGGAATCCCACTGATTCAATACTTCTGGGGCACGGACTTCGGCCACTTCCGTCAACTTTTGACGCAGGGCCTTGCTGACATTGGTCATCTCAGCAAAATCATCAACCCCATTCTGGTGAATCCACTTTAAAACCTGAACAGCGCGGAAGCGCTTCTCGCCCAATGATTCAAAAAAGGCGGCCAGCTTTTCTACTGAAAGGCCGAGCAGGTTGGTTTTCTCTGTGGTCATTCATTTCACCTCGGGGGAAGAATTGCACCGGTCCGGACAGACCGGTGCGATTTGTGGCGCGGATTAAGCGCGCGCGCAGATTTCGTCGTCGGCGAAGAAGTAGCTTACTTCGCGAGCAGCGGACTCTGCGGAGTCGGAACCGTGTACAGCGTTGGCGTCGATGCTGTCAGCGAAGTCAGCGCGGATGGTGCCAGCAGCAGCTTCTTTAGGGTTGGTAGCACCCATCAGGTCGCGGTTTGCCAGGATAGCGTTCTCGCCTTCCAGAACCTGTACAACAACTGGACCGGAAGTCATGAAGTCAACCAGGTCTTTGAAGAAAGGACGCTCTTTGTGCTCAGCGTAGAAACCTTCAGCTTTTTCGCGGGACAGTTGAACCATCTTCATGGCAACAATGCTCAGGCCAGCTTTCTCAAAACGGCTCTCGATTTCACCGATTACATTCTTGGCTACTGCGTCCGGCTTGATGATAGAAAGGGTACGCTCCAGGGCCATGGTTATCTCCAAATTGATTTTTTGTAACTTAACTTAGGAGTCTCCAAACAACTCTGTAAGCCCCACAGGGCGGGCCTTCACGGCTCGCAGAGGTGTTGCGGGATTGTTCAGAGGCTCCCTACATAAAGAAAGAGCAACCTACTCAGTTGCTCTTCCCTGATATTCCTTTCATACCCACCGGGGGTACTCAATTTTTGATCACCGCATTTCGCGGCCGGCGGATTATACGGGGTATTGATCGACTTTTGTACTCTCTTGCCAATACTGCCCCCGAAGGCCGGTTACTCCTGCTCTTCGATCCAGGCAGCCTGGATCGCTTCGAGGATTTTCTCTCCGCAGCGATCGGGATCGTCATCAAATCCGGGCAGCGCCATCACCCAGTTGCGCAGGTCGACAAAGTTGACCGTCAGTGGGTCCACATCCTCGTGAGCTTCGCTCAACTCTATGGCAATATCGTGAATATCAGTCCACTTCATGATTCGGCTTCCTCAGCGTGCAGGTCAATGCTTTTCCGACACCTGGTTGATGGTGTACTTGGGAATCTCGACCACCAGGTCTTCATCCTCCACAATCGCCTGACAGGACAGGCGAGACTCCGGTTCCAAGCCCCAGGCTTTATCCAGCAGGTCCTCTTCAAGCTCGTCCGGCTCTTCAAGAGAATCGAAGCCCTCGCGCACAATGACGTGGCAGGTGGTACAAGCACAGGCTTTTTCACAGGCGTGCTCAATTTCAATATCGTTGGCCAGGGCCGCGTCGATCACGCTGACACCGCTCTCCGCTTCCACCACTTTGCCCTCAGGGCACATTTCCGGATGGGGTAAAAATACTATCTTCGGCATGGGGTACTGAACCTCTGTGGTCTCAATCCGACGGGGAGAAAGTAACGACTCCCCGGCCGCCGGCAGCGCAGAGTCTGCGCCTGATCATGGTTATTTATCAAATTCATCCAAGCTGTGGCCCTGCATAGCGCGCTTAATGGAGGCATCCATACGCTTGGCAGCAAAAGGCTCAGACAGCTTATTCAAGGCTTCGATACGACGACGAATTTCCTCTGCGTCGCCGCCGTTATGGGCCAGGCGCAGAGCTTCCATCGCGTGCTCAAGCTCGTTTAACTCACCTTCGTCCAGCAGCTCGGCACCGTTCTCACGCAGGGCCACCAACATGCTTTCCAGGGTTCTCTCCGCTTCCACCTGGGCCTCGCGCAGGGCACGCAGGGCGATATCCTCAGCGGCGTGGGTGTAGGATTCCTGCAGCATTCGCGCAATATCCTTGTCCTCCAGCCCATAAGACGGTTTAACCGTAATATCGGCACTGACACCACTGCTTTTTTCCATGGCTGTCACTGATAAAAGACCGTCAGCATCCACCTGGAAAGTCACACGGATATGGGCGGCGCCGGCCACCATCGGCGGTATGCCGCGCAATTCAAAGCGCGCCAGTGAGCGACAGTCACTCACCAGCTCCCGCTCGCCCTGCACGACATGGATCGCCATGGCAGTCTGGCCATCTTTAAAAGTGGTGAACTCCTGGGCTTTGGAGACGGGGATGGTCGTGTTGCGATCAATCAGTTTTTCCGCGAGGCCGCCCATGGTTTCAATCCCGAGGGAAAGGGGAATAACATCCAACAGCAGCAGTTCTTCGCTGGACTTATTGCCCACCAGTACATCAGCCTGAATCGCGGCGCCGATTGCTACCACTTGGTCGGGGTCAATTTCCGCATGGGGGGGACGGCCAAAATAACCCTCAACCCGCTCGCGCACGCGCAGAGTACGGGTGGAGCCACCCACCAGAACCACTTCCTGCACCTCATCGGCACTGATACCGGCGTCGCGCAGGGCGCGCTTGCAGGCGCGTAGGGTTTTGTCGATCAGGGGGTCCAGCAGTGAAGCCATGGTGTCGCGGTCAAGCACACCGGACCAGTCGCCGTATTGCACTTCCACTTGCTCGACACTGGACAGGGATTCTTTCGCAGCACAGGCGCTGTCTAACAGGACTCGCTGGGTCGCGGCGTCGAGATCGGTACCCAATCCCACTTGCTCGGCGATCCAGGAAGCGATAGTGCGATCGAAATCGTCGCCACCAAGGGCTGTATCGCCGCCGGTAGACATGACTTCAAACACACCCCGGGACAGGCGCAGAATAGAGATATCGAAGGTGCCGCCACCGAGATCATAGACCGCGATCACACCCTCTTCGCCTTTATCCAGGCCGTAGGCAACAGCCGCTGCTGTGGGCTCGTTGAGCAGGCGCAGGACTTTCAGGCCCGCCAGTTGGGCGGCGTCTTTGGTCGCTTGGCGCTGGGCATCATCGAAGTAGGCCGGCACGGTGATCACCGCACCATCCAGCTCACCGCCCGCTTTGCCATAGAGCGCTTCGCGGCCGCGCGCGGCCAGTTTTTTCAGGATTTCTGCCGATACCTGCACCGGGTTTACCGGTCCGGCTGCAGTTTCAATCGAAGGCATACCGCCACTGCTATCAGCCAGGCGATAGGGCAGCTGCTCACCAAAACTTTTGATATCCGCAACACCTCGCCCCATCAGGCGCTTGATAGAAATCATGGTGTTGTAGGGGTCTTCTGCAGCGCACGCGCGGGCTTCAGCACCCACGGTAATCGCCTCGGCTCCATAGTGCACCGCTGACGGCAGGATCACTTCACCCTGCTCATCGGCAATGGCCTCTGCCGATCCACTGCGCACGGTCGCTACCAGTGAGTTGGTGGTCCCCAAATCGATACCCACTGCATGCTTGCGCTGGTGGGGAGCTGGGCTCTGGCCCGGTTCAGAAATCTGCAGTAATGCCATTAGTTATCTCTTCTTTAAGCGGGGCGCGGTACCGTCTGGCCCTCTCAGTCAGTGCTCTCGCAACTAGTCGTTGAAAAGGTCTTCTTCCAGCTCGTCAATTTGTTTCTCAAGCTTGGCCAGGAACTGAAGCTTGCGCAGCGAGTCCTCTGCTGCGCCCAGATCGCCCCCGTCATAAGTTTCGGCAAACCGCTGTTCCTCACTGGAGATCAGCCCCCGCGCCTCAGCACTGAGCTCATCCAGCGCAGCTGCAGGATCGGGCTGCTCGCGCACTTCTTCCAGGCGCTCGCGCAACATCATCTGCTGCATCAAAAATTCAGTATCTTTGGTGGTCTGCTCAGGTGGCACATCTACCCCGGCCAACTTGAGTAGGTAGGCGGCGCGCTGTACTGGGTCGCGCAAAACGGTGTGCGCCTCATTGATCTGAGCCGCCATTTTGATGGCCAACAATTGTTCGCCCTCGGAATGGGAAGCGTATTTGTCCGGGTGGAATTCCCGCTGTAATTCCCGGTAGCGGGTCGCCAGGGCACTGCGATCGACCGCGAACGCGGGTTGCAGACCAAAAACTTCGAAATGGTTCAGGTTGGTTGCCATCTGAATATACCTACTGGGGCACAGCCTGGGACGCGGCTGAAGTTGCCGCTTACTGCTGCACGGCCCCCAACTGTCCGAGGGGCCAATAAAAAGGCCGGTATGCGCAGCGCACCCGGCCTTGTGGGGCGAGAGCGAATCAGACGTGGAAACTCTCGCCGCAGCCACACTCATTTTTTACATTGGGATTCGAGAAGGTGAAGCCTTCGTTCAGGCCTTCCTTGACGAAATCCAGCTGGGTGCCGTCGAGGTAAACCAGACTCTTGGGGTCCACCACCAACTTAACGCCGTTTTGCTCAAATACCGTATCTTCGGCTTCGAACGAATCGACAAATTCCAGCACATAGGCGAGACCGGAACAGCCGGCCGTTTTGACACCGACACGAATGCCGATTCCCTTGCCTCGCTTGGCCAATTGACTTTGAATGTGGGCCTCAGCGGCCTCGGTCATGCTAATAGCCAAAACAACACCTTCGCTATGTTTAGACGCTACATTTGGACGAAAAGTTAACCCGCCGCAGATTCCTTGGCTTCTACAGCGTCATCAGACTCACCGCGCTTTTCACGGATATCGCGAACCGCAGCCTTGATCGCATCTTCAGCGAGAACCGAGCAGTGGATTTTTACCGGCGGCAGCGCCAGCTCCTCTGCAATGGCAGTGTTCTTGATCTGCTCCGCTTCGTCGATCGTCTTGCCTTTCACCCACTCGGTCAGGAGGGAGCTGGAGGCAATGGCGGAACCACAGCCGTAGGTCTTGAACTTGGCGTCTTCGATAACGCCCTCGTCGCTTACCTGAATCTGTAGGCGCATCACGTCACCACAGGCGGGCGCGCCCACCATACCGGTACCTACATTGTCCGCCTTGTCGTCCATACGTCCAACATTGCGGGGGTGCTCGTAGTGGTCAATTACTTTATCGCTATAGGCCATGACTTTTCTCCTAACTCTTGCGCGCGCTTAGTGAGCGGCCCATTCAATCTTGTTCAGGTCTACGCCGTCTTTGTACATATCCCAAAGCGGTGACAATTCACGTAGTTTCTCCACTGCCTTGCGCACTTCTGCGGCAGCGGTGTCGACATCACTCTCGCTGGTAAAACGACCGAAGCTGAAGCGCAGTGAGCTGTGCGCCAATTCGTCGTTAACACCCAGGGCTCGCAGTACGTAGCTGGGCTCCAGGCTCGCAGAGGTACAGGCGGAACCGGAGGAGATCGCCAGGTCGCGCAGCGACATGATCAGGCTCTCACCTTCTACAAACGCAAAGCTCACGTTCAGGTTGCCCGGAATTCGCTGCTCGGCGGAACCGTTGATATGGACCTCTTCCATATCCTTGATCTGATCCCAGAAACGGTCGCGCAGAGAGCGCAGACGCTCGGCTTCCTGAGCCATTTCTTCTTTAGCAATACCAAAGGCTTCGCCCATACCGACAATCTGGTGAGTCGGCAGGGTACCGGAGCGCATACCGCGCTCGTGGCCGCCACCGTGCATCTGGGCTTCCAGACGGACGCGGGGCTTGCGGCGTACGTAAAGGGCACCGATACCTTTGGGGCCGTAAATTTTGTGGCCGGAGAAGGACATCAGGTCAACTTTCATTTCCTGAAGGTCGATCGGCAACTTGCCGGCGCTCTGGGCCGCGTCCACATGGAAAATAACTTTGCGAGAGCGACACAGTTCGCCGATCGCAGCGATATCGTTGATCACCCCGATCTCGTTGTTAACGTGCATCAGGCTCACCACAGTGGTGTCCTCGCGCATGGCTTCCTCAACCTGCTCCGGATAGACGATGCCGTCTTCACGGGGATTCAGGTAGGTCACTTCAAAACCTTCCCGCTCCAGCTGGCGGCAGGTATCCAAAACCGCTTTGTGCTCAATTTTGGAGGTAATGATGTGCTTGCCGCGACTCTGGTAGAAATGGGCCGCACCCTTGATACCCAGGTTGTCGGACTCGGTGGCACCGCTGGTCCAGACAATTTCGCGCGGATCGGCGTTGATCAGCTCCGCCACCTGGCGTCGGGCATTCTCCACTGCTTCTTCCGCTTTCCAACCAAACAGGTGGGAGCGGGAGGCCGGATTGCCGAAATTGCCTTCCATCGTCAGCTGCTCTGCCATTTTCTTGGCGACGCGTGGGTCAACCGGACAGGTAGCCGAATAGTCCAGATAGATGGGAAGCTTCATAGTCATACCGTTTCCGCTTAGTAAATCTCTAATATCTGTCTGCTGGCCCGTTTGGGCCCCAATCACAGGCCGCCGAGTACAGCGACCCTCTCTTCCGGCGCCTCGCGCATATCTTGCCGACGCGCAACTTCCTGCACCTCAGCTCGGGAAACCAGGTTGGCCAAGCTGATACTGCTGAGGAAGCTATGAATCTGATCGCTCAAGTCTGACCAGAGGTAGTGGGTCAGGCACTGTTCGCCATTGGCGCAATCTGCATTGCCGCCGCAGCTGGTGGCATCTACAGACTCATTGACCGCATCAATGATCTGCGCCACAAAAATCTCTTCACCATCCCGCGCCAGGCGATAACCACCGCCGGGCCCGCGCACACTGGACACCAGCCCAGAATGCCGCAACCGGGAGAACAGCTGCTCCAGGTAGGACAGCGATATACCCTGGCGCTTGGATATGTCTGCCAGACTGATCGGTCCGCGATCAGCGTGCAACGCCAGGTCCAGCATGGCAGTCACCGCGTAGCGGCCTTTGGTTGTCAAACGCATATCAGCTCCCAACTGATGTACAGCCCTTTTCCGATCGGGGCGCGAGTATGGAATAACCCACTACTGTAGTCAAGTATATAACCCAGCGGGACACTCGGGTACTCAACTAGTCGGGTCGCCCCTTACCACCAGAGCGATGAATGTAATTCTGGATTGAGGTCAACATACCGCGCAGGATACCCAGCTCCATATCATCGGGGCGCACCCGACTATACAGTCGGCGCAGGCGGGTCATTGTCTGACGGGGGTTATCCGGGTCAATAAAGCCCAGCTCGCCCAGCGCCTGTTGCAGGTGATCGAAGTACAACTCCATATCGCTGGCCTTGGCCGGTGGGCGATCCCAATCGGTGTAATTCACAGGCTCACCCTTTTCCGCTTCCAGGGCCGCCATACGCACTTCGTAGGCAAGTACCTGTACAGCAGTCGCCAGGTTCAGGGAGCTGTATTCCGGGTTAGCAGGAATATGCACATGGTAGTTACAGGCCTGTAACTCTTCGTTGGTAAGCCCTCGATCCTCGCGGCCAAACACCAAAGCAACCGGATGAGACGCGGCCTCGACGACGGTACGCTCTCCACACTGGCGCGGGGTCAGCAGGGGCCAAGGGATTCGGCGCTCGCGAGCGCTGGTGGCCACAACAAGACCACAATCAGCCACGGCTTCTTCCAGGGTATCCACCACAACGGCGCTATCGAGCAACTCAGCTGCCCCGGCTGCACGCCAAACAGCATTGGCTGCAGGAAATTCCCGAGGCGCTACCAGGTACAGCTGACTCAGGCCCATATTCTTGAGCGCGCGCGCCGCACCACCAATATTTCCGGGGTGTGCGCTGTTAACCAGAACCACGCGCACATTGTCGAGCGCGGCAAGTGGAGTCGTGTCTAAAGGTGACTTGGCCATACTGAAAGTAATAAATCGGTGTCATGGGGGCGCGCGAGTGTAGCAAAAACCAATCGGAATCCCTACAATCGCGTCCGTCGCAGTTAACCTGCGGCCTGCTTTTTAACCCCTTTAACCACTTTGTGCGGAATAGTTATGGAACCCATGCTAAATATTGCCCTGCGCGCGGCGCGTAAGGCAGGAGAACTGATCGAACGGGCCTGGGAGCGCGGCGACCTGATGAAATTCGAAGAAAAGACGCGCAACGATTTCGTTACTGAAGTGGATAAGGCCAGCGAACAGGAGATTATCTATCACCTGCGCAAGGCCTACCCCAAGCACAGCATCCGCGCTGAAGAAAGCGGCCTGCAAGAGGGCGCAGAGCCCGATTACGAGTGGATTATCGATCCCCTCGATGGCACCACCAATTTTATCCACGGCGTCCCACAGTTCGCTGTTTCTATCGCCTGTCGCTATCGTGGCCGCATTGAGCACGCAGTCGTACTGGACCCCATCAAACGCGAAGAATTTACCGCAAGTCGCGGTCGCGGCGCTGCCCTGAATGGCCGCCGTATCCGCGTCTCTTCACGCCAGGGCATGCGCGGCTCTCTGATTGGCACCGGCATTCCCTTCAACGGCCTGCCGTTGGATAACATCGACGCCTACCTAGCCGCCCTAAAAGATATCGCTGGGCAAACTGCGGGAATCCGCCGCCCCGGCGCTGCAGCGCTGGATCTTGCCTATGTTGCTGCCGGGCGATTCGACGGTTTCTGGGAGATGTACCTGAACACCTGGGATATCGCAGCGGGCTCCCTGTTGGTCAAAGAAGCCGGCGGCCTGATCAGCGATTTCCGCGGTGGTGAAGACTACCTGGACTCCGGCCACTTGGTCTGTGCAACTCCGAAAGTATTTAAGCCCCTGGTGAAAATCGTGGGCAAACATATGGGGCACATACGCTAAAATCCTGAACGGCACTCCGGCAAATAAGATGCCGGGGTGCTGATTCCAAAAGTGCAACTCAGCTCTTCCCCGTCAAACACTCCATCAAAACTCGCGCAAGCTGCGGTCGATCAAAGTTATCCGGCAAAGCGGTTGTCACCCCCGAGGAAGCCTCTCCTCCCATAACCACCAAACAGGTTTTTTGAGTGACTTGATCCTGCTTGAGGATACTTACCAAATCCCCAACCGACATTCCCGGTAAGGTATTGTGAAACAACACCACATCCGGTGCTTGGGTACGCGCCATAAATATGGCCTCAACAACATCTGCGGCCACAGAAAGCTGTACTTGCGGCGCCCCCTGCAAAAGTTTTTCCACCCGAGCCACGCTTTCAGGGCGGTTATCCACTAGCAGCAATCTACAGTCGGGTAATGTTGACGGGGCATCAACAGAACTTGCAAATGACAGGAAAGACTCCGCTGCATCAACCATTGGGAATTCAACCCAAAATACTGACCCCTGCCCTTCCTGACTGTCAAAATCGATCCGCCCTCCCATCGCCTCCGCCAGACGCTTGGCAATTGCAAGACCGACACCCGTACCCTCGATATGCCCTTTTTCCTCCCCCAGACGATTAAAGGGCTCAAAAACTTCTTTGCGTCTCTCTGCTGCAATCCCCTTGCCGGTATCCAAAATATTCAGTCTCAACCAGCCATCGGCCTGCGGCGTAAAATTAATAATGACACGGCCATTTTCACGGTTGTATTTCACCGCGTTGCCCGCCAGGTTCAATACAACTTGCTTATAGCGCACTGGGTCCGCACAAATATAAGCGGACTCCCAGCCGAGAGGCTCAAACATCAAACTTACGCGACGGGTTTCAGCCAGGGGCTCGAGTAAACGTTTACATTCTGCAACCAAATCGGCCGGACGAATTAATTCCATCGAGGGGCCCAAACGCCTACTGTCGATTCTGGCCAGCTCCAATACATCGCCGACCAAATGCAATAAATGCTGCCCCGCGCGACGAATCTCTGATAAGCGCTGACGCTGGTCTGCGTTGAGACTCTGATCTAATTCGACAATTTGGCTGTAACCTAAAATTGCATTAAGTGGTGTACGTAATTCATGGCTCAGGCTAAATAATAAATCTGCCCGATGCGCATTTTCCTCCCGCTGTAACTCCAGCTCCCGCTCCATTTGCGAAAGCCTTTCCCGGCTGCGGCTGACGTCTTGTAAAACTCCCAACACCCGCACTGGCTGACCGCGACTATTTAATTGGGCCTTGCCGCGGCAGCGAACCCAAACCACACTGCTATCCGAACGCCAGATACGAAATTCCACATCGAGCGGTAACCCCTCGCGCACATGATCCCGCATGGACTGCTCAACCCGAGGGAAGTCCTCCGCTAAAATTCGAGCCTTCCACTGCTCCGCGGCTGAAATACCGATACTGCGTATCGGGCTCACTTCGTAACCCAAAATCCCCCAGCAGGCATCATCAAGCACCATTTCATCTGCGCGTAGATCCCACTCCCATAAACCATCGCCAACTCCAGACAGTGTTTGTAAGGGGCGCTCGCCAGGCAGGTTGGATAGGTAGCGCTGGGCCAAAGTTTCAGTGAAGTCAGCGCAACTTCCAATCACAACAAATCCACTGTCATCCTCGAGGTTTATTGCGCGTCCCCGCAATCGTAACCAGCGCAACTGACCGAGACTGTCGTAGGCCCGAAAAGTAGTATCGAAGTGTCCACCTTTGTTAGTAAGACGACGCCGCACAGTGATAATTCGATCCCGCTCATCAGAGTGAACCGAACGCAATTCATCACCCGTCCACAGGGAAGTCAAAGCAAGTTCTGCAGTTTCTGCAAACAGGAGCCAAATTTCACCCTGAGCACGCTGGGCACCGGAATCCGGATGCCACTCCCACAACCCGCAATCTGAATCCAAAAACAAATCTTGCAAACAAGCGGTATGACGAGGCAAGCGCGATGCATCCAAAGAAGAGAGCTCATCGCTGGTTGCCAACTGGAACACTGCGCTGGACGGATTTGGGGTTAGTGACTCTGACACACAGGGCTCGACTATCGAAATTAGCTCATTAATTACCTGGCTCATGCATCCTTGCCATAAAAGAGAGCCTCTCTCCCGGGGCCGTCAAATTTGGGAACGCCTCGGGAGACCCTAAACTAAAGCATTATGAGCTTTGCGCAAAGTGCGGGCAAAAAAAAGGCCCCGCAATGCGGGGCCGTAATCAGCGATGATGAGAGAAAACGGGAAGTCACCCAGTGTTAATGGTTTGCCATAACCCTAAGAAACTCTCCCGAAATGCGGGTCCTTTGCCCCGCACAATTACCAATGCAACCCTTATGCCAACTTTCAAAACTGTGTTTTTTAAGGACTTAGCTCTCATACCCCAGCGCTTCTGTGGAATAGCGAACCAATGCGATCCTTCAGGCAGCCAAAATGCACCAAAACAATGCATTCAAGTGAAAAGCTACGAAGAAAAATTTAAATCTGGCCAAAGGAAATACCTCCCCCCCTCTCTCAAAATAGTCATGGGCAATCCTCAATAAAGGGGGCCTGCTATGAATGCAACTCCTCTAAGTTCCAGCAATCAGCGAAAACGTTTTTGGATACCCACAATTTTATTTGCCAGCACAGGTTTGTTAGCACTTACCGCAGTACCGATTTATGGATTTGTCTACGGGTACCACTGGTATCAAGGGCTTGCATTTGCCATTTTTGGTGCACTTTGCAGCTTTTCTATAGCAGCAGGAAATCACAGGTTGTGGTCACACAAAAGCTACGAAGCCCACTGGTCAATTCGACTTTTATTTATTTTATTCAGTGCGGCAGCCATGCAAAACACCACTTTAAATTGGTGTGCAAGCCATAGATACCATCATCAATTTATCGACGATAACAATCGAGACCCCTATTCAGCAGGGCGCGGCTTCTGGTTCTCCCATATGGACTGGATGATGCACGAATATCCCAGCAGTTATCTCGATTACAAAAATGTTAAGGATCTTCAAAGGGACAAGTTGGTAATGTGGCAACACAATAACTATGTTCCCATCATTATTGCCATGAACCTTGGCCTACCTATAATCTTGGGGATCATTACTGGAGACGTTCTCGGTATGGTTTTGCTGGCCGGAGTATTGCGCCTTGTGGTTAATCATCACACTACTTTTATGATTAACTCATTTGGGCATTTATGGGGCCGGCGCCCCTATAAGGGATCAATCAGCGCAAGAGATAACGCTTTCCTCAACCTATTTGTATTTGGCGAGGGTTATCACAACTATCACCACACCTTTCAGATAGATTATCGAAGTGGTATTCGCTGGTTCCAGTATGACCCTACCAAATGGTTGATCAAATCATTGAGCCTTGTTGGACTCACCTATAATTTAAGGGTTATTCCACCTATTCAGATCCAAAAAGTAAAGGTAGAGCAGCTTTTCAAACAAGCCAGGGAGAAAATTGAAAAGATTAAAGATAAAGAGAGCTGGCAAGAGATTCTGGAAAGTGAGGCTCGTGGATTCGCCAAGTTATTGAAGAACTGGAAATCCCTTCAATTTTTACGCCATGGAGAAAAACATGGTCAGCCACCCAGCGAGTGGGAACTCACTTCGATCCAAACGAAAATACAAGAACTTGAATATGGACTCAAAATGCAAGGAAAGCGGCTAAAGATTCTAATTGGAAAAATTCGACCAAACGAAGGGACAGCCACCCCCTAACCTGACAATAGGTATTGCTTCGAAAGATAATAAAATCGACAATCTATTAGCGGACTTTCCTAGTCGCTGGCAAATTTGCGCATGGAAAATGCCACCCGTTCATCCACATTTTTTCTGAACATTTCTTCATCAAATTTTTCGATAAAGCCCAAGCGCTCTCGCAAGCCAACACCGTTGGCAATTTGGATTGCCAATCCCGGGCGCGCATTGGCCTCCAATAAGAGGGGGCCACGTTCACGATCCAGGACAATGTCACAGCCTAAATAACCCAGCCCAGTCATTTCGTAACAGCTTGCCGCCAAACGGACCAGCTCGTACCAACCTGGCACCTGCAATGCATCGAAAGGCACTTCAGTATCCGGGTGCTGGTCAATTCGCAACCCGCGCATTACTGCATGACAACTTTTGCCCGTGGCCAGGTCGATACCAACACCTACAGCGCCCTGGTGCAAATTGGCTTTACCATCTGAGGCGTGGGTTGAGCAGCGCAGCATGGCCATCACCGGATAACCGCGAAAAACAATAACCCGCACATCAGGCACACCCTCAACAGAGTAGCGATCGAAGACCGGGTCAAAGTCCACCAAGGCCTCTACCATCACCCTGTCGGGTTTGCCACCGAGACTGTATAGGCCGCTGTGAATATTGCTCACGTGCCGCAAGATATCCAGCGCATCAATTTCAGCACCGGATATCTTTTTATATTTGTCGCCGTTGCGACCGGCAATAACGAGAATACCTTTACCACCCGAGCCCCGTGCCGGCTTGATTACAAACTGCCATAGAGGGTCAATCACCTCCATAACTCGCTTGCGGCTGGCAGGGCTTTCAAATGCCTCGATCAGCTCAGGCACAGGAATTCCCGCTTTTTTAGCCGCGCGCTTAGTGTTTAACTTGTCGTCGACGATGGGATATTTTTTGCGATCGTTGTAGCGCGCAATATAGTCAATATTACGCGCGTTCATCCCCAACACCCCCATGCGGCGCAGGGTCAGCGGAGATACCACTCCGCCGCGAACTTTATTGAAGATATGCTTAACTGAAAATTGCAGCATAACGCCCCCTAGCGAACCAGCGGACGGAAACGCATCAACTCACTGAGTCGATATCCGGTGTAGTTGCCCACCACCAGAATAAAGGCCAGCAATACCAACAGTAACTCGGGGAAGTTGAATGTCCAATGCTCAATATAGCGGTTGGTCATTACCCACCAAGCCAGTATCGCTACTAATAAGCTACCCCCGGACTGCACCACCACTTCGTAGGGACCATCCTCCTCCCACACAATCGACATACGCTCGATAGTCCAGGCAAGGATAATCATCGGGAAGAAAGTCACAGTGAGGGCTTGCTCAATGCCCAGCTTATAGCTGACCACACTGATTGCCCCCATTATTATCACCACCGTCACCACGACGGCGGCGATCCTCGACACCAATAGCAAGTTGAGCCTACTGAGATAGAACCTCACCCAAAGGCCGAGGATCAGGATCAAAGTAAAAATTGCTAAACCGGTAATCAACTGGGTTTCGATAAAGGCAATTGCCAGTAGTACCGGCATAAAGGTACCGGAGGTGCGCAGGCCCACAAATACACGCAGCAGCACCACCACCAGGGCCCCCACAGGCACCAGCAGAATCAGCTTGAAAATACTCTGCTGCTCAATGGGCAAACTGTAGATCGAGAAATCCACCAGCGCATCTTTCTCATCCTTGGTGCTGCGCATAGAGACATCGCGAGCAGGGACATCATTGGCAATCACAGAGAAAGTCACTTGGGAGTTACGACCGCCCTCAAGATCTAAAAGACTCTTGCCGCCGCGCTGCCAAATAAAGAAATTTTCCGGCACACCAGGCTGGCCACTGCTGGGTTCAAATACGATCCAACGCTTGCCATCATAGACCTCAAGCAGATCTTCTGGAGATAGTCGACGTCGATCATCCTCCAGGTAGAGGCCGCGAATACGGTGGGCGGGGATATCGGCTGTGGCCAGTACAAGCAAGGCAACATCCACAAAAGAGCGGTCGGCGTAATGACGGAAGATCAGGTTGCGATCCTGATTTTCATCGTCATTCAATTCGAATAGTAACTGGGTAGTGAGAGATTCCACATCGGAAGAGCGCTCACGGGCCTGTTCAACCAGGGAGTAAATCGCCAAGCGCACCGCTTCTTGCTCACGAGCCCCCAGGAAGGGTTTTTGTATCTCAGTGCTCAGATCCAGAGGCTGCGCCAGCGCAGCACCGGGCCGCTGGTAGACATCCAGCTGATAGAAGAGAGATTGGGGGCCTCTTGCGGCCCGGCGAGACCAAATAGCCCGATAGGCATCATCTTCTCTCGCGATATAGAAACCAAAACCGGAGGAGCTGAAGGTCTCCCCCAGTATTTCCATATTGCGCTGTTCGCGCGGGAGGGTCAGCGCGGCCTTTACCGGACCGCCATCGGCATCAAAGCCCACTTTTGCTTCGATGGTCCACACGGTGCGGTACTCACCCGGCAACAGCGGAAAACCCAACTCGAGGTTTTTATAGGCGGTCAGGCCTGCTCCTACCAATGCGAGTAACGCCGCAATTACATAAACTTGGACACGCGGCGACATTCGCCATTCCCCGTAACTCTGAGGTCCCAATTAGGAACCCAATTGGATAACTGGCCTATTTAACCCCGTCTATTTGGGGTTGGCCCTGGACATTGCGCCGGCTCACATCGACAACAGCGGCATCTTTGAGGAAGTTGCGTCCCAGCAGCATCAATAAATCAGAGCCGCCCTCATCGGTCAGGTTAACTTCGACTTGGTGGGTTATACGCCCAACAGTCAGGTTAAGCTCCACTACCGGCCTGCGCTGATTATCAAAGCCCAGGCGCTCCACTCGAACATGGCGTTTTATCGGCAGCTCTACCGAGACCGGGTCCATTTTGCTCGACTGAACAATCTGGAACCTGATCCAGTCCCTGCCATCCCGCTCGAACGGAGTCAGCTTCCTGACCCGCAGTGTGGAAGTGGGTGAACCTGTATCGACAACGGATTCCAGGATCAGGCCAGGAGGCTCTATGGCCACTTCTTCTACCGATCCCAAAACCAACTTATCTTTGGCAACGGGCACTTCGACTACTTTTTCTACAGTTCGTTCGATTACCCGCTCAACAACCTTCACTTCCGGTTCCGCACAAATCACTTCCGCAGGCTCTGGGCACTGCATTGCAGAATCTGGTGATTCTACCGGTGGTGCAACTTCCGCTGGTTGAGCGGCCCTGTCCCGCCCCGGATACATCAGTGACTCACAACCGGCGAGCACCGAAAGCGTCAACATTAACCACAGAAGGGAAAATCTCTGCATACCGACCAATTACCTCAAGCCCCATTAGCAATGCCATTCGGACCGCTACAAACGCGCGGTGTTCGCTTATCTGACGGAGAAATTGCTCCCCGCCTCAGGCAAAAGGTCGATATTAGCTCATGAGCGCGGCCACTGCACAGCGATGTCCGCCGAGTCGCGGGACTCAACACTAACAATGTGACATGCCGCCCAGAGTGATTGAGAGTACTGGGCTCAGGGAATCAGAAGCTGGTTAGCCCTGCTGCAGGCGCTGGTCGATAGTTTCCAAAATAGCCAGCAGTGCCGCAGCATCATCCCGCCCCTTGAAGAACTCTTCGGCAACCGGAGCAATACCACACTGGCCCGGTAGGGGCATCTCCCCTTCAATCAGGACCTGCATACGCGGCAAAAAAATAAATTGAAGCCACTGGGGCAAGGTCAATGTATCCACACAAAATGGCTCGGTGCTGGCCAGGGCTTCTGCGGGTGGCGCATTATCCTGCCAAACCTGCAGGCTGCGCAGTTCAGATTCAAGGAACAGGAGCTGATCAGCGATTTCAGAATAAATAGGTTGCATAACTCATAGAACCTTCACATTTACAGCCGTGATAATACGCAATAGCCACCTGCCCAATCTGAGTAACAGCGCAAATACGACTAAAGATTTTCTAAATTTTTCGATTAAAGGGCGGCAGTGAATTGAGTATTGCCTGACCATAGCGACGGGTAACCACCCGGCGATCCAGCAAAGTGACTGTGCCGCTGTCCCCTTCTGCCCGCAGTAAGCGCCCGCAGGCCTGCACCAATTTTAGGGCTGCATCCGGCACTGTGATTTGCATAAACGGATTGCCGCCCTTAGCTTCAATCCACTCCGCCAGCGCCGCCTCAATCGGATCATCGGGCACCGCGAAAGGCAGTTTTGCAATAACCACGTGGCGGCAGTAGTCACCAGGCAAGTCCAATCCCTCGGCAAAACTTGCAAGCCCGAACAGGATACTGCTGCCACCGCCATCGATAATCTCACGGTGGCTATCCAGCAACTGCTGGCGGGATTGCTGCCCCTGCATCAGAATTCGGTTGCGCCAGGTACCAGGGAGCGCCTCGTAAACCGTCTCCATCTGGCGCCGGGAGGAAAACAGCACCAGAGCGCCACCCTCCCCTTTCAGCAGGTCTGGCAATGCATCGATAATGGCGTCTGTGTGTTGCTCTGCATTGCCCGCATCCACAGCTTCCGGGGGCACTTGCAGTGTTGCACGGGAAAAGTCAAAAGGACTCGGCACCACCTGATAGCTGGCATTGTCCGGAGTGCCGGCACGCATTTGCAAACGATCAAATTTCCCCAAAGCTGTGAGTGTGGCCGAAGTCAGTACCGCTCCGTAACAGCGGCGCCACAAGCTGTACTCCAGGGTTTTGCCTGCGAGTATCGGTGAGCTGCAAACCTCAAAATCTGTGGAGCCGCCCCAGTCCACCAGGGTGACCCAGCGCGCCTGGGGCAATGCGCCATCAGCATCGGCACGGGCGTAATTCGCCCACAACAGAAGATTGGCCTCAGCGCGCCCATGCCAACTGCCCAACTGGGGGTACCAGCGCTCCAGATCTGCCAGGGGTACCGGCGAGTGGCCGTCCTCCATCATGCGTTGGGCGGTCTGCAACATCTTGCTGAGCAGGCTTTCCAACTCATCAAAGTCTTCCCGCAGCTTTTCCGCCAGCTGCGACATGGAATCGGGGATTACCCCACCTTCAAAACGATGGCGGATGGTATTGCCCCGCTCATCTTCAAATTCACACAGCTCTTCAATCAGCGGCCACATCTGCTCCAACCCCTGCTTGGCAGAGGTGAGAACCGCCGGCAGCTGCTCGCCGCAGCGGTCGATCTGGGCGCCGTCACCAATCTCACCCAGCATCTGCCCCAGGGCCTTATTGGTTTGATCCAACCAACCGGTGGAAGCCCCTACGCGACTGTGGTGAGAGAAATGATTGAGAGCCTTTTCCGGTAGATGGTGGGCTTCATCAAGTACATAGATAGTCTCTTCCGGGGGCGGAAGAATCGCGCCACCACCCAGGGCCAGGTCCGCCAGCAACAGGTCGTGGTTAGCAACGATCACCTGTGTCTTGCCCAGGCTCTCTCGCGCTCGGAAGAAGCTGCAATTGGTGACATGAGGGCAGCGGCGGCCACTGCACTGGCGGTGGTCAGTGGTAACCCGACTCCAATCATCCGTCTCGATCGTATCCGGCCAGTTATCCCGATCGCCATCCCAGGTACCCGATGTCAGGCTATCCGTCATCTTCTGGTAGAGAGCGACACTCTCCGCTTCCACCTGCGGGAGTTCATCTTCATAGAGACCAAGGGAAAGGCCGGTGCCGGAGGCAGAAAAGCTGGACAAGAGTTGATCCAACTTGGATAGGCAGAGATAGCGGCCACGGCCCTTCGCCAGGGCAAACTCAAATTTGAGCCCGCTGTGACGAGCAACTTCTGGCAGGTCTTTGTGGATAATCTGTTCCTGCAGGGCCACCGTGGCGGTGGATATCACCAGGGTCTTGTCCTGGGCCTGGGCCAGGGGAATAGAGGCGAGAAGGTAAGCAACGGTTTTACCGGTACCCGTACCCGCTTCAACTACACAGATATGCTCGCCATCAGTCTTGTCGCTATCGCGCTCACCACTGGCATTCTGGGTGATGGAACCCAGTGAGCGGGCAATGGCGGCTACCATCAGCTTCTGCCCATAGCGGGCTTTCAGCCCTCGACCGGACAGGAATTGGCTATAGGCGCCCTGAATGGCGCTTTTGTGTTTTTCGTTGAGCACGGGGGTGAGGTCTATTCGCTAAGTGGCTGGCGCAGGGGGCGCTATTATCCACTAAGCGCCCTCTCCCCACCAGCTCCTGAACTCAGCCAGCGGGCCTTACTCATAGGCGAGGCGAGATACCACGGGATTGGCGTAGGCCTGAATAGCCTTGTCGCGCCAGCGCTCATCGACCCGAGCCATGCGCGCTTCAAACTTCTCCCGCTCTTCTTTATGTGCAGCAGGGTCCCAGGCTTTAGCCGGATATCCCACCGGTAATTGCGGAGCCTCACCGTAAACCATCTCGTAGGCAATCATATTGGACGGATGCAATGTGTAGTTGCCGATAACTTGGCGATCTATTTCTTCAGCCAGGCTGTTTACATCGTTAAAATCACCTTCAATCGGCGTGCCGAAGGCGGCATGTACACGGCCTTTGTGACCGACAATGCCCTTACCAATCGAGGCCAAGTCCTCGTTTTTACCCTTCTTGTACTCGTCCTTGTGCTCCGTAACGTAAATTTCCTTGGCCTTCTGTGCATCACAAGGGTCCCATTCGTAGGAAATAGACACCGGAACAATATGCAACTTGCGCCAAAAATCGGCAAAGGGCGTTTCCCGGTCCTTAGTCATGGCGAACATGGCGCAGAGTGCTGGATTGGTGCGATCCAGGCCATCTTTGGCGCGCCCGGAACGCTGTGCGATCCACACATGCTCGTTATCGTTGACGATGGAGTGATAGATGTAATTGGACAACTGGGTTGCTGCCTGCAGCTTTTCCCGACGACTGCCCGAGCTGCGCACCACGGTGAAGCACTTGTTCAACTTCATCAGGTCGCTGGCAAACTGCTTGCTGAGCAGGTTGTCTCCAATCGCAATGCGGGAGGTTTCATGCCCTTCGCGGAACATCGCCTGAATCATCAGCGCCGGGTCCATAGCGATGTCGCGGTGATTGCTGACAAACAGGCAGGCGCGATCCCTGGGCAGGGTGTCCAGACCAGAAATGCTCAGGCCGGAGGTGGTGCGCTTGATCACCTTCTCCATATATTTGCCGACAATCTCTTGAAGATCCCGCACATTGCGAACATTGCGGAGTTCAAAGCGCAGAAACTGACGTACCAGCCAGGCGACGGCGCCCTCCAGCTGAGCCAGTTTGGGGACAAGGAAATGCGCCGCTGCGTGGGACATTTCCGGGTCGGCAATTAGCCTTTTGATAACCTCGCGCACTTCATCATCGCGATAGGGGCGCATATCCTCGAATTGAGAGGGGTCTAACTCACTTGCTCTCATGAAATACTACCTGTCGGGCCTGCCTCAGACGGCCCGCACTTATTTATTTTGCGGCTGGATCAGCCGGGACTACTGGGCGCAGAACATACCGGAAGCGTCGACGAACTGCCAGCACTGGACCCGACCAGATAGTTGACCGCAGTGATAAATCCGGTTTCGATGACCAGGTCAACGCCAAAATACAGCGATGGTGCGATGATACAAAGTGGACTTCACCGCCCCAAGCTATGAGAATAAGGCTATTAACCGCCGCCGACGGCAAAACAACGATAACGAATACGGCGCTAGCCACGCAGTCAAGCAGGAGTTCACCTTGTCTCAATCCAACCCCAGCTCAGAGCCGCGCGCTCCCAGCTTAACGGACGCCCTGATCCCTCTCGGGATTCTCGTCGCCCTGTTGTCACTATCCGTATATTTCTACGGTGCAGACTCCTCCTACGGTCCCAATCAAATAGCGCTACTGCTCTGTGCCTGCGTTGTGGCCCTGATGGGGATGAAGAACGGACACAGCTGGAACGACATGGAAGGTGGGATGCTCCATGGCATTGGCCTGGTATTTGGCGCTATTCTGATCCTGCTGTCTGTAGGTGCACTTATCGGTAGCTGGATCCTGGCCGGCACAGTGCCTTCAATGATTTATTACGGCGTGCAGATTCTATCGCCACAGTGGTTCTACGCCGCCAGCTGTATTATTTGTGCCGTAGTAGGACTGAGTATTGGCTCCAGCTGGACCACAGCGGGCACCTTGGGTGTGGCACTGATGGGAATTGCCGGCGCTCTGGGCCTATCCCTTGAGGTCACTGCCGGAGCCGTAATCTCTGGCGCCTACTTCGGCGATAAGATGTCTCCGCTATCTGACACTACCAACGTGGCCGCAGCGGTAACATCCAATGATCTGTTCCAGCATATTCGCCATATGATGTCCACAGCGATCCCGGCCTTCGCGATCGCCCTGGCGGTTTTCGCTTTCCTGGGTTTTACCTCTGAAGCCAGTTCTGCCTCCGCAACTGATATCGAATCATTGCTCACCGCCCTTGGGAGCGAGTTCAAAATCTCCCTGGTTAGCCTGCTGCCTTTAGTTTTATTGCTAGCAATGGCTTGGCGCAAAGTCCCCGCTTTCCCAACATTGATCATTGGCTCCCTGGTTGGCTGTGCCATCGCACTGATTTTCGAACCGGAAGCCGCCCGTCGCCTCGGTGGCGGTGAAGGCGCACTGGCTCCCCTGAAGGGGGCCTGGTACAGTCTGTTCGACGGCTATAAGTCCACTTCCACCAACGAGAACGTGGCTGCATTGCTATCCAAAGGCGGTATGAGCAGCATGCTCAACACCGTATGGCTGATCACTTCCGCCATGGCCTTCGGCGGCGCTATGGAGCGGGCCGGATTCCTACAGGTCATCGTCCAGGGGGTTTTGTCGCTGGTTAAAACAGTGGGCGGCCTGGTAACTGCCACCGTATTCACCTGCTTTGGAATGAACCTGGCCGCAGGCGATCAGTACATGGCGATTATTATTCCGGGCCGTATGTTCCGCGAAGCCTTCAAGGAAAAGGGCCTACACGGGCTTAACTTGTCTCGCACCCTCGAGGATTCCGGCACCATCACCTCTGTGCTGATTCCCTGGAATACTTGTGGTGCCTTTATGGCGGCAACGCTGGGTATTGCTACCTGGGAGTATTTACCCTTTGCCCTATTCAATATTATCTGCCCTCTGCTGGCGATCGCCTATGGCTGGTTGCACTTTAAACAGAAGCCCATTTCTGTAGCGGCTACGGCATCTTAAGGAAATAGACAAAACCCCTATGAGTGAAAGCGGTACCCTAAGCGCCCTGATCGAGCAGGCTGGCTTCAAATTGCGCTGGTTCGATCTGGGCCGGCGCTTGCAGTCGGTTTCGAAATCCACTGCGGCATCCTTCGAAGCAGGTCTGGCTCCCTGGCCACACCCATACTTGCGCCAGGCTTGGACGGGCCTGCTGCTGCAACCAGCCGAAGGCGGTGAACCCATCGTCTGGTTCCTGCGCTTTCCGCTGGACGAGCAGGGCAAGCTGCAACTTCAAGCCCGAGATGGATTACTTCGCGCTCTGGCACAGGAACTCAAGCAGGGACCCGCTTCTGAATCTGCTGCGCAGCTGGACCAGCTGCTGCAGCAAAGTGGCTTGCTGTTTACCCCATCAACTGAGCGGCAGGCAGCATTTCACTCCCAAACAGCGCTTCTGCTGGGCCGCCAGCCCAGCGAACATTACGAGCCTGTCCTGCGCTATTTTGGCGACCCGGAAAATCACCGCTGGGACAACCTTGCGCTGCAAGGGATTGCCGACTTGGCCGTGCGCTGGGAAAAAGAAAGCACTTTGCTAATGCGCCAGATTGGAAAAGTCGCGGCTCCGGTTTTTATTAACATTTGCCATTGCCTGGAAAACCAGCCGGTCGACCACCGTCTTGCAGCAGCCATTATTGAGCGAGCAGAGCAAGAACTGACCGCAAACACGCCGGATATCTCGGTGGCCGCTGCTGCTATCAGGGGTATCTCTCACTCACCAGCCACAGGATTGAGACAGGCATTTATACAGTCACTTTTGGCTGAAGATGCCAGCAACCGGAATAAAGAAGTCCTGGCCGCAATAGGCAGTCGCTGCGTCCAAGATTTGGAAGGACAAGAATTGGCCGCACAGTGGGTTGGCAAGCTGGCCGATGCCGCTGACCAGCAGACTTTTAACTTACTGCTTTCCGATTTAATGTTCATTCCGAAAGTGCGGATCGCCCTATTGAGTGCTCTCCGTGACCCGGCAAGAAAAGAAAGTCTCGCAGTAGCCTTTGGCAATTTTTTGCACGGACCCAAACCGACACACTGAAGGCCTAAAGATAACGCCTCAGCTGGTGCTCCCTCACCCATTAAAGCTACTTTCACGAGTGAGAATTTTTAACAGAAAAAACTCTTACTCGTGAAACCATTTTCTTTGCATCGCAAAAAAACTCCCCAATCCATCAAGCGGCATTGTCAGCCACAATAATAATTCTTAGAGTCTGCCTCAAAACTGGCGCGATCAGTTTCAGCGCGTAGATTAAACAACCGAAATTCACCATAAAAAATGGTCAGCACAAACCACATTTTTTAAAAAACCCCTTATTTAAGTAGTTTTTTAAAATAAATTGGCGCACCTCTTTTCATAACTTGATCATTGACAGACATTTAAACCCAACGCCTATTACACTCAAATAGGCGGTACCTTTGTAGAACAGATTTTACAAAGCTGACCAACAGGTGACGTTTTATTGGCTATGCTAATGGCTAACATCAACGGAAAGGAGTTAGGGGATGAATTTCACTCCAGCCAAGTACTTAATTGGAATTATCAGTGCACTGGTTCTTGCAGGTTGCTGTAGCCCTCCGGCACCTCCAGCTTACTGCCCACCCGGCGCTGAACAAATTCCTCTATCCATGGCTTGTCCTGCAGATGCCGACTGCTGGATGGCTTCCGACAGAGTGCGCTGCATGAAGGTGGTCAAGTAAAATCTTTTTCTTGCCCGACAGCGTGGTGATTCATACTAAATGAAGTTTTGACCAAATCACCGCTGACAGACACCCGATTTACAAAGCCTTATTTAGTATGGATCACCACAAAATGCCGCTCTAACGAGCGGCATTTGTCTTTCCCCACACAGTTCCTTATCTCGAAACATTCCCTGTAATAGACTGTGATGCCCGCGGCGCTGGCCCGGCAAAGAAAATGCCGTTAGCATTGCCGCCCAGAAATAATAAATAAAATTTGATTTGTGTACGTTTTAGCCAAGTGGCAATAAAAAGGCTCAGAAGAGAACAAACCGAATACCATGACTAGTGAAACCCTGGCTTTAAGCCGTGTAGCGGCAATCTCACGGTTGAAGTCCCATTTTGACCAACATAAGTGGTCCTTGAGAGAGCTGTTTGCAACGGATCCCCAAAGGACAGATAAGTTCAGCTCAGACGCAGCCGGAATCTATCTGGATTACAGTAAGAACCACTTGCGTGAAGACACCCTTAAGTTGCTGTTGGAATATGCAGAAGAGCAGGGTCTGAACAACCAAATTACTGCGCTAGTGAACGGGGCCATTGTCAACAATACCGAACACCGCCCTGCCCTGCACACCGCACTGCGATTTCAGGGGCAACCGAAAACTGAACAAGAGCGGGCGGTAAAAGATTGCCGCGAGCAAATGAAACAGTTTGCCGAATCGGTGCACAACCATAGCTGGCGCAGCTTCTCAGATAAACCGATCCGCCATATCGTGAATATCGGTATCGGCGGTTCCGACCTGGGTCCGCGCATGGCGGTAGAGGCCCTCAGTCCTTGGCACAAAGACTCTATCGATGTGCACTTTGTAGCAAATATCGATGGCGCAGACCTTAGCGACACCTTGGCTGGTATCGATGCGGAAGAAACCCTTTTTGTAATTGCTTCCAAGTCCTTTTCCACCTTGGAAACCCGTGAAAATGCGCTGTCCGCACGCCGTTGGATGTTATCTGCCGGTTGCGATGAGTCGCAGTTGGCCAAACACTTTGTTGCGGTGAGCAGTAATATTACTGCTGCTCAGGATTTCGGAATTGCTCCTGAGAATATTTTCCCAATGTGGGATTGGGTGGGTGGTCGCTACTCACTCTGGTCTGCTATCGGCCTGCCCATTGTTCTTGCTTGCGGCTATGAAGTTTTTGAACAGCTTCTGCAAGGCGCCAATGCAATGGACCAGCACTTCGCCACTACTCCACTGGAATCCAATCTACCCGTACTGATGGCGTTGACCCAGTTCTGGTACCGCCAGTGCTGGCATACGACTAGCCACGTCGTGCTGCCCTACGCGCAGCGCCTGGCCCAATTCCCCGCCTGGTTACAGCAGCTGGATATGGAGAGCCTGGGTAAAAGTGTCGACAAGGACGGGCAGGCGCTGGGCTACCCCAGCGGCAGCGTTATCTGGGGCAGTGAAGGTACAAACGGCCAACACTCTTTCCACCAATTATTGCATCAGGGAACCGACCTTATTCCAGCAGACTTTATCGCGGTCAAGGAGCCGACATCTGAACTTCTTGAACAGCACCGCTGGCTGCAAGCCTGCTGTATAAGCCAGAGCCAGGCGCTACTGCGAGGCAAAAGCCTGCATGAGGCCCGCCAGGAGCTGGAAGAAGCTGGTCACACTCATCGTGAGGCTCACGCCCTGGCCCCACATAAAGTGATTCCTGGCAATCGCTCCAGCAACACCCTGATCCTTGAAAAGTTAGATCCTTTCCACCTGGGCTCGCTCCTGGCACTGTACGAGCACAAGGTCTACGTTGGCGGCTGCCTGCTGGGGATCAACCCCTTTGATCAGTGGGGCGTCGAATTGGGTAAGCAGTTGAGTTCAAAAATCCATAAGGCTGCCAAGGGTGAAATTCCTCAGGATGACTGGGATAGTTCAACCCGCAGCCTGATGAAAAAGCTGCTCTAAACTCTACAAAAAAGGCCGCACTAATTAGTGCGGCCTTTTTTGATCTTTGTTTAAGGACATCGTTAACTGGATGCAGAGCCCCGCTTCAGCATTGGCTCAATTAGATCCAGTGGCAACGGAAATACAATTGTAGAGCTGTTATTTGCGCCAGCAATATCAATCATGGTTTGCATATAGCGCAAAGTAATCGCGTTGGCATTTTTCGATAATTGATTCGCTGCTTCAGTCAGCTTTAAAGCCGCCTGCGCCTCCCCCTCTGCGTGTATAACTTTAGCCCGCCGCGCGCGCTCCGCCTCTGCCTGCTGTGCAATAGCCCGAACCATACTTTCATCAAGATCGATATGTTTAATCTCTACATTAGTAACTTTTACACCCCAGGCATCTGTTTGCTCATCGAGTATTTTTTGGATATCCACATTAAGCTTGTCTCGCTCACATAACATCTCATCCAGCTCGTGCTTACCCAGCACCGAACGCAATGTAGTTTGCGCTAACTGGCTTACAGCCTCGTGATAAAATTCCACATTAATAATTGCAGACTGTGGATTAATTACCCGGTAATAAACCACTGCATTGACTTTAACTGAGACATTATCCCTGCTGATAACATCCTGGGTGGGTACGTCCATAACCACAGTGCGCAGATCCACGCGCTCCATAGTTTGAACAATGGGGATGATTATAATCAGCCCTGGCCCTTTCACTGTTTGGAAACGTCCCAGGAAAAATACCACCGCGCGCTCATACTCCCGCAAAATACGAATGGCATACATCAGCAGCAATATGAGTGCGACTACCAGTATCCCAAAAAAATAACTGAGCATCATTGGACTCTCCTTAATCCCACCTTAACTGTTGAGCGCTTTCATTAGCTCAATTGATTGCCCTGCCTATTCCACCTCTACCCGTAAAACCATACCGTGTTGGGCCACTACTCTAACTTTCTGACCCACCTTCAGAGGCTGGTTACAGGTCGCCTGCCAAATCTCTCCATCGAGATGCACCAAGATCTCTGCACCCTTAACTTCACTTACCACTGCAGAGCGTCCAACAAAAGCCTGGTCTGCCGGGACTTTCGGCTGGCGTAAACTGCGTCCAACAGCGGTCAACAACATCAATAAAAAGACACCACTTACACCGGCAATAGCCCCAATCAGCTGTTTGGAAACCTGCATTCCCGGCACATCACTATCAATAAGCATTACAGAGCCAATCACCAATGCAATAATTCCGCCGATCCCCAAGGCGCCGAAACTCGGCATGAAAACCTCTGCCACAATCAGCAATGCGCCAACAATAATTAATGCAAGACCAGCGTAATTAATCGGTAAAACTTGCAAGGCATAAAATGCCAGTAACAGGCAGATAACACCAACAATCCCGGGAACAAAAGCACCGGGGCTATAGCCCTCAAAAATAAGCCCGTAAATACCCACCAATAACAAAATATAGGCCACTTGAGGATTGGTAATCAGGGCCAGTAATTCATTGCGCCAATCCGGCTCGTAACTTTCACTTTGTAGCTCGGCAATATTCTCCGGAATCGTATAATCACCGGTATCAAGCAATACTTTTCGACCGGCAACCTGGCGCAATAAATCATCATCATTATCCGCAACAATATCGATAACATTCATTTTTAACGCTTCTGGGGCCGTCAGGGTCGCTGCTTCGCGTACAGCTTTTTCCGCCCAGTCTGCATTGCGCCCATGGCGCTGTGCCAATCCTCGGATAAACGCGACTGAGTCATTAACGACTTTGCGCTCCATGGCCGTTCCCGCAAGCGGTTTTTCTTTTTCTCCATCCTCACTGTCTTCCGCCTTTTCTTTTTTCTCTTCCTCCTGCTTTCCCCCCGGCATAGGTGTGCCTTGAGGTCCGCCAATCTGCACTGGCGTAGCCGCTCCCAAGGTGGTAGCAGGAGCCATAGCGGCGATCTGGCTGGCATAGAGAATATAAGTTCCCGCACTGGCAGCGCGCGCGCCGGAGGGGTAAACGTAGGTGGCAATAGGGATAGGAGACGCAAGGATATGCTGGATGATATCCCGCGAAGCCGCATCCAACCCCCCAGGGGTATCCAGGTGCAGAATCACCAACTCTGCGCCCTGGTCCACAGCCTCCTGCGTAGCCCGCTTGAAATAATCAGTCGTCGCGGGACCTATGGCGCCATCAATTTTGAGTATGGCTACATGGGGAAAGGGCTCTTCCTGGGCGGCACTTTTGCACACAAAAAGGCTGAGCAGCAGCGCCAGGAAAACCAGGCTGCGAAAGAACAAAACGGGCGAATTCTGCTTCGACATGCATCCATCCCTGATGCGACATCTGGCTCAACGCCAATATTTGGATATTGAGTGCCACAGCGAACAAGCAAAATCACTTTAGCATTCACGACACCCTAAACCGGAAACAAAAAACCCCGGCTAATTCCATCAGATTAACAGAATTAGCCGGGGCCTTGTTTATTTCCACCGGGATTTACGCCCAGTTGAGTAGTTTTATACCCGATTGCGTCGGCTATACCAGTTCACATCGCGGGAATATTTATCTACCTGATTCTCAACACCCAGTAACATAGCAAACAGAGCCATACGCACCAGCAAGCCATTGTCGGTCTGGCGGAAAATCGCCAGGCTCGGATGTTCATTCAGGTCGGTATCCAGTTCGTTCGCCTCTGCCCGTGAATCCCGTGGCAGGGGGTGCATAATTACCGTGTTAGGCTCTGCGTGGCGGGTAAAAATAGCCTTATTCAGGCGGAAGCGCCCACGGTAGCGGTTGGCCTCTTCCTGAGAGGCGAAACGCTCTTCCTGGATACGGGTGGAGTAAACAATATCCACATGGGAGATAGAGGATTCCAGCTGATCCGTAACCGTCACCTCGTGCCCCGCCCCGCGCAGCATCTCCACAATCATTTCCGGCATCGCCAGTTCCGGTGGAGAAACCAGGGTAATCTGCACCTTGCCAAACAAACACAGCAGTTTGCACAGGGAGTGCACCGTGCGGCCGTGCTTGAGGTCGCCGATCATGGCGATACGAAAATCATCCAGGGTGCGACCGTGCGCAGCCAGTTCCTTGCGAATGGTGTAGAGGTCCAACAGTGCCTGGGTGGGGTGTTCATTGGCGCCGTCGCCGCCGTTGACCACCGGCACACGACTCGCTTCAGCAAACTCAGCCACCGACCCTTCTTTTGGGTGGCGCATACAAATCACGTCGCTATAGCCCGATAGCACTCGAGCAGTGTCGTAAAGGGATTCGCCCTTTGCCATAGCGCTGGCAGTAATTCCTACCGTTTCACGTACAGTACCGCCCAACAGATTAAAGGCGGCTCCAAAACTCAGGCGAGTACGGGTGCTCGGCTCCATAAACATATTGCCGAGAATCGCCCCTTCCAATACACGCGTTACCTTTTCACGCTGTGCATAGGGGGTCATGGCGTCAGCTACATCAAATACGCGCTCTATGTCGGCGCGCTCAAATTGGCTGACCGACAGAATATTGGCTCCGATAAAGTCCATGGTTACTCCAGTGGTTGCGCCTTGTGGGCGCCGGGTATTCGCGAGCGGCATTCTACTCGGGCACCAGGAAAGAGCCCAGTGGAAGAACAGCCGCTGACGTGATTCGACACATTAGGCGAGTAAGCTATCGCCCCAGTTCTCCAGCTCTGTAATCAGGGAGATGCGCTCCGGGTGCTGCACCCGCAGCTCAGACAGCTGGCGGAAGTAATCTTCCAGGGTGATTGAGGCCCCGGCAGTAGCGTCAGTTAAGCGCTGGAAACACCAGATCTGCCAGCGCTGGTGCTCTTCCTCAGACAGGGTCTCGGGAAAATTGCGCGCCCGCATACGGAATAGCAGCTCGGGTAGGCGCTTATCGGTGAAAGGCACTTCACCCGCCAAAGCTTCCGGACCTCGGGCCGCCAGTCCACGGTGCAGTTCACGGCAGATATCGCGATCAGAGTCGCTGAGGAATCCACCGTAAAGGTCCGCTTCCACATCTCTCTCAGGGAATTCCCGATCCAGGAATACGTTGTGCAGCTTTTCCGTCAAATCGATATCTTTGAGCTTCTGCCAGTTCGCCTCACAGGTTGTGCGATCGATACCCAGCTCTGCGGCGCGCTTGTCATCCAGCATATTTGCGGGCGCCAATACCGGGCACTTGTTCAAATGCACCAGTTTCAGCCCTACCGGCAACTCGCCCTCACCCAGCTTGTCGCGAGAGGTGTACAGGCGCTCTCGCAGAGTGTCTGCATCCAGGCTGAGCAACGGCTCGGGGTCCATCGCCAGGTTGGCAACAATAACCGCATTGCGGTTAACCGGGTGACTGGCCAAGGGCATCACATAGGTCAAGTGACCATGGTTAGCAGAGACCTTGCCGGAAATATGCAATAGCGGACGGCGCTCGCGCATATCGATCATCTTGGCGGCCTCCTGCTTGCGACGCAGGCGGAACACATAATCGTAAAGCTTTGGTTGCTGTTTGCGGATCAGCCTCGCCATATCAATGGTGGCGTGCACATCCGACAGCGCATCGTGGGCGCCCTCGTGGGAGATCCCATTGGCAGCGGTCAATTCTTCCAGGCGGAAGGACGGCGCACCGTCCTCACGGGTGGGCCACTGGATTCCCTCTGGGCGCAGGGCGTAGGTGAGGCGCACCATGTCAATAATGTCCCAACGGCTGTTGCCGGAGCGCCATTCCCGCTCATAGGGATCGAGCAGATTACGATAAAGGGTGTAGCGAGTTACCTCGTCATCAAAACGCAAGCTGTTGTAGCCCACCCCACAGGTGCCCGGCGCACCCAGTTCGGCGAGGATGCGCTGGATAAACTCTATTTCCAGCACTCCATTGGCCAGGGCTTTCTGCGGGCTAATGCCAGTCACCAGGCTCGCCATCGGCTGTGGCAGGCAATCCACTGAAGGGCGACAGTAAATCATCAATGGCTCGCCGACGATATTCAGTTCTTCGTCGGTCCTGATACCGGCAAACTGCGCCGGCTTGTCGGCACCCGGGTCTGTACCCCAGGTTTCATAATCGTGCCAATAAAGTGTGGTAGAACTCACGGTACCTCCATAATTTGGCGGCATCATACCACCGAGAACCTCCTCGTCTGGACACCCAAGTCGAGATTTCGAGCACTCCAGACCAACTCCTTTGCCAACGCTGGTTGCAAAGCCGCCACCGCCCATTAAAATTCGGCGTTTCCACGAATTTAAGACAGCACTTCACTCTATGAATATTCGTCAGCTCCTCACCGACAAATTCCAGGCCGCCATGCTCGCCGCCGGTATCCCCGAAGAATGCGGCCCGATTGTGGCACCTGCGAAGAAAGCCGGATTTGGCGACTACCAGGCCAATGGCGCTATGGGCGCTGCCAAGCGTATGGGCACCAACCCGCGTGAGCTGGCTGGCAAGATCCTTGAGCAGCTGGATAAGGGCGGTATGATCGAAAAGGTCGAGATCGCTGGCCCTGGCTTCTTAAACATCCACCTGAGTGAACAGTGGCTGAGCCAGCAACTATTGGCCGCCCAAGGCGACAAGCGCCTGAATATCGCCTCGGTTGAAGAGCCCAAGACCGTAGTCATCGACTATTCCCACCCCAACCTGGCCAAGGAAATGCACGTAGGCCACCTGCGCACCACCATTATCGGTGATGCCCTGGCACGCCTGTTGGAGTTCCAAGGTCACAAGGTAGTTCGCCAAAATCATATGGGCGACTGGGGCACCCAATTCGGCATGTTGCTGGCACACCTTTCCGACAAGCTGGCAGACAGTGATGCAGAAGTGGCACTGGCCGATCTGGAAGTCTTCTACCGCGAAGCCAAGGTTCGCTTTGATGATGAAGAAGGCTTTGCCGATCGCGCCCGTGAATACGTTGTAAAACTGCAAGGCGGAGATGAGCAGTGCCTGAAACTGTGGAAGCAGTTTATTGATATCTCTATCAGCCACTGCGAAGAAATCTACTCCAAGCTGAATGTCACCCTCAAACAGGAAGACGTTTACGCTGAAAGCCAGTACAACGATGATCTGCCGGTGCTGGTAAATGAGCTGCTGGATAATGGAATCGCCGTTGAAGACCAGGGCGCGATCGTTGTTTTCCTGGAAGAGATGGCCGATAAGGAAGGCAACCCCAGCCCGATGATTATCCAGAAGAAAGGCGGCGGCTACCTATATGCCACCACCGACCTGGCCGCTATCCGCTACCGTGCCAACCAACTCAGTGCCGACCGTATCCTATATGTTGTTGATGCTCGCCAATCCCTGCACCTACAACAGGCCTTTGTCGCCTCGCGCAAAGCGAGCTTCCTGCCGGAGTCGGTTTCTCTAGAGCATTGCGCTTTTGGCACCATGATGGGCGACGATGGCAAACCATTTAAAACCCGCACCGGCGGCACCGTAAAACTGGCAGCCCTCCTGGATGAAGCAGTAGAGCGTGCAGAGAAACTGGTGGCTGAGAAAAACCCGGAGCTGGATGCAAAAACCTGTGCAGAAATCGCGCGCAAGGTGGGCATCGGCGCGGTGAAATATGCGGACCTAAGCAAGACCCGCACTAACGATTACATCTTCAGCTGGGAATCCATGCTGAGCTTTGAGGGCAATACCGCCCCCTACCTACAGTATGCTTACACCCGCGTACGCAGTATTTTCCGCAAAGCCGGTATTGAGCCGAGCGAGCTCAAGGGCGATATCCAACTGGAAAGCCCACAGGAACGCGCCCTGGCAATTAAACTAAGCCAATTTGGCGAAGTACTGGACCAGGTAGCCAAAGATACCTTCCCGCACGTACTCTGCACCTACTTGTACGAACTGGCCAGCGCCTATATGAGCTTCTACGAAGCCTGCCCAGTATTGAAAGAAGGCGTAAGTGAACAGCAGAAGCACAGCCGCCTGCAATTATGTAATCTAGTGGCCAGCACTATCGCTACTGGCCTCGACCTGCTTGGCATTGAAGTGATGGAGCAGATGTAAATTGCTCCAGCCCGGTATCACCTTCTGTAACTTTTCAGATAGGCAAACCGGGCAGCACCCGGGTAGGCGGCCTTCAGTTGTGGCCTACCCAACCATCCTGCACCATCTTTTATCCCACTCAGGCCACACGTTTCCCGCCAGCCTGACAAAAGGAAATCACCCGTGAAAATACTGATTACCGGCGCCTCCGGCCTATTGGGGCGCAGTGTATTTAAACAGCTTTCCAACAATCCGGTTTTTTCTGTTACCGGTACCGCCTTTTCCCGCGCGGGAGAAAATTTAATTCGCCTGGACTTGTCCGATAGCGAAGCGGTGAAGACCTGCCTGCAACAGGTTGATCCCGATATTGTCATTCACTGCGCCGCCGAGCGCTGGCCTGACCGCTGCGCCGACAGCCCCGACACCGCCTGGCAGCTCAATGTCAGCAGCACAGAATTCCTGGCGAAATACTGTAACGAAAACGATACACAATTAGTGTATATCAGCACCGACTATGTTTTTGATGGCAGCACCCCGCCCTACAAAGCTGATGACAATCCCAACCCGGTTAACTTCTATGGCCGCAGTAAATTGGCAGGGGAAGAGGCGGTACTGAATAACGGAAGTCACTGGGTATTGAGGTTGCCCTGGTTATTCGGGCCCGTTGCCTATCTGGAGGAATCCGGCATCACCGCCCTACTGGATACTTTGCGCAAGCAAAAGCCAGTCACGTTGGATCACTGGGCTATTCGTTTTCCCACCAGTGTTGAGGAAGTGGCTGAAGTATTGGAGCAATGCCTGCTAAAAATTCGTAGTGGTATGAGTTTTGAAGGCATTTACCAGTGGAGTGGCGATACGGCCTGCACACGCTACGAACTCGCACACATTATTGCCAAGGCTTGTAACCTGAATGCCGAACACCTGAGCGCTGAAAGCGAACCCAATTTTACAGTGCCACGCCCTTACAATTGCCAGCTGGATAAATCAAAACTGACAGGTATGGGAATTAACGGTAGTGAACCCCTGGAGCAACAGCTATTACGAAATTTAAAGCCATTTATTGAAGGCTGATTTAAATAGCTTTCAGATAAAGCGCTACAGGGAAGTATCGCTGCCGGCCATGTTCCGGCTCACACCTGTGTAATACCGTTAACTCATACAACAAACGGTGCTACAAGGTGGCAATCGAGTAGATCAGGGAGGAGCTATTGGATTGCCGAGTAAAACCACTCGAATATTTAGGGAAGGATAAATGAAATTAAAACACTGGTTCTCTGCAGGAGCTCTGGTACTGGGCAGCCTAACCACATTGGCTTCTTGCAATGCGGATAGCGGACCTCACAGCAAGAAACCACACCAGGCCATCAAGACCGAAAACGCCCAACCCATTATCTGGATTGGCGACTTCAATAACTTTGATGATGCCGTAGCACTGATGCTAATCGCCAAAGACCCACGCTATACCCTGGAGCTGGCTGTCGTTGAGGACTCTTTCAATACCGTAGCGCACGGGGCCAACACTGTTTACAACATCCTCGAATGGCTGGGAAATAACGATACCCAGGTTATTCGCGGAGCCTACTTTGCCACAGAGGAAGTCGCCTACGGCGCAAACGGCAAAGCT
This sequence comes from Microbulbifer maximicatervae (SeqCode), assembly GCF_052468095.1. Next base: position 3,967,240 of record NZ_CP174332.1, read on the forward strand.
TCAGTATCTCCGGTAAATGACGATAAGGCCGTTCTCGGCAGAGAAGACTATCAACTACCCAACTCCTCCGATTTCTCCACCGGTACCTGGAACCTGGAGCGCCGCAACGCCATGGGTATCAATCTCTACGGCCAGTATGTACCCGGCCCCTGGCGTGACAACGGCTCCACCTTATATGGAACTGACCACCTAATCCCGCGCGCCAAACAGGAGCACTACCGCTACCAAGGTAACAATGGTGTCTCCTTCAATTTTGAGCTGGCCGAAGACATTATCCTGGAAACGATGGATAACCTGGAGCAACGCCCAATAGTTTTCAACACCGGTAAACTCACCACCCTGGCCCGGGTACTTGGCAAAGCCAGCGAAGAACAGCTGGCTAAAATTGACCGCGTTATTATGATGGGTGGTGGCTTTGAGAATTATGAGCCGTTTACAGAGAATCACGAAGCAGCCTGCTTTGGCGATAAATCTAGAAATCTGGGCGGCAATATTTTCTCCCACCCCAGCTTCGGCTGTGACAGCGACTTCAGTACCCATCAGGAGTTCAATATTCTGCTCGACCCACTGAGCGCACAATGGACCTTCGACGCCCTGAGTGAAAATAGTATTGAAACCTACCTGGTTCCGACCAACTCAACCGATATGGCCAAAGTACAAGGCAGCACCATCGAAGCCCTCGCAGAGCGCCGCGCAACTCCGGAAGCCTGCTACACCTCCCAACTCCTCAGTTCCATTCGTGAATTTGAGGGTGGGGATTTCCAGGGTAATGGTGACTTCGCAATGGATGCCGTTATTCGCCTGTGGGACATTATCGCTGCGCTGGTACTACTGGAGCCTGAAACCTTGGAAATGGAATTAGTGCCCGGCTATATCACCGTCGATCAACTAGATGCAGGCCTAGCCGACAGCACAACTCCCTATGATCCGATTACCTTTGACCCAACAGTGGGAAAGACTACTTTTGCTGAGGCCGGTGAGGGCTTGGCAGTAAATGTGGTTATGGGTATAAACCACGATGCTGCGCGCTCAGCAATGATTGAGCGCTTGCGTGACCGCTTTAATGCTGCGCGGAAGGGGCCTAGATGTAGCACAAAAGCGCACTAGCATTTTAAAATTCACATGAAATATTCAGCCATATATTCTTTCTATTTGTAACTAGATCACACAAATACACCAGGGCGATCAAACATTACTTCTTGATCGCCCTTCAACTGCCCCCCCCTCTAAAATCACTCAAAAAAACCTTATAAATATCTATTATTTTACATAGATATATGAAAAACACATACTTCAAGGCCTCACAGAGGAACTAATACCTGAAAGTTTATGCAATCATTTAACAAAAAACACTCTACATTCAATTCAAAATACCTAATAAATGCATACCACACCTATCAATTTATTGCAGACATCCCCATTAATCATTTAAAATTTAGTTTCTCCCACAAAAAAATCAATCGCAAGCTAACGGAAGGCGAGCAATGGTATTAAATTCTTCACTAAACTCCGACGCATCCACACGTAAATACCAGAGCCCACTTACATATATAGCTCTATATTTAAATAGAGATAACACCTATTTACAGCTAACTTATCTGAGCATTTTCCTTTGGGTATTATCTCTACTTTTCACAGCTTTAACCACATACTACGGAAATCACAACCTGACCGGCCTTGATATCTTGTATACGGGGTGGGCGGGACCACTTGTTCTTAACTTCGCTTGGTATGCAAACTTAACCTTTGGCATTAGCGTAACAATTCTCCTTTCAGGAAAAGCCGCGCCAATATTGAGCTTCACTTCGGTACTACTTGCAAGCAATACATTCTTTTTTGATAAGATTCCGTCAAGCACAACAGCAATTTACGGTTACGGCCTTGGCTTTTTCTTTTGGGGAACGGCAATCCTAACCTGCCTTATAGCCTCGATATCTAGGGACCGAAAACTCAGAAAAAATAGAGTGAGCAATTTTGCAACTTTTATATCCATCCTACCTCTAACATTATTTTTAATCTATATTTTTTATAACACTGCAAGTGATCATATGACTGCTGCAAATTTTGAAAGAGACCGCTTGAGTAAATCTCTATTCAAGAAGGGGGCAATATGTAAAAGTGAAATTATTCAACCAGAAACAATATTACCTTCAACTACACCATTGGAAATTATTGACTTAGGCGGTTACACTCAGACTGAATTCAGAAAACCTGAAAAGCTGTTAAAACACGGAGTCTCCAGACTAAGAATTGACGGTATTGAATACAAACTAACTCCCACAGATGGAACGTCAACCATTAAAAAATCTTCTTATTCAAATACAAAATCTGCCACATTAATCATTCAAAGTGACAATACAAAAGTTTCTAAACATCCAAAATGGAAAGCATATATCGATTCAAATATCGACAACCAAAGATACAAAAAACTAACTTTAATTGCACCAGATAAAAGCATTATATTTGAGCAAAAGTGGATCAAAGATAAAAAGCATCACTACTGCCCCAGATACTATAGCGCTGGGGGAAAACTACAGTCTGATATACAACTTATCCTCGACTCACTCAACCTCTAATAGCACATCCTATTGGAAGCCAAATCAATTTGATATCGCAACAAACTATCGATAAAGAGTATTTTAACAGTAGATGCCTGAATATCTCTATCCTATAACACCAAACTCAAAGCTACTGCACTAGACTGGATAGAAGTTGCCTGTAAAATAGAAAACATAGAAAGTATAGAGCTAGCAGTCAGAGCACTCCTCAATGCCGATAGGAACCCAGAAGAAATTACCGAATATACCAACAGTATCGAGAGCGTGAAAAATAGAGGGTTAGCGAACGTGAACAACAATAGATCTAACACTTACAATCCTGACAACCTGTCGGACTCTCAGCTTTGTGAGCTAGGAGTTAGTTCCATTTCCACTGAAATGAATGGTTAACGACATGGCACACCGTACCAATCAGACGTTAGAACTGAAAAAGTGGTCACTACACTTATACATATGATGAAACGCGACTGGGGAATCGTGCCCTATGAAGAGTATCTAAATATGCTGGATTGCCTGTCTAACGAAGGGCACAACCGATCCTAGATGCAGATCCAAAATCATTTTAATGCATTATCAGAAAGCTCGATTAATGCACTTATAGATACATACTCCCACGATACCGATAAACAGAGTAGCTTTAAAATAGTTAAGAATTATCGCCAGTTGGCGGAATTGGTACCTAGGATGACGGCCGATACGTCTCTATTTGTCGCCGAGGAGCCACTACGGGGGCACCTACGGAAGAGGGGTTCTGGGAGAAAATACACCAGATGACTTTGCGAGTTCAAAAGTCCTATGATAGTTGGCACAGCTTTGGACTAAGTTATATAGCTGGCCGGCAATATTGGCGAAAAGACACCTCCGAATTCTTCGCTAAAGATGCAATGAACATGGTCAAAGGGCTCACCGGTGACCCTAAAAGCCCTTGGAACTTATTAGACTGGAATTTAGATTTATCAAAAAAATCTAACCCAAATTAACAAGTTATACCTGACCTAGCACCTAGTAATTTCTTGCAAAAGGTGCCAGGTCACCCAAAAGCCACATAAGCATACCTCGGTAATTTCATAACACTGTCAAAATACCAAGAAGATCTGCCGCACCTTCCAACTCCCAAGCCTTACCCCCTTCACCCCAATAAATACCAACTATATCGACAGCAAAGCAATTTACAATCTGCTTGTTTTAAGGTTACTTCCGAGAAATTAACTTAATCAAGAATTTACGTTAAATTTGGATTCAAACAGCAATCAAGATATTGAGCAACCATAGCACCTACATAACATTAACTCCTCATATGCAGGCACTATTAATCGAAGACTTCAGCTATGAATAGCTGTCAGGAAAAAACCTAAAGCTCCAACCAGTCAATCTCATCTACTCTTTCACCAAAAAACTCAGCTCCTTTAAGAGTATGATGCCCATAATCATAAAAATATTTATCCAGCTCACGACCTATAGAAAAACACCGTTCACGCTCTTCATCACAAACATAATCCATACGATCTAAAATGCGGACCTCAAACTGCGAAGCAATACTTTCTATTTCACTATTAATCTTGAGATTATTATCTCTTTGACCTCTCAGATAACTTGCGAAATATAAACTATCTACACGCTCTTGAAACTCTATCGCATCAATTTTATCGCACGACAATACACATTTTTTTGATAATTCAAAGTCAGCGAGATTTTTTAAGTTTTCTTCACGATACTGAAACTCAAACATTCGCTTCACAAGAACAACTTTCTTTCCGTTCTTTTGAAGCCTTTCAATAATCACGGGCAGGCTTTTCACATCTTTATGAGAGTATCTACCAACTAACACTACAATATCGCTAGCGAGGTAATTTTCAGCGGTATAAAACTTATGAGAAGAGTCATGTAAATCCTTTAACCGTACGCCGTACCGTGCCAACTGATAATCTTCATTTACTGACTTTGAATTATAAAGAACATTGAATAAATCTTTGGAGTGTGAATCCCCTAGTAGCAATAAGCGAACTTTGTTTCCACTTAAATCAAACCATAATTTATGGTCAGAAATATTATCTACTAAAGTGTATTTTTTACTTCCAGAAACATTCTTCAAAATACTCCAACTTTCTTTTCTCAGCTTTCGATTATCAAACTCATATGACAGGAGGTTGCTATACCAAAACTGTCGATTTTTAAAGCCACCACTAGAATATCCAACCAACCCAATGGCTATAAAAAACAATGATCCAACTGCTGAAAAGAAGAAAATTCCTTTTCTATCAATCTTTCCCTTAGCTCTAAATGGCTTCTCTATGTACCGCCATGTCAGATAAGAAAGAAAAAATATAAGAAAAATTAAAACAAGAATCTGAGCATCACTTTGGGATTCAAGGCTTCTATGCCTCGACAGGGCAAAAATAGGCTGATGCCATAGGTATAAACTATAGCTAATAAGGCCAATGGCAACCATCGGTTTAGCCCCCAACAACCTGCCTACCATAGTATTACTTGAGGAGAACAGTATGATTAACACAACACCAAGTATTGGCACAAGCGTGTATAGTGACGGCAAGGGGAGTTGGTCATCATAATAGGTTAAGCTAAAAGTTATCAATCCCAGGCCTATACAACCCAACAGCTCACTTAACCAGCGATTTTTCTGTATCAACTCATTGTGATTTTTCCCATACAGAAGGTAAAAGGCAACTAAAGCCCCTGCCATTAGCTCCCATGCACGAGTTGGCAGCATATAAAAGTTGAAACTTGGAGAATCTACTGCACTCCGCTGTGCAAAAAACAGGCTGGCAAAAAATAAACCTGCAATAGCGAAAAATATCCACCTCTTCCTAAGGGACCAAAGTGCCATAAGGAGCAAGGGAAATAAAATATAATACTGTTCCTCAACAGCCAAGCTCCAAGTATGAAGCATAGGCTTCATCTCGGCTGCAGCGTCAAAATATCCACTTTCGGACCAAAAAAGAATATTTGAAGAGAACAAAGGTACAGCAGCCAAACTCTCGGAAAAATCTATATAATCACTTGGCAATAACCAAATCCAAGCGAGCGGCAAACTGGCCGCCATGACAAGAAAAAGAGCAGGGAGGATTCTACGTGCTCTACGTTCATAAAAATTGACAAGCGAAAATTTGTCATCGTTCATTTCTGCGAGAAGAATAGTTGTAATCAGATACCCGCTAATAACGAAGAAAATATCAACCCCTAAAAACCCTCCACTTAAAAAATTGAATCCCGCATGGAATAAAATCACAGGGATTACAGCAATGGCTCTTAATCCATCAACCTCAGAGCGATACTTCATTTTTTTCCTTAAAACACGCTATCGATATCTTGACAATTATGAAGTTCATTTAACGAGACCAAAATACACCGTTGTCCGTCTAATAAACATAAAAAATATATAAATTACAGCTAAAAAATAACGGGATAGTTAGTTGCTTTTATATATTATACCCAATATTCTGTGCTGATTAACAAGGCCTAGCTGGTACCAATACACAGCTTTTTAGCTTTAGAATAATTTAAAAGCCACATTCCTTCACCTCTTCTCATGGGCACAACTGCTCGCACGTCCTCTAAAGCTAAAACCTGCGGATCATCGAATTCTCCCCCTCTTTCCACTCGCTCACTTCAAACCTTCAGGCTAGCTAAGTCTTCAGAGCGCGGCTTCTTACGCCTCAATTAATATGCCCCCCAGCCTTATTAGAACAAAATCGCCCCAACCCCCATTTCACAGGATTTAACCCACTTTTTACGCCAAAATTTAGCAGTTTCCTCGATTAAATCCCGCAGATTGCCCCTACTCTCCCCGGTTGCTAAGATGCGCGCCTGCCGCTATGGCCCGGCTTCCCCTTTGATTCCGTATTGCGACACTGGGGCTGCTAGCAAACCGATTCTCCCAAGCGTTACCCTCGCCTATCCGCAACACGGAGGCCCGAGGCTTTCCACAGGAAAAGCGGTACTGAGGCCAGGTGCTATTTTTAACCGCGACGACTCCCTGCGACTACAGGAACGAAGTTTATGACCCAACCATCGCTGCAGCAGTTGGAACAACACGACGCCTTTATCCATCGCCATATTGGCCCCGATGCCAAACAGGTAGAGGCCATGCTGGAAACCCTCGGAGTTGCCAGCCTCGAAGAGCTGATCAAGAAAACCGTGCCCGAAGCCATTCGCAAGACCGATGAGCTGGATCTGGCCGACGCGATCAATGAAGTTGAGGCCCTCGCAGAGCTGAAAGATATCGCGGCGCGCAACAAGATCTACCGCACCTTTATTGGTATGGGTTACCATGACACCATTACCCCCAATGTGATCCTGCGCAACGTGCTGGAGAATCCGGGTTGGTACACCGCCTATACCCCTTACCAGCCGGAAATTGCCCAGGGTCGCCTGGAAGGCCTGCTGAACTTCCAGCAGATGATTATGGACCTCACCGGTATGGAATTGGCCAACGCCTCCATGCTGGATGAAGGTACCGCAGCAGCTGAAGCCATGGCCATGTGTAAGCGCCAGGTCAAACGCAACAAATCCAACGTCTACTTTGTAGACCAGGACTGCCACCCGCAGACCATCGCCGTAGTTAAGACCCGCGCCGAGCACTTCGGCTTCGAAGTAGTTGTAGGCGATGTGGAAAAAGATATCCCCGCCGAGCTGTTCGGTGCCCTGCTGCAATACCCCGGCAGCACCGGCCGCGTACGCGACCTAACTGACATTATTGCCAAAGTACACGAAGCCAACGCACTGGTAACCGTGGCCGCTGATCTGATGAGCCTGGTAGCCCTCCGAGCCCCGGGTGATATGGGCGCAGACGTAGTTGTTGGCTGTAACCAACGTTTCGGCATCCCCATGGGCTACGGTGGTCCCCACGCTGGTTTCTTCGCCTTCCGCGAAGCTTACAAACGCTCCGCACCAGGTCGTATTATCGGCGTTTCCGTCGACAGCAAAGGCAAGCGCGCCCTGCGCATGGCTATGCAAACCCGCGAACAGCATATTCGCCGCGAGAAAGCCAACTCCAATATCTGTACTTCCCAGGTGCTGTTGGCGGTAATGAGCGCTTTCTATGCGATTTACCACGGCCCTGAAGGCCTGAAAACCATCGCTGCCCGCATCCAGCGCCTGGCAGACATTCTCGCTTCCGCCCTGCAACAGGAAGGCTTTAACCTGGCCCACGACAGCTGGTTCGATACCCTGAATATCACCGTTGGCGCCAAGCAGGAAGAGATTTACCAGCGCTCCCTGGCCGCTGAGATCAACCTGCGTAAAATTGGTGAAGACGCCCTGGGCGTGAGCCTGAGTGAGACCGCCACCCTGCAGGATGTGTCCGACCTGATCAATGCCTTTATCGGCACCGAACACAGCATCGATCTGCATACTCTGGACAGCGAAATTGCCAGCAAGGGCTCTCTGGGTGTACCCGCCGCCCTAGCGCGCGATACTGAATTCCTGACCCACCCGGTGTTCAACACCTACCACTCCGAGACCGAGATGCTGCGCTATCTCAAGTCTCTGGAAGCTAAGGATATCGCCCTGAATCACTCAATGATTCCCCTGGGCTCCTGCACCATGAAGCTGAACGCCACCGCCGAGATGATCCCGGTCACCTGGCCAGAGTTCGGCAAGCTGCACCCCTTCGCACCAGTAGATCAAGCAGAAGGCTACGCGGAAATGTTCCGCCAGCTACAGCAAATGCTATCCGCCTGCACCGGTTACGATGCGGTGAGCCTGCAGCCCAATGCCGGCTCCCAGGGTGAATACGCAGGCCTGGTTGCTATCAAGAAGTACTTCGAAGCGAAGGGCGAAACCCAGCGCGACATCTGCCTGATTCCCGCCTCTGCCCACGGCACCAACCCGGCATCCGCCATGATGGTGAGCATGAAAGTGGTTGTGGTTGCCTGTGATGATAAAGGCAATGTGGATATCGAAGACCTGAAAGCCAAAATCGAAGAGCACGGCGACCGCGTTGCCGCACTGATGGTCACCTACCCGTCCACCCACGGGGTGTTCGAGGAAGGTATCCGCGAAGTTTGCGATCTGGTTCACCAGGCTGGCGGCCAAGTTTATATCGACGGTGCCAACATGAACGCCTTGATCGGCGTCGCAGCTCCGGGCCAGTTCGGTGGTGACGTATCCCACCTGAACCTGCACAAAACTTTCTGTATTCCTCACGGTGGTGGCGGCCCCGGTATGGGCCCGATCGCTGTTGGTGAACATCTGAAGCCCTACCTGGCGGCCCACCCGGTGACTGAAGTACCGGAAACCAATCTGGATAACGGCACCATCTCCGCCGCTCCCTGGGGCTCCGCCAGCATCCTGCCGATCAGCTGGATGTATATCCGTATGATGGGTAAGCAGGGTATGAAGCAGGCTACCGAAATGGCGATCCTAAACGCCAACTACGTAGCCAAGAAGCTGGGTGAGCACTACTCCCTGCTCTACACCGGTACCAATGGCTTTGTTGCCCACGAATGCTTGGTTGACCTGCGCCCACTCAAGGAAGCCAGCGGCATCACTGAAGAGGATATCGCCAAGCGTCTGATGGACTTTGGCTTCCACTCCCCCACCATGTCCTTTCCGGTAGCCGGCACCCTGATGATCGAGCCTACCGAAAGCGAATCCAAGGGTGAGCTGGATCGCTTTATCGAGGCTATGGCGACAATTCGCCAGGAAGTGGAAGATGTCACCAGCGGTAAATACACCCCTGAGGACAACCCACTACACAATGCCCCTCACACTCTTGAGGATGTAATGAGCGGTGAGTGGACCCATAGCTACTCCCGGGATATTGCTGCACGCCCGGCGGCGTGGTTAAAAGAGCATAAGGTGTGGCCCGCTGCTAACCGTATCGACAACGTCTACGGCGACCGCAACCTGATTTGTTCCTGCCCTCCGATTGAGAGCTACGCTGAGTAAGATCTAACACTCTCACAGGTGGATTTAAAAGCGGGCTTAATGCCCGCTTTTTTATTCGACCCACAATACTTTTATCGAACTGGCACAAACTCTCACTTCCTGTATAGCTACGTATTTGCAACCATCACCTTTCAACAATATTATTCTGCGTTAACTTAGTTAAAAATCCTCACATAAGCGGCGCCTAACAACAAAGAAACGGTATTAGAATGTTTTGGAAAAAATTTAGCCAAACTTTCTAATCGTCCCAAGCTTTCAACATCGGAGGTGAAAGTGACCATTAAAGTTTTAAAAGAAATATTAATTGCGAAGGGAAAAGCAGACTCTTACTCTGACGGTCAAACACCCATAGATCTATGGAGAGCTCTGAACAAAAAATCAGACCAAGGTGTCTTCGACTTTATAGAAAAAGGTTTCATTCTGTCTAACGGACGTCCTAGACCAGCAGATATCACCATAGAATACCGCGATGGGACAGAGTGGGTTTGCATAAAGGATCGCCCCAGGGGACTCAGCACTTTTGATAAACCAGGATTACCAAAAGGCAAAAACTGGGAGTACTACAAAATTCCTACAGGGACAGTTTTGCCAGAAGGTATTGCAATTGTAAAAGATGAATATAACACCAGATTTGAGGCAACACACTATACGATAGCCCCAGCATACGACATGCCTCTGAATCAATTTAAGAGTAAGTTAAAAATACTAGAAAAATCCTTAATTAAGGAAGCTATATAATGGAAGTACCTAATACCTGGGCACCACTACTAATTTCTGCTGTTAGAGATGCCGTTTTGTATCAAGAAAGCCTTTTAAGAAGTGAGACCATAGGCGACAAGACAGACTATGAGGAGCATCACTTACAGCTAACACAGTTCCTAGAGTTTCTTAAAGAGGAATATAAAGTGATTGAAAAGGAAACAGGTATACCCTTAGAAAAACTATTATAAAGCTTTTCTTCTGGGTGGCTTCAAACCACCCTGAAGCATATTAAGCTAAACAAATATATCCACACCACTTATCGCCCATAGCTGTATAGGATATCCCCATAAAAACAGTAATAATACAGACATTCCTGCCTGTACTGATTAGTTAGCTTTAGCACATCCCCGCTTCAGCAAGTCACACAAGATTCCACGGGGAATTTTTAACTACTTAAGGCAACTAGGAACCGCTGAAGTACCTGGCCATATTGTAGAAAGGTAACTGCTAGAATCTTTAGTCACATTAAATATCATAGTGCCGCCACCAAGGTTATTATTCTCATTACATGATGCTAAAGCGCTCGCTGCAGAAGCACTATTCAACACAGTAGAAGCGCCAACACCCAGCTTAGACTTATCAACACCCAGGTTGATATATTTCTGGATTCTTGAAGTACAACTTGAGCCCAACCAATAGCTCATCTCCCAGCCATAGGTTAGTTGATCGCCCAGTTTCTTGCCATTCCATTCAGCCTGAAAAGCATCGGTATCACTCCAGAGTGCTTTGGAAATGATTTTACTCGGCATTTTCTCTCGCAATGCACTAGTCACTTTTACCAGGGAATCAGAATAGGTTTGGCTGCACTGTGAGTACTCATCATCAATATCAATACCATCCAGACCATATTGATCCACTGCATCTTTCAACTGCTGAGCAAAGTCATCAGCGGATTGCTCATCGGTAAAACAAGACCAACCTGCATTTTGGTGATTTCCGAGAACACTGAGCACCACTTTCGTACCCTTGTCTTGCAAGTCTTGTACTGTACTCAAATTGTTATTGAGCAAGTCTGACACTTGGTCATTAAAATGCAGTACAGCTTTCTGACCATCGTAATTAATATTTGCCGCGAAGATCACAGCTATATCAAACAACTGGCTGCCATCGCTCTCTGTAAAGCAGCCTGCATTGCCCAGGTTATTACTATTAACTTCTACGTAAGCAACTTTAGGCGCTGACACACTTTCCTGAGGAGTATCAGATTTACACAGAGTTGAGCCCAGCTCACGGATTTCATTCTTACGTGAACCACACCCATACCCGCTGCCATCCATGGAGGCATTATCGGCAAGGTTTGCAATTTCCCAGTCCCCCAGGACGGAACACAGCTCATCCTTATAGATTTGAGCCTCAAGATAGGTGACCGGGCTTGCATCAGATGCACAGCTGCTTCCACTAACAACATGAGGCGCTGAAGGTTCGGATTTACACAATGTCATGGATAATTGGCGACTTTCATTACTCGTCAATTGGCAATTATTTCCCAGATGTTCTATTGAGGACCCGTCTGATAAACCAACCAAATCACCATTACTGAGAAGATCACAAAATTCATTAGGATAATTAAGCGCTTCAGAATAGCTTACTGTTGTAGTGTCCGAGGGACAGTCATCCGAATTGACTACTTCAATATCTGCGTATGCACCAGTCTGAAATAAAATGGTGGTACAAGCAGCCTGCATTGCTCTACGTGTCGATTGTTTCATATTTATGCTCATTTTTTATTATGTAGTTATGTGAATTCTATAATCTAATATCGATAGTCAAAAAAAATGGTGTAGAGTTTACACTCTACACCCAACACTACGATCAACGAGGCATTAGAATTTATAGCTTGCACCAATATATAGTCGGCGCCCAGAGTAATTATAATAAGTCATTCTGTTTTCCTGCTTCCAGAACCCCTCTGCCTTTTCCTCCGTTAAATTAATGATAGATGCCGTGAAATTGAGGTTTTCATTGAAGGTAAAGCTGGCATTAAGATCAAGCTGCCCATAAGCTTTATCGTATAAATTATACCCTTGGTGAAGCCCCCCAGCTCGATCATCTTTCCAGTTATAAGATGCTCGCACACTGTACAAATCATTTTCATAGTAACCGGAAAGATTGTACTGGTGCTTAGCCGTTCCAGGAATTTCTGCCTCAGTTTCTTCACCATTAACAAACACCCCTGAAGTACTGGTGTCGGTGTAGGTATAATTTGCCATTACACCAAAACCACTTTCGAACGCGTGTTGTGCAAACAGCTCAACGCCTCTTGAAGTTGCCTCAGCACCACCCGTTTTTGTGGTCATGTCGACTTCAATGGGTCCATTGCAGCAATTGTGCTCACGTAATACAACTTCAGTTGTGGTTATAGGAAGGTTGCTGATATCCTTACTAAATAATGTTGCCCCAAGTGCGGAAGCATCAAAGTAATACCATTCAATTCCCAGGTCGAATTGATTGGAGAGCATCGCTTCTAGCCCAGTATTTGCTGAAGTGCCAGTCCCACGGCCGGTCCAAGAATCCGGCGAGTTAATATTTACAGGGGGGCCATAAGACTCAGCCTGCCCCAAATCAGCATAACTAACTCGAGACATGGTTTTTGCTGCAGCAAATCGTATTACAAGGTCATCAGTTAGATCCCAGGCAATATTCAAACTTGGTAGGAAGTTTTCACTGTCAGCGCTTCGGTTATTTGCATTGGTGATATCTGTCTCTTGACCAATGATGTCATCGTACGTCGAGGTAGTTAAGTCGGTATTAACATAGCGGACACCAAAGTTACCCCGGAAGGCTTCCCATTCAAAATCTGCCTGTGCGTAAAGTGAAAATATTTTCTCCTCGATGGTATAGGTACCGGATAAGACAGGAACTACAGTCCGGGTAAAATTATCACTAACGTAGGCTTTAAGCGCATCTATATCAAAAGGCAGATAGTTAATAGCCCCGGTATCGCCTGCGCTATTATCGATTACGCTGCCGCCAAGTAAGATTGAAGTGTCTGGATGAAAATCCGGGTTGTGGAACCATTCGGTACCCGACAACCACCCACGATAACCACCGTTATCCGAAATACCGTCATCCCACAGGAAAGTATCTCTTAGGGACTTGGCTTCATGATCCCGATATTTAGTACCGACATAGATTTTGTTAACTATTCCCCAATTGGTATCAAATCCCAGGTCAAGCTGATAATAATCTTCCCTATCCCGGTTTTGGGTAGCGTCAGAACTAAACCAGTCATAATATGGATAGGCCTCCTGATCCGAGGTGAGATCTGTAGAGATTTCGTAGCTAGGTTCCCCGTCGGCAATAGACCACAGCCAACTATTTACGGAACCATAACGTGCATCCATATTTGCCATGATTCTTTCGGAGACACCTCCTTTTGCAGAGCTGCGCCCAATATTCACTGCTGCTGTGTAAGAATCACCTTCATACAGAATTTCGAGGTCGAATGTATGAGATTCTGATTCACCGTAGCTATCCTGCCCGGTCAATTGCGGAGACATTAAACCTCGCTCTACCTCAACACCACCATTGACATCAGCATCGCCCCAGTTATCAGCATTTAGCAAGCCGTTATCACCGTTGCCATAGGTGACCACGGTATCCCCTTCCAGCTCAACGCCAAAGTAAGGGTTATGGTTATCATTCCATTCAGCTAAGGTGAGATTCTGACTACGGGTATCGTATCCCAACTGGGAACCAAAATAGTTCAGAGAAAATTCCAAGCGCTCAGTAGGCCGCCATTGAGTGGTAATTTGATAACCGTCCCTGGCCCTATCCTGCTCATGATTACCAATACCCATAGCTCTGGGCGCCCAAACATTGTTATAAACTTCACCAGTTTCCTGGTCAACAATTGCCGGACGCTCAGCACCTTCAACTGTATCTGAATGGAATCGCCAATGGCTCGCGTAGTTTTCAATTGAGGTTACGGTTCTGTCCTGCTTGGTATAGCCAGCCAGGATACCAAAGGTTTCACTCTCATTTTTCCAGGAGTAAAAAGCACTATATTGAGGTTCCCACTGCTCATTAGTATCTGAGTAAGTGGTTTCAGTAGTTATAACACCCTCACCAGAATCCATTTCCAGAGGCTTACGACTGTGTAGAATAACCGTTCCGCCAATTCCTCCTTCATCAATTTTAGCTTCCGGGCTTTTGTAAACTTCTACTTTGCTAATCATGTTGGATGGCAACAAAGTGTAATTAAAGCTTCGAGAAGGCGCTTCTCCATCAGAGGTTGCAATGTAGTTACCATTTAACTGAGTCAAGGTCCACTCGGCACTGGTGCCACGAATACTGACTCGACTACCCTCACCACCACTACGTGTAATTGTGATTCCTGGCACGCGCTGAAGAGAGTCTGCAACATTCTTATCCGGGAACTTGCCCACATCCTCGGCGGTTATCGCGTCTACAATAGCATTAGAATCCCGCTTAATTTCCAGGTTTCTGGTATTACTCTCAAGAATTCCGATTACCTCAATATGATCCATCGGTTTGTCTTTCTCAGAGATATCATCAGCAATCGCCACGCTACTAATGGCTAATGAAATAGCGGAGACTAGCGATTTCTGCTTAACCTCCCGGCTCCAGATTTTGACCTTGGTTCGTCTATTATTCTTGACTGTTTTCATAGTATCCCAACTTTCTTTTCTTATAAGTTTTTTAAAAGAGCCCCTCTCCAAATCGGAGAGGGGCGAGAAACCGTCAGGGGACCCTAAACCCCTTAATGACAGTCCACTTGTTGAGCACTAAAACCCTAAGAAAAAAACGGGATAAGGGGGTAATAGAAACTGAGACAGGAATAGAACAAAATCGGCGTTTGGAATTTTGGAGGACACTAAGGGAAAGGTATTAGAAGGTATGAAAGGCCAAAATTCGATTATGGATTTACAGGATATTCAACAAATAGATAAACTATTTTTTAAGGGAAGATAGCCAGCACCAAATCATTTCAACAAGAAATTTCTATTGATTATCCACCTATAAATAGTTCAGGAGTGGCCTATCGCATTCAAAGTTGAGACTGAACTTCTTCTCTATAAATAGCGGGAAGCTGCCCAAACATGGTCTTGAAATGTCTACTGAAGTAACTGTGAGATGGAAATCCGACACGGTATGCGATTTCAGAAATTGGCCGCTGAGTGTCCACCAGCATACGACGGGAGTTCTCTAACCTAACCTCTCTGACAAACTGCATTGGAGTTTTCTCCAAATACTTTTTAAATCGCCTCTCAAGGGCGCTAACAGACAAACTGGCTACCTCTGCTAGCTGTTCGACAGTAATCGGCTGACTGTAATTATTTTTAATATATTCAACAGGCTTTTTCAGCTTATCCATTCTGGAGAGCGTTTTGACCGTTTCATTAAGGTCGCGAGCTACGCCATAGGTACCAATAATTTTTCCAGTGGAATTCTTTAGTGGGCGCTTGGATGTCGTAAACCAAACCAACTCTCCACTTTTCCCTATATTCAACTCCAGTCGATCTGTAATCGTTTCGCCCTCCATCACTCTTTGGTCATCACGCATATAGTTTTTTGCGAGATAAGAGGGGGAAAAATCCATATCAGAGCGGCCCACAACCTGATTAAGGGACCTGCATCCAACATGCTCAATAAACTCTCGGTTACAATGTACTACGTAACCAGAATCATCTTTTACCCAAAAAATAATATCTGATATTAAATCAAAAACCGCAATAATCTGCTGGGTAGACACCATTTCCAATATTGATTCAGACTTCATTATTATTATCTATAATAGCTGGTAAAGAGTCCCTGCCTTTTTTATTACTGTACAGATCCAGCAAGCAGAAAAGGCACTAAAAAGCGCCTTCTCGGCACTCTCCCCGCACCTCACCACCATATGCGGAAATAACCCGTTCAATTTCAAAATAGCCACGCTCACAGAAACCGGTTTCCAACATCTTTTGTTCGAGAGCCCAATCTAAATAACGCTCTACACGGTCACTTGAACGGCCTCCCAAACCGATAGTATCCCGCTGCATTCGACGTTGAGAACTAGGCTGGTTTGAAACTGGGGGAGGAAGATCCTGCCGATCCTTCTCAAGAGTAAATGTAAAACGCTTAGCTCCATTTTGAGCAATCTCAGTTACAAACGACTCTTTCATTCCGGGAATCGGCTTGTTGCTGGAACAGGCACTGAGAAAAATAGGTAACGCTAGGCTAGCGGCAATAAATAAACGGGCCTGAAAACTGCTAATATTTTTATTATTCACTCAAAATCCTCTCTAAACACTAACCTGCTTTACTACATCGAGCGCAAAGTTAGTATTGTTTACTGCGTTTTTATTTAAATACCACTGTTTTATTTCCGTGTATAAACACTCGTTCCTGCAAAACTAGTTGCAGCGCTCGAGTCAAAACCAATTTTTCAACATCCCTACCTGCATCCGCCATGGTTTCTGCAGAATAGGCATGATCCACATGTATTACATCCTGTTCAATGATCGGCCCTTCATCCAGATCATCGGTAACAAAGTGAGCTGTAGCTCCAATAATTTTTACTCCACGCTCGTAGGCCTGCTGATAAGGCTTGGCCCCAATAAATGCAGGAAGGAAAGAATGGTGGATGTTGATAATGCGCCCACTATAGCGAGCAACAAAATCAGGGGTTAGCACGCGCATATACTTGGCCAGCACCAAATAATCTGGATTGTACTCATCCACTAAGGTGGCCACTTGCTGCTCGTGAGCTCCGCGCTCCATCCCCTCTGCAGAAATACAGTGGAAAGGAATATCAAACTTCTGTACCAGCCCCTCCAGATCCGGGTGATTGCCGATAACAGCCGCGATCTCCACATCCATAGCGCCGGAATAGCACTTCATCAGGATATCACCCAGGCAGTGGGGCTCGCGGGTAACCATCAGCACCAGGCGTTTCCTCCGCTCTATGGATACCAAGCGACGCTCTGCGCCCTGGGGCAGCGTCATATCCAGATCTTCCAGGAAGGTAGCATCGTTAAAGATACCCTCCAGGGCAGTGCGCATAAAGAAGCGCCCCTCAACCCGGTCCACAAACTCATCATTCTTGATGATGTTCAGCTGGTGCTTGTAGCAAATATTGGTAATCTTTGCGATCAGGCCCTTATCATCGGGGCAGTCGGTCAGCAGTATCTTCTTTTCCATGGTCAAATTTCAGGCCAAATATCCAGAGTTCAGACTATACACTATGCCGACTTTACGATTCAGCGATCCATTCCGGGGAGAACATGGATAAAAACCTTTACGCCGATCATATGGCCACCCTGTGCCGCCGCTACGACGAAATCCTCGAGCAGAGCGGGTTTGATACCCTCAACGTATTCAGTGGCGCTCCCAGGGTGCAGTTCCTGGACGATAACTATTACCCGTTTAAGGTGAATCCCCACTTTAAGGCACTGGTTCCCATTACCGACAACCCCCACAGCTGGGTTATCTATCAGCGTGGACAAAAGCCTAAGCTTTTGTTCTACCGTCCAGTAGACTTTTGGCACTATGTACCGCCGGCACCCCAGACCTTCTGGAGCGGTTTCTACGATATCGAGCTACTGAGCAAGCCGGCCGATGCCCAGGCGTTCCTGAGCTCGGAGAATGCCACTTTTATCGGTGAGAGCGACAAGCTGCAAGGCTGGTCACTGGGGGAGGAAAATCCAGAGCCTCTGATCAACCGCTTGCACTGGGCCCGCGCTTATAAAACGCCTTATGAGGTCGCCTGCCTGCGTGAGGCGAACCGTATTGCGGTCAATGGGCACCGCGCCGCCGAACAGGCTTTCCGCAGTGGCGCCAGTGAATTTGAAATCAATCAGGCCTACCTGGGCGCTGCAGGCCAGGGTGAGAACCGTATGCCCTACGGCAATATTGTTGCCCTGAATGAACACGCCGCAATCCTCCACTACACCCACCTGTCTACTGAGCGCCTGCCTGAGCCGCAGCTGAAAAGCTTCCTGATCGATGCGGGTGCTGACTGCAATGGCTACTGCTCTGATATCACTCGCACCTACGCCTATGCCGATAATGAGTTCGCAGAGCTGGTAGCAGCTATGGATGAAAAGCAGTTGCAGCTGGTAGACGGTCTCAAACCTGGCCTGCCTTACCCGGAACTACATCGCCACTGTCACTTAAACGTGGGAGAGCTGTTGGCCCAATTTGGCATAATCAAAACCTCTGCCGAGAATGCCGTGGAATCCGGCTTAACTCGCCCCTTCCTGCCACACGGCCTGGGTCACTTCCTCGGCCTCCAGGTACACGATGTCGGCGGTCACCAGGCCGGCCCCGATGGAGGCACGACACCCCCACCAGCCGAGTACCCGTTCCTGCGTACCAGCCGAACTATCGAGGAGAACCAGGTATTTACCATCGAACCTGGACTCTACTTTATCGATAGCCTATTGGGAGAGCTAAAAGACTCAGACCTCGCTGCCGAGGTTAACTGGGATAAGGTCGACAGCTTCCGCCCCTACGGCGGCGTGCGTATTGAAGACAATATTGTCGTACACGCAACCGGCAACGAAAACCTTTCTCGCACCCCTTAGTTCATAGACTAAAGCAATATTGTGAGAGTGCTTACAAGTAAGCGCTCTCGCAATACCTTTACCTTACTCCGAAAGTTAAAACATTAAAGAACGCCCTACCGCTCCCGCTTTTCCTCTCGCCGCTTGCGCCCCTAAGCTGCTTGCCCCCTCACCGAAAAAAAGCCAAAGTCCATCACCGGTATTACAACAAGAAAAGGGACAGTTCATGAGAAAAAAAACACTGGCAACGCTTATCGCAGCCACAGTTCTAGCCGCAGCCAATAGCGCTTATGCAAAATCAATCGAGTATATTTTTTACGATAAAGAGGGCATTGCTGGCTCTGAAGTCATTCACCAGGATGGAACAAAGGTATCTGGTGAATTAAAGCTCGGCTGGAATAACCGTCGCCTAAACCTCAAGGAGAGCTTCACTATCGGTGAGGCGGCAATGCCCGAGCAATTATCCATTGAAGGGATCAGCCCATTTGGTGCTCCAGTCAGCGAAGAATTTTCCCTGGAAAATGGTGTCGCTCGCTGGAAAGGTTCCGATGAACATGGCAGCGCAAAAACTTCCGAAGCCCAATTTTATATTCCCAAGAACAGCACCCTTGCTGTACAGGCGCAATTGGTAAAAGCACTAACTGCCGATGCAGATCAAAATATTGATTTACTGCCGCAAGGAAAAGCACGCCTCCATAAGCTTGATAAAGTGACCCTGCAACAAGGCGAGAAAAAGAAAACGGTCCACCTTTACGGCGTGAGCGGCCTGGGCTTTACCCCAGATCTGGCCTGGTATGATGACAATGGGGATTTATTTGCCTCCGATGAGGGGGGATGGTTCGCCATCCTGCGCAAAGGCTGGGATAAATCTCACCTCGAAGAACTGAAAACCCGGCAAGTCGCAGCCGCAGACCAGTACCTGCAAGGTATTGCCAAGAAACATACCCACACATCAACACAACCCATCCTGATCAGCAACGTCAACCTGGTTGATGTTGAATCTGGCAAACTGCAGAGAAAGCACCATGTTCTGATCAAAGATGGAAAGATCGCAAAAATCAGTAAAAAACCGATCAAAGCCAACGGGGCAACCACCATTGATGCCCGTAACCATACGCTGATCCCCGGCCTCTGGGATATGCACGCCCACTTATCCCCTACCGATGGTGTTCTGAATATGGCCGCTGGCATTGTCAATGTTCGCGACATCGGTAATACCCATGAAAGTATCATGCGTATTGAAGGCATGTTTGAGTCAGAGCAAATCATTGGCGGCGACCTTTTCCGTGCGGGCTTTATGGACCGGGAAAGCGAAAATGCCATGCGAATGGGCAAGACTGCGGACAGCCTTGAAGAAGCCAAAGATATTGTCGAGTGGTATGCCGATCGCGGCTATCAGCAAATTAAAACCTACAGCTCGATGGAGCCCGAGTGGATCGCTCCCTTAGCCAAGCATATCCATGAAAATGGTATGCGTTTGTCCGGTCATATTCCTGCATTTATGACCGCCGAAGAAGCAGTGGACGCGGGCTTTGATGAAATTCAGCATATCAATATGCTGTTTCTGAATTTTATGGGCAAGATAGATACCCGTAAAAGACTGCGCTTTACAGAAATCGGGGAACACGCCCACGAGCTGGATCTGGATAGCAAAGAAGTGGCTACTTTCCTGGATAAGCTAGCCAAGAAAGGCACTGTCGTAGACGCAACCACCACCGTATTCAGTTCGATGTTACTGCGCCAGCCGGGCAAAGTAGATCCTGAATTTGCCGATATTACCGACCACCTTCCAGTGAATATCCAGCGCGCTTTTGTTGGGGCCGAACTGGATGTGAAGCCGGAACACCGGGATGACTACGACCTTTCAGCGGAAGCCCTGCTGGCCATGATGCTCAAACTACACGAGCATAAGGTCACTATGGTCGCGGGCTCCGATGGCATCCCCGGATTTACCCTGTTACGTGAACTGGAGCTCTATGCCAAAGCCGGTATTCCCAATATTGATGTGCTGCGCACGGCCACACTGGTACCAGCACAAGTTATGGGGGCCGACGAGTACACTGGCAGTATTGCGGTGGGTAAAAATGCAGACCTGGTTTTACTCGAGGGAAATCCCCTTGAGGATATTACCGCGCTGCGTCGCACTGCACTGGTGCTCGAGGGACAAAATATGTATCGCCCAGATGAGCTTTACACGGCCTTGGGTATTAAACCTTTCCACCCTTCAGTGCCATTTGAATTAAATAACACTACTACAGTAGCCACCAAATCCCAGTAAGCAAAAAAACAGAAGCGGAAAAAACAGAAAAGAAAAAACCGGCAATCCAAATGATTGCCGGTTTTTTTATTTATAAATTGGCTAGGCCAGTTCTGTGCGCACAGTGCGCGCAGCCTCTACCATATTCAGCAAGGATGACCCGACCTCAGCCCAGTTACGGGTTTTAAGGCCGCAGTCTGGATTTACCCAAAGTCGCTCAACCGGCACCACCTGTGCAATTTTCTTAAGTCGCTCAACCAGCTCCCCCCTTTCCGGCACATTGGGAGAGTGAATATCGTAAATGCCAGGTCCAATTTCATTGGGGTAACCATCGGCCTTGTCGGCAAACGCGCTGAGTAGGCGCAAGTCGGAGCGAGCAGATTCAATAGTAATTACATCCGCATCAAGGGAAACAATGGCATCCATAATTGCATTGAAATTGCTGTAGCACATATGGGTGTGGATCTGGGTTTCCGCTTTTACTTCGCTACAGGTGTAGCGGAAACACCCTACCGCCCAGGCAAAATAATCCTGGTGCTCAGACTCTCGAAGGGGAACTCCCTCACGCAAAGCCGGTTCATCAATCTGGATAATCCCGATACCGGCCGCCTCAAGATCCAACACCTCTTCCCGCAATGCCTTGGCAATTTGTAGACAGCTCTCACTGCGGTGGATGTCTTCCCTCAGGAAGGACCAGTTGAGAATTGTGACCGGGCCGGTGAGCATACCTTTTACCGGCTTATTAGTAAGGCTCTGGGCATAGCTGCTCCATTCTACTGTCATAGCGTTAGGTCGGGAGATATCACCAAAAATAATCGGGGGTTTCACACAGCGAGAGCCATAACTTTGCACCCAGCCATTACCGGTGTGTACAAAACCATCCAGTTGCTCCCCGAAATATTCCACCATATCGTTGCGCTCAGCCTCACCATGCACCAGTACATCCAGACCAAGTATTTCCTGACGACGGATAGCTTCGGCAATTTCAGCGCGTAGATGTTCTAAATAATCCGCTTCAGAAATTTCGCTATTGCGGTACTTGCGACGCACACCGCGCAAAAGATCCGTCTGTGGGAATGAGCCTATTGTGGTGGTGGGCAGCAGTGGTAATTTCCAACGCTTGGCCTGTACTAAAGAGCGATCCTGAAAGCACTGTTGACGCCAAGTATCCTGTAATTGATCAGCAATGGAGCCCTCGGCTACACCACTCTCTCCGCCTGAGACAGGGATCTCTGTGTCCTCATTGAGCAGCTGCTGTAATTGAGCCAACTCCTGAAGTTTCTGGCGGCTGTAAGCAAGCTTCTGTTTTTGCTCACTGGGCAGCTTGATCTCTGTTTCCAGATCCACAGGGCTATGGAGCAGGGAGCAACTGGGTGATAGCCATAGGCGATCTCCCAACTGTTTCGCCAAAGGCTGCAAAGTGCCCTGCCAGCGGGTGAGGTCTGCTCGCCACACATTGCGCCCATTAATCACACCTGCAGACAGAACCTTGTTCTTACCTGCCAGCTGGGTCGCAGCTTCAAGTTCTTCAGGTGCGCGTACACAGTCAATATGTACCCCAGACACCGGGAGGGAAAATGCCAGCTCCAAATTCTCGCGCAAAGGTGAGAAATAGGTAGCCAGCAGTGTATTCACCCCCGGGGCTAATGCCGCAATCTGCTGGTAGGTGCTATCAAAAGCCCCACGCCATTCATCCGGCAGATCCAGGCCTAGTATGGGTTCATCCAACTGCACCCATTCAACTCCGAGGTCAGCGAGCTGAGACAGCAACTCGGCATAGCAAGGCAGGAGTTTTGGCACTAAATCCAGAGGGCTATCCACACCTCGCCCCAGCCATAAGTAAGTGAGTGGTCCAATAACCACCGGCTTGGCTTTGTAGCCCAGGGATTGGGCTTCCCGTACCTCGTCAAGTAACCACTCACTATCCAGGGAGAACATCTGATCATTGGAGAACTCAGGCACCAGATAGTGATAATTGGTATCAAACCACTTGGTCATGGCACTAGCCGCTACCGGCTGTCCCGATGGAGCGCGACCACGGGCCAAGCGGAAGTACTGGTCCAGCTTGTTGTCTGCCGCTCCCTCTGCAAAACGCTGACCGACCACACCAAACATCAGGGAGTGATTCAGAACCTGGTCGTACCAGGCGAAATCTCCCACAGCCACACGGCTCAAACCGGCCTCACTTTGGGCCTGCCAGTTACCACGGCGGATCTCTGTGCCCACTTGCAGCAATTGCTGCTGGGGCATATCACCGCGCCAATAGGCTTCTTGCGCTTTCTTTAGTTCGCGATTGGCTCCGATACGCGGATAGCCGAGGATATGTGTTTGCACCATGGCCGCCTTCCCAAGCTCTTTCCTGTGAGGGGAACAAAGTTGCCCCATTGAAAAATACCCCGCAGCTGCGATCTCGGTAACGGTCGCATTAGCGAGAGTCCTGACTTGATTGTGTTCGCACAGTGCTGTTCAATCAATTTCATATTTTTTGCAAATAACATGAATAATTTTAATGATGATTGAATTGCGCCATTTGCGTGCGCTGAGTGTTTTGCGTGAGACAGGCAGCTTGGTACGCGCAGCAGATCGCCTTCACTTGACCCAGTCGGCTCTTTCGCACTTATTTCGCGAAATGGAGGACCGGCTCGGCCAAGAACTGTTTATACGCAAATCCCGGCCTCTGCGATTTACCAGTGCCGGTCTGAGACTGCTGCAGTTGGGCGACGACATACTGCCCCAGGTAGCTATAGCACAGCGGGACCTGTCCCGACTGGCATCTGGGCAAGCGGGCAGGCTCAATATCGCTATCGAGTGCCACAGCTGCTACCAGTGGCTGATGCCCGCATTGAATACCTTCCGGGACAGCTGGCCAGAAGTGGAACTGGACCTGTGCAGCGGCTTCCACTTCGCTCCCCTGCCCGCACTGGTGCGCGGCGATCTGGACCTGGTTGTCACTTCTAATCCAGACCCCGATCTCAAAGGATTGCACTACGAGCCGCTATTCAGCTTTGAAATGTGCCTTGCCATAAGTCGCAAACACCCTCTAGCGCAGGAGAGCAAACGGCGTTGGGTAGAACCGCAGGAATTGGCTGGTGAAGTCCAGATTACCTATCCGGTTGAGCGCGAGCGGCTAGATATCTTCCAGCACTTCCTCGACCCCGCTGGAATTGAACCCGCAGAAGTTCGAACCGCAGAACTCACCGTGATGATGGTTCAGTTAGTAGCCAGCGGCCGAGGGGTTTGCGCCCTGCCCAATTGGGCGCTGCACGAGTACCTGCAAAAGGGGTTTGTTTCCCAATTCCAGCTTGGTAAAGAGGGCCTTTGGAGCACTCTCTACGCGGCAGTGCGGGAAGATATGCTCGAGCAACCTTATCTCACAGACTTCCTCAAAACCGCACGGGATACCAGCTTTGCCAATCTGCAAGGTGTGAGAGCGGCCAAAACCAGCCCCAGTGTGGCAGAACCTGCCTAACCACTTACAAAAGTTAACTGGGCGGCTTAAGCCTTTGCGGAAATAATGACTTATTCAACCTCAGCACAATTATCAAACAAACTGAATATTTTCAGATCAAACAAATCAATGGTTTGGTCTGGCCGGAGAGGCCGGTAAAATCACACAAATAACTATCGGCAGTGGCCTGTACCCGGCCAAATGCCTGGACTTTGTAGGAGACCCTCTATGTCAAACCCGGTTGAACGTTGGAACTCAGTGAGCAAAGGACTGCACTGGCTTTTTGTAATCCTGCTGCTCTCTGTGTGGGGAGCGGTTGAACTGCATGAGTTTTACGAGCGCGGCGACCCCATGCGCGGCTGGTTCATGCAGCTGCACTTCTCGCTGGGAGTCGGTGTCCTGATGCTTCTGGCCCTTCGCCTCTACTGGCGTGCACGTCACAAGCGCCCACAGATTGAAGGCAAGAAGTGGCAGAAGGCACTGTCCAGCCTGACCCATGGTGGACTCTACCTGTTGATTCTGGCTATGCCGGTATCAGGCATCGTGATGCGCCAACTGTTTGGGCGCGATACCGAGTTTTTTGGCCTGTTTGCCGTTCCCAACCTGTTCGCCAAAAACCCGGATCTGGGCAAGCAAATCGCTTTCCTGCACAAAGATGTAATGTGGCCCGCCCTGCTCGTACTGGTTGGACTGCATATCGCCGCCGCCCTGTGGCACCATTTTATTGCCCGCGATAACACACTCACCCGTATGCTGCCACAGCGCTAATTCAAGTCAGGGAAGAAGTAGAAGAAAGGAAACTGAATGGGAGAGCGCAGGCCTGCGCTCTCCCGGAATAAACCTGCTAAACAGGTACGACTTACTCGTCGTTATTGCCGCGCTTGGCTTTGGGCTTACCTTTGGGCTTGAACTTAGGCTTACCCTTGGGCTTCCCTTTCGATTTCACCGCCGCTTCATCGAAGCGGGTGATTTTCATCGGCTTACCGGAAACACGCACCTTCTTCAGGTGTTGGAACACTTCTTTCGGCATTCCCTGAGGCAGATCTACCGTGGTGAAATCGTTGTAGATTTCGATACGGCCAATATAGGAGCTGTCCAGATCTACCTCATTGGCAATAGCGCCAACAATGCTGCCGGGACGCACGCCCTGCTCGCGGCCGATCTCGATACGGAAGCGCTCCAGCCCCTCATCGGGCGGCGGCAGCTTGCGATCTTTCTCGAAGCTTTCCTTCTTGCGGCGGCGGCCACCGTCAAAGTCATCATCGCGCTCGCGACGCTCTTTGCGCGGTCTCTGCTCTTTCTCTTGAATCAGCAAGGGCTGGTCACCTTGGGCCATTGCAGCCAGCGCGGCAGCAACATCCAGAGGGTCAACTTCATTCTGCGCCAGGAATTCCTCAACCAGCTGGCGATAGGGCGCCAGATCAGTTTGGCCTTCCAGGGTCGCGGTAATGCGCTCGCGGAAGCGCTGCATACGGGCACTGTTAACCGCATCTGCGCTGGGCAAATCGAGTTTTTCGATCGGCTTCTTGGTCGCTTTCTCGATGACTCGCAACATACGACGCTCGCGGGGCGCCACAAACAGGATCGCATCGCCTTCGCGACCGGCGCGGCCGGTACGACCGATACGGTGAATATAAGCTTCGGTATCGTAGGGGATATCGTAGTTAATCACGTGACTGATACGCTTTACGTCCAGTCCACGAGCCGCAACATCGGTGGCTACAACAATATCGAGCTTGCCATTTTTCAGCTTGTCGATCACGGCTTCGCGCAGGTTCTGCGCCATATCACCGTTCAGGGCGGCACTGGCAAAGCCTCTGGCGGCCAGCTTATCTGCCAGTTCCACAGTGCTGTTTTTGGTGCGCACGAAGATAATCGTGGCGTCCACCGGCTCCGCTTCAAGAATACGGGTCAGTGCATCCAGTTTGTGCAGGCCGCCAACCGGCCAGTAGCGCTGGCGAATGGTTTCCGCAGTCTCAGTCTTAACACGGATTTTTACTTCAACCGGCTCATCCAGATGCTCGCGGGCGATGCGGGCAATCTCTTTTGGCATAGTGGCGGAGAACAGCGCAATCTGGCGCTCTTCAGGAATCTGCTCCAATACCCACTGCACATCATCGATAAAGCCCATGCGCAGCATTTCATCCGCCTCATCCAGCACCAGGGTGCGCAGATTGGACAGATCCAGGGAGCCGCGACGCATATGGTCCATCACCCGTCCGGGGGTACCTACCACCAGCTGAACGCCACGCTTCAACTGCTGTATCTGGCCGCGGTAGTCCGCGCCACCATAGATAGGCGCAACGTGGAAACCTTTCAACTTGGATGCGTAAGACTGGCAGGCTTCAGCCACCTGAATAGCCAGTTCGCGGGTCGGTGCCAGCACCAGTGCCTGAGGGCGACGATCCTTCAGGTCCAGCTGGGAGAGTAGCGGCAGCGCAAAGGCTGCGGTCTTGCCAGTGCCGGTCTGGGCCTGGCCTAGCACATCCCGCCCCTCCAGCAGGGACGGAATAGTTTGTGCCTGGATCGGGGAGGGAGTCTCATAGCCGAGCTTTTCGATGGCGCTGAGAATTTCAGACGGCAGACCCAACTGGTCGAAGCCGGCCGCTTTAGGGGTATCGGTCATTTCGGAATTCACTTGAAGCCAAAGTCCCTATCGCGGGACCGGAGCGGTGGGTAAAAGGCCGCGCAGTCTAACAGGTTAGACGATCCAGATCAGCCTGTTTTTTAGGCAAGTTGATTAGCATGTATCTCCGCCGACAGATAGGATATCAATATTGGGTAGATAAAAAGAAAAGCGTCATTGATCTAGAAGTAAAAAGAGTACAGCGCTCCTTAGACCAGATCCACCTCAGTTTCAGGCTGCCGCCTTCGCTCCGTTGCACGGGCCTCCGTCAAGCGCCTGCAAACTCCATCGATTGTAGCGGCAATATGGCGGGAGAAGCTGCCATCCACTTGAGTCTTGTCATAGAGATAAGCCCGAAATCGCTGGAAGAACTCCGGGTCTACCGGGTCGGGTTGACTCCAAAAGCTGGAGAGCCCCCCTTGATGAGTCAGCCCCGGTAAGTCATACAGTGATCTTCCAAGTACTTGAGTTGGCACCTCGTGGAAGAGTGCAGATATGCCCACTGTACTGTTGATTGTTACAACTCCTAGGGTGTGATCGAGCAAAGTCGGCAGGTGCAGGTCATGGCAATACATAACCCTGCCTGTAATCTGGTAGCGAGTTTCCAGCTCCCGTATCAGCTTTTGATAGTGACAAAACCCACGATCCATAGGGTGGTGCTTTATTACCATCATCGAGCCCTGTGGCGCATTTTGTGCAAACGACTGCAACACCACCTCTATCGCATTTTCGATAGAAACCAGATCAGAGTGCTTGCGCAGTTGAAAATCATCACGGGTTTGAAGTGGAAAAAGAAAGTAGCGGCCGCTGAACTCACCAGTCAAACGGGCCGTAAGCCCCCGCTCCATCAGTTTATACAGGCCTTTTCGATAGAAACTCTTGATCCAGCAAACGCCTTCACCTAGCCAGCTCAGACTTCGGTGGTGCCGATAGTGGGGAAATTCCGATTGAGAAGCCCGCATCGCAAGATAGTAGGCAATTGCAAAGCGCGCTCGCCTAAAAAAAGTTTGCCCAACAGGTTTAACTAGATTTCGCTCCCTGGCTCGATAACTATTAATTGCTTCCCGAGACCAGTCCGTACGCGAATGAGCATTCACCCCGCCAAATTCAAGAGTAATAAAATCCGGGCGCAAATATCCCTCTTCAAACACTCCAAAAGCGATACCCTTGGAGTCACAGATGGATTTTGCAATGGTATGCAGGCGGCGGCAGTCCCCATAGCAAAAAACAGTATCTACATTATTTTTAGATAGGTAATCTGAAAAGAAGGCACTCCAATCACTTTCTCCCCCGGTGAAATCCACCTGAAAATCAGCCCAAGCGAAGTAGCGATCCCCGCCATTAAAGTTGATCTTATGAGTAATGACTCCGCTCTGTGCCAAGCGCCTTGCCAATTGGGCAAAGAATGGGCCATGAGGTCCTTGTAAAAATACTGCCACAGACATGTATTGGCTTTTCCTTGAGCTAAGGTCACTGGATACGTTGAGACGAGGCGATGAATAAAAAAGAAATGACTGTGAAATTAGGCTAACTTCACAGTTATTATATTGAACTGCTTTTTACATCTATGCGAACCATCTAACAACATAGAACTTGGATATTAGAGCCGCTACTAACAGGGCAGAAACTTCTGTTAATTTGGCAGCAAAAACTGCCCTACTATGGTTTCTTACCTCAAGGATCTTCCCATCAATCAAACTGTATAGTCTAAAAATGCCGACACACAATTTGTATTTGGTACAAACCATAAAGTCAATTTATCTAAAAGTACAACCACTCAGTCCACCAAGAAATTAACATCTGGCGACACACGAGAGAAAGATACCCCTGTAGCAAGCCGAATAAATTCCAACTCCATTTAATCCCACATCTTATACCAGGAAAAAATAGGTGTCAGTACAATTGGTACTATAATCACCGAAGTGTAATCGAGCGTAATAGAGTAAGAATGGCTTGCAGCCGGAAAGCCTTGGAAACCAGTTCCCGAATACTTAACGCAGAAGGGGGGAAATATAAAAGTTAGCAAAGTAGAAGTTTGAAACTATATTCCCCGAGGTCTAAAAATTTAAAGCAATATATCAAAAGAAATTAAATAGAAAACCTTATACTGGATTTCGGGTATAGCTTTCAATATCTCATAAATATTCTTCGATACAAGGAGAAGAGTTTAAAAAAAACTCCTTTTTTATTCCCCAAAGACCGTGCCCCCTCAATTAGCTCAATAGTAGTTTCTGCATTGATAAATTCAGCCGTTTTGGGATCTATATAAACAGGGTATAACAGCAAAGTAGCGGCAATCATCTGATTTAAAGTTAAATTGCGCTGCCTTCTCGATAAAAAATCCCTTAACTCACCCGTGGGGATTTCTCTATTTTCGACAAGCGTATCCCTTGTGAGCCCCCAGCCAGCATAAAAGGGTAACCCATAAGTTACCACCTGCTTGCCTCTCAGTAATGCCTCAAAACCACTCAGGGAGCTCATGGTGTGAATTTCATCAGCGACTTTAATAGCAGAAACTATATCACCCTGTTCAAGCAAAGTGTCATAAAGGGAGTCAGAACTCCCCTGCAAAGTACCTAGGCGAGCACCACAAACTACGTCAGGGTGTGGTTTATAAATAATATGAGCATCGGGGTTATTGAGCCTGACGCGTTCAAGAAGAGCCAAGTTACTTTTTATTACTGGGGAGCCATTAGCTATCGAGGCATCGCTTTCTACCTGCCCGGGAACTAAAATAATTTTTTTACCAGAAGAAAAATCAAAATCAACTGTAGGTTTATCTTCTACAACGTTATATTTGCTAATCCCTTTATCGATCAATTTATCTCGTAACTTTCTAGCTCTATCTAGAAGAGGATCAGGAAAACTACAGGTATTTAACAGAATCTCCAAATCGCTGGGCTGTCTGGCGTCAAAGTAAATACCACGACTATCTAGAACCAGTGAATTCGGAACGACTAGATCAGCACCCAAACCAACGGAACGCAAGAAACCGTCTTCAACCCTCCAGACATTTAAATCAGATTTCTTAGCCTCATCAAGCAAACTATCTGTAATCCGACTTGCCCATATCAGAATATTCGTTCCTGCCCTTGCATCTGGTACCTTTGCAGAGGAAAATTTAATCCTTCCCTTTCCACCGATAAAACCTGGAATAAAACTCCTTTTCCAGTGAGAAAACCCTACTCCGACCCAGTCACCATCGAAGCGGCTCCATTGCCTGCGTTGTTCAGCAATTAATGCTACAGTGTCTTCAAAGTTACAGCGATTGCCAGTATACGGATTAATATACCGGGAGTATTTTAGGTACGCAGCACAAAAAACCTGAAGCAACGTTCGCTTCACACTGCGGCGACCACAGTTTTGCCTATCTCGAGTTAAACCCCACCCCGCATAAAAAGGCATTCCAAAGCAATGGACCTCCTTACCTGCAACCAGCGCCTCAAAACCCAGCTGGCTGCTGACCACATAAACCTTTTCGACTCGATCCAGGATTGACCAGGGAGAAATATCCTCCGAGATAATCCTACAACCCCTCAGTTCAGCCAGTTCCTTTAGATAGCCACGCTTTTTCCCTGCGATAACATCAGGATGTATCTTTACAAGAATTTCAGCATCAGGATTTTCATTAATTGCGGACTCAAGCATTTGAGAGAAATGCTGCTCAGAAGCCAACCCACCTTTAACGGAGATATCCCCAAATGTTTGATCGACCACTAAAATGGTCTTTTGCCCAGGCAAAATTTCCAGTGATATATCAGTCGATTGGTTATATTTCGACAGTCGGCTCTCTCGTATAAGCTTTAAGCCTTTTTCTGCACGAACAAGTTCATCCGGCGAGAAATTAGCCTCACTGATTAATATTTCCAGGTCACTTGGCCGGGAGGCGTCGTAATAAATACCTGTCGAGTCAACAACCAAACTATGCGGTTCAGCGTCATTTACGCCAAGGCCGAGTGAACGTAAAAACCCATCTTCTATAGCGATATAAGGCAAACTCAAATGAGTGGCAAGGCGCTGTGCTTTAAGGGCGCTTTTTTTTAACCCCCAGCCCGCCATCATGGAAATTGATCTACCCGGCTTGAGAGCTACATAGCGACACTCAGCTTCCAGGAAGTTATCAAGGTTAGATAAACGCCGAAGCCCGAGTGAGCAGTGTCCAATTACAGGCATTTTCTTGCCTCGAGAGAAAGTGCATCCCGAAGGCTATGATCGTTGGCAAGATCCAATATTCCCTCAACCCAAGCTGAGGGTTCCATTGGCAGCAACAGACCATTTTCCCCATGCCGCACTACGGAACCATATATGTCCCCTTGAGCAAAGATACCTGCGGCACCAGCCTGGGTAATATCAAAAAATTTTGTATGCGACCTGGCGCGATTAAACGGCAAATCGAGCAAAGGTGCCAAACCAATTGATCGCCCTCGCCCTCGAAGCATCGACACGTAGGTAGGCCACTTCATCGGGTGCAGTATCTGCACCCGTGGCATTCCTCGAAAGAGCCGATTGACACACTGATCTCCAATTATCTCAAAATTGAGAATTGGACTGCGGCTGAGGACTTCCTCTATCACCGGCCGCAGCCACTGAACATCCTCAAGGTGAGACGCAGATCCGTGGTAAAACACGGTCAAAGGCTGCTCCTGCTCACAACTCAAGGGAGCAGGCTGCAGTAACTCTGGAGACCAACTTTGATACTTTTCCGCAAGGTAGGGGGCCGATACCAATAGTTGTGCGCCGATAGATCTCAGCCACCTCTGCTTAGACCAACTAAGCCGTAATATTTTTGCTTGATATCGAAGTGGCATGCTGGAAAAGGCATACCAATCAAATAAATCATCGTCGATAAAGAGGTAGATTCTCTGAAACTGACCTCTGTTTTTATCAATAAATGACTTCCAACTCCGAGGGATGTAGCGAACAAAGATTAAGGATTTTCCATTAATATCCTGTTCAATTGGGGAGCTGGACCAAGTTATACACCGGAAGTTGATTCCCCTCTCATACAAATATGGCCGAATAAAATAGTCCGTTGATGGATTTGCACCCTCTTCAATGACTAAACAGCTTTCTGTGGGAATCAAGTCAAGTGCCAAACTACTACCCCTCTAGCGGAAACACGATTGGAATCAAAATCAAAACTGTTATCGAATAAGCAATAGTCAGGGGCAGTCCAGCTCTGAGGAAGTCGCGTAAATGATATCCTCCCAAGTTTTGCACAATCAGGTTGGTCTGGTAGCCAAATGGGGTAAGAAAGCTGGCACTAGCTCCATAAGCTACCGCCATTACAAAGGGCATCCAGCTAACCCCAAAGCTCTCAGCCAAGCTCCATGCGAGGGGGAAAGCCAATGCTGCTGCGGCATTGTTGGTCATCAATTCTGTCAGAGCCAATGTCAACAAGAAGACGCCTACCAACCCAGCTAATGGCCCCCAGTCCGCCAGTAAACTACGAAGCCCTAGCGCCAAGGAATCTGCCAAACCGCTACCCGCGAAAGCCTCAGCCAAAATCAGAGCACTAGTGATAATCAGCCATATCTGAAATGGGAAGCGCCGCTGTAACTCAGTAGTAGATATGATTCCCAGGCCAATCATTCCACCAAGGAGAACGATGAGCCCTTTTAGCAGCGAGAAGACACCCAGTGCCGCACCAGCCACAACGGCTGCAAAGCCCAACCCCAAAAGCCAGTTATTGCGTCGAGAGAGATCGCGCCGAACCTCTGTGCCGCTGATCACATAGAAGTTCTTATCAATATTCAGATGGTGACGAAAATCCGGGCCCACCGCCAACAGCAGGGCATCGCCAGCGCGAAGCTCAATCTCCCCGAGCTTGCCAGACAATCGCTCACCGCCACGGCGCATGGCAACCACTGCCGCATCGAAGCGAGTACGAAAATTACACCCTTTTAAGGACTGGCCAAGGATACTGGAACTGGGCGTAATCACTACCTCTGTAAGATTCAGGTCCAGATCCTCATCCTCCAGGGCAAAAAGGCGCAGCCCCTCAATATCCTGTAAGCGGCCAAGATCACGTACATCACCACTAAAAATTAACTTATCCCCGCAACGGATAACTTCAGAGGGGCCCACGGGGCTAATAACCTGATTTCTACGAACAATCTCAATTAAGTAAAAGGTCTCAAGTTGACGTAGACGGTTTTGCTCGACACTCTTCCCATCCAATGGAGAGTTAGCCACCACTTCAGCCTCCAGCAGGTACTCAGTGACAGGCTCCTCAGTTACTCCTCCTTCAGGGAGAAGACGATTGCACAAGAGCAATACCATCAAGCCCACTAAAGCCGCGGCCAAGCCCACCGGCAAAAAGGCAAAAAAGTCCAAGCTGGGAAGGCCGCGATCGAGTACAAAGCTGTTAACGATCAGGTTCGTAGAAGTACCAATAAGCGTCAGAGTACCACCGAGAATTGCCGCGTAGGATAATGGAATCAGCAACTTGGCGGCAGGCAAGCGCCGCTGCCCCTTCACACTTGAAGATAGGGCCGCCACCACTGCCGTATTGTTAAGAAATGCGGAGCTTAAGGCGGTAGCCGTTGTAAGTCTCAATAAACTGCCTCTCAAAGACCCCTTGATCAGACCCTCTGAAATCGAACGCAACCAGCGTGCCTTCTCCAGCCCCACCGACACGAGCATCAATGCAACTAAGGTGGCTAAACCGGGGTTGGCCCCTTTCTGTAACGCCGATTCCGCTGGAACCAAACCAGTAAGAAAACAGGCACCAGCCGCCGCGGCGAACACCAGGGACGGTCGGAAGTGAGTAAAAATTAAACATCCGATAACCAGGGCGAAGATACCGGAAACAAATAATTGGGGGAAAGTCATAAGGTCGAAAGGTCGCTCTGGTTACCGATACTAGTGTTTGTCTTTATATACACACCTGTGGTGAAATCAAATTATGCCAAATCTTAGGTGAGTATGCTGCCGGTCGGCACCGGCTGCTATGGCAGCTGGAGCAAAAGTATACGGCTCAAGGCGTAAGACAACCTGCTTACATCGCGATCTACTTCTACCCCCTATCCGTTGAGAAACCCGCCACCATGGAAATTTGACAGTAATACGGCGGGTTCTCTATAGCTATCCCAGAGAAAAGTCCTCATGCGACAGAGTCAAATTTGGATTATATGCGGGATCCCGATCCAATAAACTTCCCCATCGTTTACGCATGAAAGATGTTTCCCCAGCCATTCGACGCTTTTTACTAAAGGTATCATCTGCGCCTCGAGACACTGACTCATGATGATAAAGCTCAGCATAAGGAGTCCAAAGATTACGATACCCTTTTTCCATCACTTTTAAGCACAAGTCCACATCATTGAAGGCAACCGGTAGGTTTTCTTCATCCAGCCCCCCCACCTGTTCAAACAGTGACTTCCTAAGTAACAAGCAGGCACCCGTTACCGCAGACAAGTTTTGCACAACGCTCAAGCGAGCAAAATATCCATGCTCCCTTCTACCAAAATGTTTATGCGCGTGGTTTGCGACACCACCAATACCAAGAATGACACCACCGTGCTGAACAGTATCATTTGGATAATAGAGTTTAGCCCCAACACAACCTATCTCCTCACGACAAGCCTGGCTAACCATTTCCGTAAGCCAACCTGCACTTATAGGCTCAATATCGTTGTTAATCAGACCTATAATCTCGCCTTTTGCTTGTGTAACCCCAAAATTATTTATAGCCGAATAATTGAATGGATAATCCCATCGGCAAATACGTACTTTCTCATTAACACTAATTTTGTTTAAGTACTGTAATGTTTTCTGGCAGCTACTTTGGTTATCTAAAATCAGTAATTCAAAGTTTGGATAATCGGTGAGCGATAAAATCTTATCGACACAAGGCTGCAAGATATCGTAGCGATCCCGGGTAGGTACTAGGAGACTAACCAAAGGTGGTTTCTCTGGGAGATTCCATTGCACGCGATAAGTATTAGGTACAAAACCTCGCTCTACTTTCGCATTTAGCTTCTCTGACTCCAGGTAATTACTAAGCGATCTCAGTCCAGCTTTTGATGTATAACTTTTCTCGTCACAAGCTAGTGCTGTCGATCCCTCTATCGCCCGCCAGTGGTAGAGAATTTCTGGAATGTGGACAACCTTATTAGAGTCAAGGTGCGGCAGACAACGTAATAATAGATCGTGGTCTTGAGCACCTTCAACACCCGAGTGCCAGCCACCTACCTTTCTTATCAAATCTGCACGCAATACAGTAAAATGACAGATATAATTATTTGAAAACAGCAGATCCGGGTTCCAATCGGGTTTAAAATGAGGGTCAAAACGATGGCCTGATCGGTCAATTTTATCTTCATCGGTATATATCAGCTGTGCATCTTTTACATTACCGATCTCTTCTACCACCCGCTGTAATGCATAAGGCGATAAAGTATCATCGTGATCCAATAAAGCTATATAGTCGCCTTGTGCTAACTCTAAGGCGCTATTGCTAGCTGCAGAAATGTGGCCATTATCCCTGCGAAAAACAACCCTTATACGCGGATCTAAGGCCTCATAAGATAGCAGACATTCCCGAACCTGCGGATGTGAAGATGCATCATCAGCAATACACAACTGCCAGTTGGAATAAGTTTGCTCAAGCACAGAATCTATACAGGCACGAAGAAACCCATCCTCTGTGTTGTACGTCGGCAAGATAATTGAAATTAAGGGGCCACCAGTACCTATCGCGTTCTGCTCTACAGGCAACTGTGGTCTTTCCACTCGTTCAATCCAATCCTGGTAGTCAACCCCTCTACACTTGCGACTAAAGGTCTCCCCATAGTGGTGAAGAGCGACATCAAGCCAGTGACAAGTCTGCTCAGCAGCATCCGCTCTCCACCGAACCAAAGCCTCACGCTTATTAAGTTTTCTATACTTAGGATGCCTTGCTACCAGACGTTTAGCCATCAAATCATGTGCGAATCTCGGTAATAAAGGGATCAACTGTAGATGCTCAACACTGAAAAGACCTTGCTCATTCAAAGGATCAAAACGTAGAGCTCGAGCGCCGCTTGGAAGAAAAAGTACCCTCTTTACGATCCGATCAGAATTACAATTTAGAGAAAAACATTCATCTTCACTAAACCCATCGCCAGAATCCACGTATAAATTGCTACTAGCAGTGCCCCTATTATGAAGGAGTCGAAGCTCAAACATATACCAGCCAGCAAACAGCCGTTTTCTCAATAAGAACTGAGGGTCTATACCGAGAGAGCGCCAGTTAAAGCCGCTCTTCTCAAAATTTTCCACCGTAACTTCAGCCACAGGAGTAAGGTGGCGTGTCAAATTAATGCTAAAAATGGACTTTATAAATTTAACCACAGTATCCAGCTTTTCTATGATCCACGAACTGAACTATCAGCTGATGTCAGCCTACTAGTCCAAAGAAATTCTCATTACAGTCAACTTAAATAGACACCAAAAAAGTCATATTGAATACTTAATTTGCGCTTCTATCGTAGTGCCAAATATATACGCTTCTATTTTATCATCTACCGTCAAAATTTTGCCCGGCCTAAACGAGAAACCACAGTATAAGCGATTAGAAAGTCCCTTTCGATAAACATCTGGACGCTCTCGATCCACATCAATGATATGCTCTTTCCCATTGATTAACAGGCGAACTTTCAGAGGTCCATCGAACTCTGAAACAGCCCACCCGCCTATGATTTCCGACATTACATTTACATGAGCTTTTCCATAACAGAGGTATGGAGAGTCCTTGGTCAATTGCTCAGTAAGACCGTCAACCGCCCGTTTTATATCCCTACTAAAATGAGTCAGAATATCATCATGTTCATCGTTTAAATCATGAGCTTTAAAATAGGCTTCTCCTTTATGCCTACTAGCACTACCTGCACCAGAGCCTTTACGTGCTTTGTTCATCATATGCTCTTGGCGTGATTTAACTACATAATGATTAATACGCACACGATCATATATAACATCTTTGGTTTTTGGTTCAAAAGAACCACCCTTTTCAAAAATGGTTGGAGCTAAATCGCCGGAATAGTAACGGCCAGACTTTAAAACACATTCATGTATATTCATTCTCTGAGCCATGCTAGGTTTTAAAACTGTCTTAATGTGGCGATTTGCCATATGGTCCTTTTTTGAGGCATTCAGGAACCGATCAACCACCAGCCCCTCTCCACTTAATTTTCGCCCTGATGACCCATAGTTTCGCCAATTAAGTGCCAAAGCTCCGGCATCCTCCATAGAGTTAAAATCTTTAAGATTTTCTTTTAACGAAAGATTATTTGTACTGACTAAAAACTCATCGGCATCGATAAATCCGAGTAGATCAACTTCACTACCATATTGGCGCAATATTTGGTTATAAGCAGGAGCTTGAGGGCCAGCATCACCAATTCTGGGGAAATATATACGATTTATCAGCCCCAAATAATCCAATGCCTCTAAAAGCTGTGAGGATCCATCATTGCTGACATTGTCAGCAATAAAAAACCTGTCTACACCAACTAATTGATGGTAGGCAATCCACTCAAGGATATAATTGTGCTCATTCTTAAAAATAGCTGCAAGACCTAACTTCATTCGACTACCCAAAACCATCTACTGGAAAAATAACCAAAAGCTATCTATCAAAAAAAACTGTTCCAATTGAACTTAGTCTTGTTCATGCCACTCTTTAAGAGTCAACCATCTTTCAAGGTGCTGATGTTGAATAGGCCTAGAGTTTAGTGGATTTACATCATCTTGCACACGAACATTAATTGTATCCGATGGTGTTACACCCAAAACTTTCAAGTCCAACTCATAGCCACACTTTCCAGTAGGATGTATAGATGGTTTATCCAGGTGCTCTCGATAAATATTAGCCTCAGTCGTGCCGACTTTTTTCCCGTTAACTTCTACTTCAATTGTCACAGGCTTAAGATGGTGTACACCTCGCGCCCATCCTCTAAGTAGACCAGTCTTAAGGAGATCAATATTTACAGCACCTCGTGACTTAGTGATACGCGTTTTATCAAGGTAATCCTTTGGGTCTGGAGAAATAAAATTGATGGCATTTTCTCGCTGTAAGCTAGATACCTCAACACCTACAAAATCTATCAGCCTCTCAACAAATTCCTCTTTGTGACGTACAACTTTATCAGATGAAACCAACATTGCCGGACTATTAGTTTTCTGAAGAAACTCAACCATTAAACGATAGTTATCCAGTGCCTCTTGAAGTCCGCACTTCACATCAGTCTTCATAGAAATTGAATTACGATTTGCCACAGAGAAAATATCGCGAAATACAAAAATAAAATGTGGATTTCTTAATTTTGATTCAATAAAGTCCAAGTGATTTAGAATAGAAGGTCGTTTCCATCCCCAACTGGAGTGAGCTTTATTATATTGAGCAACTACCTCAGTGAAATGCTCATCACTTCGACGTTCAAAGGCCAGACTCAACCTCAGATCCTCAAAAACCGGTGAGTAACACTTATCTCCCATCGGTAGGCCTAAGGCGTGTAATGCACCAGCAACAATAGAAGTCCCTCCGCGTGCAACACCTACGGTAATTATAGTTCGACTACCCTTCTGAGAAGAAGGAGTCAATACATCTACACCTTTGTTTATCAAAATATTTGGATTCATCTATAATCTATATCTGTAGCTAATTCGGGGAGTATTTGAAAAACACAAACTAATAAAATTACATCACGACTTAAAGGTTAAGATATATATATCATTTATCCAAATATCATGAAATTATACTCATCTTAAATAAATTCAAAATCAAGAATCACCAGATTCGCACCTATTAAATAATTTATTCGAAATTGACTTGATCCACTCTCCTGAAGGACGAAGACTTCTAGCTCTAAGTATGAACTCTCTGGCCAGCCCAACATCACCAACATCTAGTGAAGCCAGAGATAGCTCTCTATATAGGTCAGCCTCTTGAAAGTTAGGGTTATTGAGTAAACTCAGCCTATCTCTAAAAAATTTAAGTCTGCGAATTTCTAGCATATAATTCAATACTGAAGCAGTGACTATAGAATCAACATGACTTTGGAAGCTATTATCCTCAATTTCACGTTGCAAAAATGTACTTTCAGCATTAAGGTACACCAAACCAAAAACGTCTAACTCCCCATAATCTCGTGAAGAAAGAACTTTTTTTCCTTTTGGGGACAATTCAGATTCTTGATCATAGTAGCTTGATACTCTGATAGAGATATGAGATGCGTCTACAGGTTGATTAATGGGCATATATTTAATTTGGACTTTGTTATCAGGAAGCTCTCCTGAATAAGCATTCTTGATAATATGAAAATCAGAATTTAAATTAGAAATACGGACCTTTGCCTTTGAATTCGCATTTATTAATAGCCCTGAAAGGAAAAATCCTGGCCGAGAAACATCTATTTCAACTTTCTCATTTAGAGTCACTGCATTCAACTTTAAAGTAGACGTCCCTTTCAATTCAACTCTATCAAACTGTGAAACCAAATCACCAGCTGATACCACCAAATATTGGCAAATTTTTTGAGATTTAAAATCAGATTCAATCTTTAACAAAGTATCTAAGGAATACAAAACAGTTGATACTGAAATACCAAAACAAAAGGCAACTTCTCTATTCAAATGCGCGTTATCAAGAAAAAGATCTTCATCTTTTAGTGAGAACGAGTCTACAATGCCATTGATGTATTCATAACCATCAATAACTGGTATTGACAGTTCCTCGGCAATACGCCTATGGATTTTACGACCTTGACTATTTGAATAATTTTTCAAATAGTTCAAAGTTGGCATTATTAAAGAAAATACATTTATATTAATTTTTATAATTTCTTCATATAAAATCCTAACGACCTCATTTAAATGCTCTTCGTCAATCCAACTGTTTAGAAGATGTTCATTGTCATTAATAGAGAAGTCAATTAAGACGAAGTCCGCAGCCTTAATCACATCTATATTTTCACCAAGCTGAAACAAACCACAGCCTGAGCATGAGGCCCCAATAGACAAGTTAGTAAGATCAAAAAACTCTGATAACGCCGAAGAAATTCCGCCCCGTATCAAGCCATTTGATGTTCCAATTAACACTAGCTTTTTCATTTGTCTGAATTTAGATCAATTTTAGCTTTAATATCATTAATCATTTTCAATCTAAATCCAAAATTTTCAGATTCATCAATAAATTTTTTAGCTTTACCTAAATCACCGTTCAAGAAAGCTATTTCAGCCATTAAGGCTTGGTTTCTGGCCTCTAGGAAGTTTATATGATTAATACTCTGTGACCATATAGAAGAAAATTTTTCAACCCAAATTTCAGGACTCAAAGACCTTGGAGTTCTCTTACGAGATATCATAGGCGAAAAATTTATTTTATATTTTTCAGCTATATATTCATTATCGGCGGAGAACCTTTTTAAAAAGTCGTAATACTCAAGCTCATCAGGGACAAACTTACAATTTCCACTTGATTTTTCAAAGAAAGGAACAAGGTATCTCCTCTCTGGATTAATTTTACCCTCTTTAACAAAGGGAAAACTTTCATTAATACTCTTGAGTATTTCTAGAGAATATGCATCTAAAGAAACATTACTATCCTCTATTTGAAAAAATTTATTTTCCGCCCCACATAGGCAAGCGACATCAATGAAATCATCGATAATATTTTCATTTTTCAGAAGTGAGCGACTAAATGATTTTACTGTAATTTTTCCAAAAGCTGCGCTCCACCCATCAAGTAATTTTTTATAGTCATAATAATGAGGAACTGAAGAAAAATTAGGGAAAACTCGCTCAGGGACATTGCCAGATTTAATAAGTGTAGAGTAATAACTTACAGCCAAATCCGCTTGATTTCTTAAGTAACAAACTATCTCAATTTCATCAAAAAATTTACTTGCCCACTCCTTAATCTTAAAAATCTCTTCTTGCGTCGTAATACGGGAGTGGAGGTGTTCGTTAGA
This sequence comes from Microbulbifer maximicatervae (SeqCode), assembly GCF_052468095.1. The sequence goes on from NZ_CP174332.1 coordinate 4,008,265, forward strand.
TATAATAACAGTATCACAATCTGAAGATACAATTTCTCTAGCTAACTTCTCCAATATTGAACCAGAGAACTCTTTAGCGCTATTTTCGTTTGGTTCACACCCTACTACAGAGTACAGTTCAGAATTTGGATTAAAATCCATAAACGCTAAACAAAATCCAACGTGATTAGACAAGTTGAGAATATTTGGATATAAGACGCCTTCACCCTTAAGAACTTCCCTATTTTTAAAAAGAAATTCCTGTACCGTTGTAGTTCCAGTTTTTTCTGTTCCGATATGAATGTATAATTTCTTCACAAAAAGCTCTTAATAAAAATTAATGTTTGAGACTAAAGGTTTAACCTTCTTTGAATCTGCAATCACCGAAACAGAACCACCACGTCGTCGTTTGAAATGAACAGAGTCCTTAACCAACAAGTGGTTAACACCACCCAGGTAAGTCTCACATGCCCAATAAAAATCTTCATGAGCATGACCAGAATCAAGATCATTCTTCTTATATGGATATTTATCGAAAATGCTCCTATGAGCAAGACATAGAGCATCCCAGTAGTTACCTACACGTAGAAATTCCGGATCAAAAAATTTATCACTAGGATCTCCTTGGCGGACCAGCATACTATGTGCACCAAAAATCAGATTATACTCAGGATGCAGCACACTATTTTTCAATGCTTTCTTGCCAGAAAAACTGGAAATAACTTCATAACAGCCGCTTAACCAATTCTCTGACCAAAGATCGTCGCCATCCAGCAAGGCAATCATATCCTTATTAGACGAGGATATGGCCCGCAATCTTGCTTGCCCTGGATCACCTTCCTCTCCATACAGAACTCGTGCCCCATACATCTGGGCCAATTCCTCTGCGATATTTATAGTTAATTCGTCACTTTTATCTAGAAATAGAAGACATTCAACTTCAACATCATAAAGACGCTTCAACTCTGTAATCGATACCTGCGCACTCTCCATAGTTGGCAACAGTAATGCCCCTTCTTTATGGGCCGTGATAATCACTTGGAGCGAGGGTAGTGATGATTTCATACGGCCTCTCCCAATGCTTCAACATAGCTTTCAAAATTTCTAGCGGCACGATCTTTCATAAAATGACTTCTAAAAGTCTCTTTAGCTGGGTTAAGATCCATCAGAATCGATTTCAACTTATTTACGTAACTTGGAATATCTTCGATATCATCCACAAGGAAATCTTTAGGTAGTAACTCACCTACTCCCCCTACATTGGAGGCAACAATAGGCAAGTTTAATTCAAGAATTCTAAGTAATATCGTGGGAACACCATCCCATTCAGATGTATAGAGAAAAGCATCACAGCCAGAATCGAGCATTTCCTGCTCTGTAGTATATAAGCCCATCAGATGTATGTTATCTACACTCTCAAGACCATAGTCTTTGACTCCCAAAACTGCCTTACCCCAAACGTAGAACTCTACATCAGGCATTTCTTGTGCAATTTTAACAAGTAAATCGGGTCTTTTCTGCTCATCAAATCTTCCCGCCCAAGCGATACGATTACCATATTTTTTTCTCGGCCTAGTTGAATTTTCAATTGACTCTTGTTGGAACGGCGTTTTGAGCACTGAAATTTTATCAGTCACGCTTCCAACCACCATACCTCTACGCTTTATTTCTTCCAATAGAAAATGGCTATCAAAGAAAATTGCGTCTAAGTATTGACTACAAGTCAGAAAGTACTCGGCTGGATATCCTGCGACATTACCAAATGAGTCGCGATCATCACAGAAAAAATATCCCTGTAAATTGGCAAAACGAGTTAAAATTCGCCCATAATTTTCAATCGTTTTCCACAGTATTCCACAATTTAGATTCAGTACTTGCTTCGCACCAGATCCAACAATAATGTCATAGACTATGTGCTCTAAAACATCCGGATGACACTTCCTGGAAATTTCAGAGAGATTTACAACTGCGTCAGAGTCTATTTTCCGTGGGGTTAGCACCTTTTCATCCACCGGCCCCATTGAAATTACTTTGATACCCTTCCCTGGATATATTATTTTAAATGACTCATATACCAGCCCTAGTATTACATCCGCACCACCAAAGTTTATCGAATCCCTAAATATCAAGATATCTGATTTTCCTACAGCATCCGATAGTCCCTTCATATAAGCAAAGGGGTCTGAATTATAGGGCATTAGTGAGTAAGCTCTAGAGTTATCACTTTTCTTGATCAGTGGTTCTATCTCAGCAGCTTTAGCGATCATTTGCTGAAGATTCGAACTGTCTGACAAGTTAAATATCCCCTCGTCAAGACATTCCAGGGCTATATCACTTAAACCTTTGGATTCCACATTCTCTTTGCAGGTAACTCTTAAGGGAGACATCCCCGCAGATGGTTTTACAGCCTCTCCAGAGTCTTCAGAAGAAAAATAGAATTCGAGTGCGGTACTGCCCCCCAAATCATAAGTATATGCAATCCATTGAGTGTCTAATAAGGGGCCTGGCGACCTATTCTCGTACTGTCCATGCTTCAGAAAATGTATGAAAATATTCCCTTCATAGTTAGCCAGGTCTAAATATCTTGAGCGATAGTAAACGGCATCAAAGAAAGAGGCTGTCGAAGCATCTATTGACTTATGCTGATTATACCAGCGGTTGAATATCTCACCACCGGCCACATCTTCTTGTTTCACCAACTCCTTATTATACAAATAAGATAGAGATAGAGGATCATTAAGAAATTTGACTTGCTCTCCAAGCTCCCACATCTTTAACAGTTTGCTTTGACTCAAAGAGTGTATAAAAATTTCAAAACTTTCAAAATCACTAAAGGAGCTTGTAAAGGTTTCCAGTAATGACAAGCATAGATAAAGCCTCTCAGAAAAAGAGAAATCATTTAGATATAGTTTTTTCGATAAAAGAACATCAAACCCAGGAAACAATCCGGACGTTGGTAATCCCTGATGAATCCATGAATTTAGTACGCAAAATGGGCTTTTCGATCTTTCAATATACAGGAAATGCTCATTCAGTAATGGATTAGGACTTCGGCCTTCATACCTTCCATGAAGAATAAAATGTAAAAATGGGTCTGGGTGCGCAACTAGGTCTTCATACTTATCCAGATAAAATTCTTTACAGAAAATCGAATTGGGGATTAAAGAACGACCCTCTCTAAACCAATGCCTAAAAGCATCGATTCCAGAATTAAATTTCACACCTGCACGTTCACTGTAGAAGGCCACATCAAAAAGTATGGAAAAGTCTGCTGGGCATCCGGCTTCTACCCACTCCTCCAAGCTACTCAACCACTCGTTGTTAACACTTCCTTCAGTATATCGACTGAATATTGCTACAAAAATAAGTGCTTCTTCTTTATTGATAATACCTAAATCTTGCAAGCATGAAGCCAGCCGAACAAAATTATTTGCTAGATTTTCAGACTCAGAACTGTCTACAAGATGAGATAAGTAGAAATCCCAAACAATACCTGATGACACACGTTTAGATAACAACTGTTTAAACCAATATCCAAACAAGTCCATATCCCCAGCTTCAAATTTTTTTTCTACTTTTCCTCTAACATAGTCAGATTCAAAAAGCACATTCGGACTACGACCTTCAAATCTACCATGATTTATGTAGTGCCAAAGAAAGCTTCCCTCCAAATCAGGGTTGTCCATCTGATAGAAACTAATATCAAAAAGTTTTGATGCCGATATATTGTTATCTATGTCTTCCTGAACCCAAAGATCATAAAGGTCTTCAGGAGAAATTCCGTTTTGCGTCTTCTCTCTAGAATAAAAATCGGCATCATACAAATAATCAGGTATAGATACCGGGCTTTCAACTACAGGGCCTTTAGATTCAGGAATCACGGAACTGGATCTATCCTCGTACTCCCCGAAAAACCCTTTAATGGATTTCTTTAAGCCAGACGCATCAAACATAATAAACTTTCAATTTAAATTAAAATTTTTACAAAGAATTAAAATAGCTAAGAAGCAACTCTCTGCCTTATATAATCAAAAACATCAGTTGTAGATTTACTCTCACACACTTGTTGTAACTTAGAGGTATCAACCTCATTGGTTACAACATCATAATATGGATGTGTTAGGGATTTATCTATCAAATCAAAACCGGTTAAAGAAGAAACAAAATCACAGATGTCCTTCGTGCGAACACTTACCCCAGATCCCACATTGTAGGTACCAGAGCAGTCTTGCATAAGCAGCTCGACTATATAATATGCAACATCAGCTGCGAGAATAAAATCCCGGGAAGGATTTACGCCTTTAAATACAGAAAATTTTCTAGCATTGGCAACTGAGCTCAATAAAACATCAACAAATCCATGTACAGCGTTATGTACGTTGCCAAATGGATTAGTTATTCTTGCACAAACAAACTGAATATCATTCGAATCCGTGTACTTTGAATATATTGCCTCTTCCAGTAACTTTCCTCTGCCATACCAAGAAATCGGAGTTGGTAGATCATCTTCTCTATGTGCTCGGCCATTTTGCTCTCCATAAACAGTTCCTGCAGAAGACAAATGCAAAAATTTTTTTGCTTTATGTACACAAAGAAAACTACATACTTTATTCGCAAATTCGATCATTGCCCCTATTGCTTGCCCTGGCGACCCTTCGCAAGTATTTGGCTTCCATCTTCCTGCTGCATTAATGTAGAGGCTGCAGCCTTCAACTTCACTAATTACTTTTTCTTGATCAAATTTACTAAATTCAAACTCGTTATTCTTGGTGGTTGGACCCGATGTTATTCCGCACCATTCTATACCGCGACGCTCCAACTCCTCTGTAATAGCAGTTCCAAGGAACCCTCTTGCACCAATAACACAAACTTTGCCTACCATCCTTCACGAGCCCCCATTTTCCCTGTCAGATCCTGTACGTTCCCTCTAAGATTGATTCCCACCAATCACTGTTTTTAAGGTACCACTCGATAGTTTTACGGATACCGGATTCAAAACTTTCATGAGGTTGATACCCAAGTTCATTATTGGATTTTTTAGGGTCAATGGCATAACGTCGATCATGTCCAGCACGATCCTCAACATAGCAAATTAACTCCTCTGATCTTCCTGCTTTTGCTCTCTTTGCACCTGGAAAAAGTTTATGGAGTTCTGTATTTTTGGAAAAAACGTCATTAATGTAGCTGCAAATAAAATTAACGATGTCAATATTCGCCCATTCATTAATACCGCCAATATTATAACAATCACCAATATTCCCTTGCTTAATTACCAGGTCAATGCCCTGGGCATGGTCTTCAACATAAAGCCAATCCCTGATTTGTTTTCCATCACCATAAACAGGCAAGGGGCGATCTTGGAGAATATTAGTGATTACAAGCGGAATTAGCTTTTCAGGGAAGTGATAAGGTCCGTAATTGTTGGAACAATTACTGGTCGTAACCTTTAATCCATAGGTATGATGAAATGCTCGTACCAAATGGTCTGAGGAAGCCTTACTTGCTGAATAGGGGCTATTTGGTGCATATTGTGTAGATTCACTAAAAGCTGGGTCATTCGGCCCAAGCGTACCGTAGACCTCATCCGTAGATACATGATGAAAGCGATGATTTTCCTTATTTACGCCATCATCCAACCAAACCTTCTTAGAAGCTTTTAGTAGGCTATAAGTACCAATGATGTTTGTTTCAATAAAACTATCCGGGCCACTAATAGAGCGATCGACATGGCTTTCGGCCGCAAAATGTACGATAGTATCAACGTGATGTTCTCGAAGAAGAGTCTCTACTAAATCTGTATTACAAATATCACCATGGCAGAAATAGAAGTTTTGCTTGTCATTGACTGAGGCTAAATTGGCCCTATTTCCGGCATATGTGAGCGCATCCAAAACGACAACCTTGTCTTGTGGATATTTTTTCATCCAATAATGAACAAAGTTCGCACCTATAAATCCGGCTCCGCCGGTAACCAATAAATTACTCATTTTTAGTAACTTCTTTAAAAACTGATGACTACTTCAAGTATTTGCATTTTTCGAAAGCTTAAAATTAAGCTGAGGGACATTTTACATATTGATTACATAAAAAACTTTCCCTACCCTCTGTCAATCAAATACAAATGGTATTAACGGACTAAGAAATAGATTTTTCTAGTAAAACAGCGTGTAGAGATTGTCGCCAATGCTGAAGTTCTACTCCAAGATCCTTAAGCAAACTGGTTTTATCTAAAACACTGTATTGGGGCCTTTTTGCTCTTGCTGAATACTCAATAGACTTTATAGGCTCGATTTCTACGACTTTTTCTTTAGGGATCAGCCCCATCTCTTTAGCTTCATGAAATATTGCTACAGCAAACTCGTACCAGCTGGCCATCCCCATGTCAGAACAATGATATGTTCCACTTATCTCGGACTGTTCCACTAAACGATAAATAGTATCTACTAATGTATGGGCGCTGGTTGGACTGCCTATTTGATCAGCAATAATTTTTAAATGATCTTGCTGATTCATTAGACTCAACATTGTATTAACAAAATTAGTACCATGGGTACTATAGACCCACGATGTACGCAGTATTACAGCTTCAGGAAGTACAGCTCTTACGGCTACCTCACCTGCAGCCTTACTTTCACCATATACATTAATTGGCTTAACGGCATCTCCTGTCTGATATGGTGCTGAACTCATACCATCAAAAACAAAATCACTAGATATATGTATCAAGCGTATATCAAACTGCTTGCAAGTTTTCGCTAAATTTTCCGGACCCAATGCATTGACTGAAAACGCCTGTTTCGATTCAACCTCAGCTTTATCTACAGCCGTATATGCAGCAGTATTAACTACAACTTGTGGTTGATATTTCCTAATAACTTCTGAAACTTGTGTCTCATTAGTAATATCTAGCGCATAGCGGTCAAAAGCCAAGAGGTCAAAATTCTGAGGACTCCGATTATTTAGCTCTGTAGCTAACTGGCCACTCTTCCCAGTTATAAGAATTTTCATTTTCTATTTTACGTCAAGCTAAATTTTTGAAAATGCTATAAGTTCCAGATGCCGGTATTTCTCAAACCTATCTAGATCTACTAACCTTTATCTATTACACAAAAGTAACGGCTTCTTTTAGTAACTTCCCAGACATATCTTTTTTTGAAAGTTGTGGTCTACCATCATCAATCAAAGGCCAATCGATCGCGAGATCTGGATCATCCCATCGAATAGACTCCTCATATTCTGGAGCATAGTAGTCAGTGCATTTATAGATAACTTCGGCCTCAGGGCTCAGACCATAAAAACCGTGAGCAAACCCTTGAGGAACCCATAGTTGACGCTTATTTTCTTCAGACAATAAAACACCAACCCATTGTCCAAATGTATCCGAAGATTTTCTCAGATCAACAGCGACATCAAAAATTTCTCCTCTTGTCACTCTAATGAGTTTACCTTGTGTTTTCTGTGTCTGGTAATGCAACCCTCGGAGTGTCCCCCGTGTGGACTTACTATGATTATCTTGAACAAAGATACAGTCAGCGCATTCCCTACTAAACAAATCCTGGCGAAAAGATTCAAAGAAGAACCCTCGGTCATCTCCGAAAATTGTCGGTTCGATGATTTTTACTTCAGGAATATCTGTTGCGATTACTTTCATACTGCTTTGTATTCGGCTTTAATAACAGGGCTCCAGCTAAGGAGACTAATTCATGTCAAACAACAGCGGCAATGCGTTGTCGATCAACTTTTGAACAACCCCCACTTTCTCGTATAAGGTTAAGCAGATATTCACCATAGCCGCTCTTTAACAGAGGAAGCGCCTGCTTTTCAAGATCTTCCGCTGAAATAAAGCCCTTTCGATATGCTACTTCTTCTGGGCAGGCAATTTTCATACCCTGACGACGTTCAATTGTTTGTACAAAATGAGCTGCTTCTAGCAGGTTGTCATGGGTTCCGGTATCCAGCCAAGCACTGCCTCGCCCCATTAACTCTACGTTCAGCTGGCCGCTCTCAAGATACATCTTATTGATATCGGTAATTTCTAATTCACCTCGTGGGCTTGGCTTAATTTGTTGAGCCAAATCACACACTTGGTTATCGTAAAAATAGAGACCAGTAACCGCGTAGTTAGATTTCGGTTGTTTGGGTTTTTCTTCCAGACTTACAACTTTACCTTCCTCATCAAACTCTACTACACCGTAAGCCCGTGCATCGCTGACCCGATACCCAAACACGGTTGCTCCCTCGGTCTTATCATCAGCTTGCTGTAGTATCTGACTAAAATGCTGCGCGTAGAAGATATTGTCGCCCAAGACAAGTGCACTATCGTTATTGCCTATATGGTCTTTACCGATTAAAAACGCTTGAGCCAGGCCATCAGGAGAAGGCTGCACAGCATAGGATATGTTTACGCCCCACTGACTACCATCCTCCAGCAGGCGCTGATATAGATATTGCTCTTCAGGAGTAGTAATAATAAGAATATCCCGAATCCCAGCCAGCATAAGGGTTGTAAGAGGGTAATAAATCATTGGCTTATCATAAACAGCCATCAACTGCTTACTAACACCCTTAGTTAAAGGATACAAGCGAGTACCAGAGCCTCCGGCGAGTATTATTCCTTTTCTATCAGAAGATCCCTTCATAACTAACTACCCCCAAATTTTCCAATCCAAGTTCCAGTTCCTTTCCAATACCAACAATTTTTAGTGCCTTTTTGTTAAGCCACTACTTGGCAATAAAGCCATATACAAACGGTATTGAGTAAGCCAGAAGTGAATGATTACACACATGTTCATAAATCGGTATGGCATAAGACTTACATCACATCACACTAAATTCGTACAAGTATGACGAGCAGCAAAATATGCCTTACACCTTATTTCAAGCAAAAACAAAGCCACTTTTAAATAAAGTTACACTCTATTGGTACCAAATTAGAAAGACAGTACTGCTGCAGTGCCTACTGCAATACGGTAAAGTATTTCTGTGACATCTTTAGTTACTTGTAACTCGCTGGAATGGATTTTTGGCATAACCATAATTTCATCGCCTGGGCGTAGCCTATCTCCTAGGCGATTATCAAAGTCGTTATCTTCAATACGATTTATAGTTCCATCAAGATGTAAGATTACAAGTTCTTTACGATTTGCATTGTTAGCAAAACCACCGGCAAGTTCGATGTAGTCTTCTAATGTACGTTTCTTATTGAAGACCAAAGAAGTCGGAAATATTACTTCCCCAACAATTGAAATAGTCGATGACCTTAACGGCACTATCAGTTCATCTCCATCTTCAAGTAGCATTTCTCCCGCATTGGGGTTATTGGCAATAACAACCTGCCCCCTAGGCTCTGCTTTCCGCGCCTGCTCAATAAAGTTCTGGATCATCATCGCATTATCTTTTTGGGCTGATTTCTCTAGATCCGTATTAGGTTGACGAGTAAGAACTTCCATCTGTAGTGCATCCAGAGAGCGATCCAAGGCTGCACGCTGTCTATCCGCAACACTTTTTCTATATAACTGAACAGATGCCTGATCAGCATTATCCCGAAAGTCCAACTGGGTTAATAACTCTTCCAATGTTGCACCATAAGGAAGCACATAAGTTGCAGGTCCATCCAACTCACCAGAAACCCGTATTGAAATAGACTCAATATCGTTGTCACGCACTAGCTCCACCTGTGCTCCGGGATACAGGCGTGTTGTCATTGCGTTAGTAAGAGGCATGTAGTTAGCTTGCTGTACACCATCTATTACTTGGGTGATACGCGCAAAATTCGCCTGCGGATCGGGCTTGGTAACAAGTAACATTTCACCAAGCTGAGTATAGGGACCCGTAAATTCCATTTGAGCTGCTTGTTGTACCGCACCCTCAACTGTTACAGAACCATGGCGCGCCCCTACTACTACAACATCACCATTTCGTAGTTGTAGTGCAGGCATAATTCCATCTACCAGAAAGTTATAGAGATTAACTTTCTGTATTTCTCTTCCCTGACGTACCACTTTGATGTCCACAAAGCTGCCGCTTTGCTCATCGATACCCCCAGCACTATCTAAGTAATAGAGAATGGAATCTGAGCTGAATCCATTGTAGAGACCAGGGTTATTAACATATCCAGTTACAAAAACTTTAACTGGCTGGCTGGCTTCCAGGTTCGCATATGCCTGCACATTGTTTTTAAATACACGCTTAACATGACGAAGAACAAAGTCATTCAAGACACCATTTTTTACACCAGCCACATGGACTGGGCCAACTTCGGGGACAAAAATATTCCCTTTTGGATCTACCGGCAACGTAGCGCTAAAGCTATAGGCTCCCCATAGCTGCAAGTTAATTTGGTCGCCAATAGAGATTCTGTAGTCTGGGTTAAAGCCACTGAAAGGCTGGTCCTTGAAGGCGCCTTGGAAAAGCGACTCACCAAAAACAGGCACACCTGTTCTTGGTAGCTCAGTAGACGCAACTTCATCAATCAGCTGGGTTTCCAGGGCTGTAGCCTGCACTCCAAACAAAGAAATCAGGATCCCAACGCCAAAACTGAATTGTTTTATTTTCTCAGTAATCATTTGTTTGATCTTTGTAAATGAAAATTTTCCAAACTAGTGAACGGTAGATTCTCACTGCCACTGTCTGCTTTTAACTATTTGGATCCAAAAACTACATTCGATGATCGCGAATAGTTACAACTAGCATCTTTCCAATTCCATAGAGCATCAGTAGAATTATGCCTAAACTCACCAAATTATAGAGTTTATGGGGATACTCAGCCTTCTCCGCCATTGACGGCTTAGTTACTACCATTAAGTGCTTTAGCTTGCCGGAGGCTTCCATACGGGCAGCTTCTAGTGCTTTTAAAGAAGCTGCATATGCGTCCGTAGCAAACTGTAAATCTAACTCGAGATTCTGGAAATGAGCCCCTAAGAAGTTAAGTCGCTGCTCTCCTTCTTCCTCTCCTATCCCTACCAAGCGTACTTTTTCTATTTCGATTTGGCTTTCTAAAGCATCTATATCCGCTTGCATGGATACAACTTGTGAAGAATCAGCATTTAAGTATGACTTTGCTGCGGTCAAATTCGCACGTTGCTCTGCCAGTCGAGCCTCCAGGCCCTGGATAATCGTACTTATGCCCTTTGTAAGCTCTTCTGGACTAACTACTTTATGGTTATTTTGGAAATCAAGAATTTCTTGCTTGGTACTACGCAGTTTCACTTGAGCCAAGTCAACTTCATTCTTAACAAATGCAACTTGTTTATCAGCTAATTGATTACTGATTTCATTAACAAAATCTTCCGATTTTTGAATAACAGTCTCAACTAGAAGCTTGGCAAAAGTAGGATCAAACGCCTGCATCTCTATCGTAATGATACCTGTCGCTTCATCGTGAAAGATTCCTATATGGTCGCGATAGTAATTCAGGTAGTCTTCTTGAGTGGCATCGGTAGCCAACCGCGAGAAAATATCGTAGCTGTCACTTTTATAGTAATCAGCTAGTTTCAGCTTTTCATCCAAATAGAGAGCCATATCCAAGGATTGGATGTAATTAACCACGAGAAAAGCATCTTGATTATCACTCCCCATTCCTGGAATCAATAATCCTAGAGCTGGCGAAGCGGCTTGAGATGAGGCGCTATCTTTAACAATTAATTGAGCATTGCTCACATATCGCTCAGAAACCCAGAATAGGTAATAAGTGCTCATAAGCGCGAGAGGTAACAAAACTAGTACGGCTACACCTCTCAATTGATGAAATCGCTCAATAATTTTACCTGGTTTCCATCTATTCATTATTTTTAAGATAGGCTGTAGCAGCTTTTTAGAGGAGCCATTAGAGCTACCTATATTTTGGCTTCGATCCTGCTCTTGTTCTTCAGCAATTAGTTCTTTAACTTCCATAATCGACTCTTATGCATTCGCGGTGTGAGCGGCAATTCCGTTTTGAGGTTTCGTATTCACTGAGTTTTTCTCACCCTGATAAAGTTCTATGGCCTTATCCATAGAATCAAAGATTGACAGTCCTCCAGAATCTAGATAAATGCCCACTTCACAGTTCTTCTTTAGCATTGCCATAGCATGTGCAACGATAATGAAGGAGGAAGTTTTACGCTTCTCAGCAATTACCTCTTCGCACTTCTTTTTGAAATGAGCATCACCAACTGACATTACTTCATCGACAAGATAGATATCAAAATCTACAGCAATACTTAAACCAAAGGCTAAGCGTGAACGCATTCCAGAGGAATAACTTTTTACTGGCACATCAAAGTAGTTACCAATCTCAGCAAAGTCCTGGACTCTATCCATTAATTTTTTCTGAGCACTCCCCCAAATTCCATGGATACCACAGATAAAGGCAACATTCTCACGTCCAGTCATACTGCCTTGGAATCCTCCGGACAATCCCATTGGCCAAGAAATTCTCTGATTCGTGATTACACGTCCATAGTCCGGATAGTCAATTCCCCCCATAATCCGTAGCAGAGTCGATTTACCCGCGCCATTTCGCCCCAGGATGCCGATGTTTTTTCCTTCCGGGAAAGAGGCATTGACATCTTTAAACAAAACCTTTCTTCCCTGAGGGGTGCGAAATGACTTGGTTAAGTTTTCTAATTTAATCACTGACTTCTTACCAAATCTCGCCAATTTGCTCTATAACACAACAATCCAAAGCAAAGCATTGTGATAGAAACACCACTTAAATATGACAAACTGCCAAACATCCCTTGATAACTGGCAAAAAGTCCTTCTCGCGTTAACTCAATAACATGTAGCAAAGGATTCCAAACAAGGTACACGTGGTATTCTCTTGGAATTTGCTCCAGTGAAAAAAATATTCCTGATATAAAATATAAAGGTCTAATCAGGCTTGAAGAAAATTTAGCAAGCTCTGGAAACTTAACCCCGACAACACATAACGCTAAACTCAAGCCAAGACAAAAACAAAAAAACAGAATGTTGACAACAACTAAAAGTAAAAAATTATTGAACTCTGTAGAAATACCAAACCAAGCTAACGCACCAATTAAGGTAATAAGAGTAGCTAGATATATTGCAAACTCTAGCAATACTCGTGTAAATACTGCATCAAAGGGCCTTAGCTGGCGATAATTGAAAAGCCCTCTATTTGACTCAACAGCGGCTAAGCCTTTCTGAAAACAGTGAGTAAAGTAAAGGAACGGCGTAATCCCCGCTAACATAAACAGAGGGGTCGGAATGCCCGGATAAAAACTGTCGCGAATTAAGCTAAAAATTGCTACGAGCACCATAATGTGTAGAGCTGGCTCCAGTAGCACCCAAGCATAACCCAAGCGCCACTTGCCAAAGCGAGTTTTCATCTCTCGCACCAACAATGCATACACAACATCTCGTTGGATTTGCCAGACTGAACGTTGGGTTGAGGGGTTCATAGCAATTATTTCTTTGCGATCTGTGAACCAGTCGCTACCCGGTGCGGGGCGCTAACTGAGACAATTTCTTTAAATACTGTTGAGGTGCTTGAGCATATTTTCAGGCCAGCTATATAAAGGCATGACCTAAGTTTGGGCTGCCAGCCTCTCTCCTAATACCAGCGCTCCTCAAAATGGACGCGGAATCCTATCGTAGCGCCCGTTATTAGTCATTTTTTAATTAATTACGTGCCATTACGTTCGTCCCAACAGTCTAGCTGAAAGCTATCTATAGTGGACGATACGCCCTTCTAGATGATCGCCAATGATGACTATCAATTTCTCTATGAACAAGCAGGCGGTACCTTCAGAATACATATTAGTCGCGGCCAACAATGCTATCACTCACGCATTTTGCGAATGTGAATACACAAGCATTAACTGAGAGAAACAGACGCAAACAGACATTAATAGAGAACTTAATGCCATATTCGGCCTAATTGCTGAGATCCCGCACTGATTAAGATATAACCAGCTCCGAGTCTCTGATACATAACTCTTTCAAGATTTACCCAATATTTCTGAGCAAAATCCACGCCAAGATAACTTTTGAAAGGGAATTTAAGGTGTTAAGGAAGAGGCTATTCTATCTAAGTAGAAACTCTCAACACTTTGCTCCAGATTTGACAGTCAAAATTGGTACATTTGTGCAATATGATTGCACTACTCTCCATCTAGCTCGCTGTAGGTTAATGAGAAGAAGTAATTGGGAGTGGCCAGAAAGTTTAACCGCCCAGTATCAAGACCATCCTGGTACTTAAGTATCACTTTGCTTTTGGCACAGTAAGATTAACCTCAAGGGGCGAGTAAGACCTTTTTAAGTATCCTTCTGCTTGTATCGCAAACCCTACTTTCACAGAGATCGACAAAATGTGTGATGTTATGGATATGGCTAGTATTCATCCATTCTCCATAGGGTTCATGATTAGCTCGAAAAACCTACTGAACAGTGTCGAGGGGTAAAATACAGAGAGATCCTCACCTCCCAAGTGCCATACGTTATCAGTGTCCTAGGATGAAAGCTTCCCATTGAGTATGGGTCTTGCAGTGCTTCTAAATAGTGATTAACGAGTGACTGATCTCTGTTGGTCCTTCGATTAACTGAGAATAAACCCTACTCTCTGTATTCACCTTTCTTCATACCTGACAAATCACAAGCATAGGTAGAATCATTTTCAGCTTTATCGTTATTACCAAAGCAAAAGAACAAGGGCATACTGTAGAATATAACCCCCCAAAAATAACAGCGTACCCAAGACTGCCCATAGTATTTTTACTCTCAGGTGACTCATAGTTCTTCCCTCAATTACATATTTTCTGTTGCCTCATTTTGTCTATTTGTTTAATTATGCTCAACCTAGGCTAATATGCTCCAAAGAGTTGTGCAATCGAAAAACTATCATCCTTCTTAATTTTTTGTTTAAGTCTCAATCAGAAACTCTAACTCTGGTGAAGATTTTGTCGGTACAACTTGTGTCACTTCATAAGCAGCCAATTCCTCACGATAGAATGGATCTTGTTTTAGTACCTGATCTAACCCAGACCGACTATCTATGGTCACCAGGATTACCCCACCTGTGCGAGGCTCCTTGCGGCCGGAAAGCTGGAAATATCCTAGCTCGTAGTACTTATTCAAAAAATCAATGTGCTCTGGAATAAACTTTTCCACCTCCTCAAGGGGTTTTATATAGGTAAGGGTTACTATGAACATGCTGATCAACCTCTATTTGCAATTCAAAATATCAAAAGTAGAGATCGTAGATTTATCTTCCATCCAATCTCTTATTAACGTAGATTGCCAATCTACAACTCTCGACTTCATTAGAGGAGCATTATACCTACAGGTAATCTGCAAATAGGGACAAAGAGCTTGGTATTGATGCCTAATAAGTGAGGACCTCCCCAGATAGTATTACCTCAAGTGCAAAATCCAAATAAGGATTCAATAATACCCCAAATTAATGAGGCATAGATTAACATTTGTCTATTTGCTTTTTGGTTAAAAGCCAGTTTTCACGATAGTAAATACTTGCATCATAGTGGAACGTTAAAGTCTTCGGATCCAAATAATAGGGAAAACCACCATTGCTGGATATAATAAAGTCATATCTTGTTAAGGCATGTTCTTGAAAAGAATAATACTGGCCATACTCAAACTTATTACAGGTATCGCTGTGAATCTTTAGTAACCTATCAATAAATATAGTTTCTCTATTATATTTACTCATACGTTCAACTAATTGTGCCCTAGCATCCAAAAAACTGGAAATAACAAAACCAAGCACAAATGCACACAAAATTACTATGTACTTTTTAATAGATAATTTTATTCGCTGATATCCTTCTAACATCGGATGATCCTTAACAGTTAAATTAGCCATATAAATCAGCTTGATTGTAATTTTATGGTCAAAATGGACTTTATTTAATCTACTCTATGAGGCAATGAATCGTCAGCATACGTTGTGCATGCTGACACAAATCAGCCGGAGCATTCAGCGATTAATAAACTCAGGATTATACGAATGAGTATTATCGGCAAAGAATCATAAGAGCTTCACCTCTTGCTCCACCAATACCTCCCCCTACAACTTTCCACCCCTTGGGTACTTTTACAGTTTTCTCTGGAACTTCCCCTTTGTTTAATGACCTTCCAGATACTTGCCATAAAGTAGCAGCAAAGCATTCACTTAGCTGCTCATCTGATTGCTCTTTACTCTCCTCAGGATCAGCTTCAGCAAAAGCGTTTAAAGCCCCAAGAGAGACTACTAATCCAAGTAGTCCAGAGAATAAGATACTATGCTTTTTCATTGACTTCCTTTTAGAACTAGCTCTTAAACTTCTTATTTATCCATCCTTTACGATAGGAACATATGGCCGACTAAGAAGTCAATAAATACACCTTCTTTTATTTTAGATTGAGCCACTTTTCTCTATCTGACCAGTCGAAAGATTTCTAAAGAGGAAAATAGATGTTGAGAACTAATTTTAATTTTTCTAGTGACTCGATAAATAAGTATCAAAATAGTGACCGAAGAAAGTGACCAAATAACTCATATGTACCAAAGGCTACACCTAAAGTACCCTCTCAGAATATTCGAGATACCTATGACTACTCTTGCGTAATGTTAGGAGTTTGGCGCTAATAACAATAGCGCATAATATTTCTTTCAGGCACTCTCGAATCACAAGTAAGTATGCCCTTATAACTATTCACACCAAAGTCAAGAATCCTGGAGGACCTGAAGATAGTAGAATTTAGTTGCTAATAGAGGACTGTCATATTTAGCCCTTTTTAAAATTCGCGAATCATAAGTGTCGCGATACGCTAAATAAGAGACTCACTTAAGGAAATTCTTGTAAATACCCTATTTTTACAGGTAAAAAAATACACTCATATATGAGTGTTTGAGTATTTTTTAAACAGCAAGCATAGCCTGGTTGTGGCATCATATTCATCTAAGTAGATTAACTTTCAGCCTTTGGAAACGATGTAATGTGTAAAAAGTTGTCCATTAAAACTGGCCTTATCATCCTAGCGTCCGCAATTACTTTGATAGGATGTACAAGTGCCCAGGAAAAAGAAGCGATGCAGAAGATAGTATTTTCTAACGCTGAGGCTATAGAAGGATGCGTACTAGTAGAAGATGTAACATGCAAAACAATCAGGGTTAACCAAGGAGATGTTTGTACTCCTTGGTTACAAAAAAGGGCTGTGCGAAGAGGTGGAACCCATGTGGTTAAGGCTTCTTCAATGGCGCAATTTGGCGATATCTATATGCCTAACGGAGTATCGGCAGGTAAGGCTGTAACAGGCACGCATATCCCAGCGAAAATCTATAACTGTAGTGCTGCTAGCGAATAAGCGCTAACATCCCCAGGGAGCAAGTCACATTATCACTTGCTCCCCGGCAGTATTCTTTAACATTCCGCTCAACTCAAACTATAACTTCTTGCTTACCCCAATTTTAAGCTACTCCTTGAAAAAAAATCCCTAAAGAAGAGAGAATTTCTAGAATTTATTTTTTTCTTCGCCACTAGATAATTGCAGCAACTTTAATGAAATATAGATAGTATGACTTATCATACAACGGTTATCGACTCACTAAGACACCGCGATCCAGGTCTCTGCTTCCCCATCGATTACAGCGATCAACTGATTGTTACTGAATGGAGCTAATTCCAGCTCATCTGAATATTTGGAAATAACAAGTTCAGCAGCATCCTTAAACGGTTGGTTTCCATAGTGAGGTAAGGGATAGAAGTGCACAAGATTTAACCCTTCATAAGACTCTAGATTCTTCGCTGCATCGGGGTTATCCATCTCCTGAATATACGCGATATTCGGCGAGAGGATTACAGTACCTGCCGACTCACCTATATAGGGCTTACCCAGCCTAATCTGCTCCAACAAGATTTTGTCTGCCCCACTTCGCCTAAGTTCTTGAAGTAGGAAATAGGTGTTACCACCAGTTACATAGATATACTCATTGTTTTGCAGTTTATCTTTAATCTCATCCACTGAAGCCTTAGACACTTCCAATTCATCTACAATAAGACCTAACTGCTCCAGCTCCTTCTTGGCATCTTCCACATAAAAAGTGATCTCTTCGGGAATGCTTGCAGTAGGGATGAATGTAACCTTCTTACCTTCAAGCCGTTTATCAAAACTCGCGATCGCGCTCGCGACTTCAGCAAAATACGAAGTCAAGAATAGCTTGGCCATATATTTTAATCCTTTAAAGTACTTAATTAATCAACTACTTGATATCGATATAGTTTACTCGAGATGTGAACAGGTCAATAAAGATGTATCACATTATCCGATTATGTATGTAGGGCCCAATATTATTTTTTATTATCTCGCAACAAAATCATCAATTACCGATTCCACCTTGAAAGTGGCCAACTTTGTCACTAAATCCAATAATAAATGGCGAAGCTTCTCCCCCCTGATTTTTACAGGAATGTTTATATCAGGCTGGTTTGACTATGAATTTCAACAATATTTATAAGCAGCTAAAGCCAAGTTTAAAGTATGATCTAAGTGGAACTAACAGGTAACCAAAATCACTTCTTTATCATTCACTATCTTGGCATCTCTCATAGAACCAGAAGCATAAGCAAGCAAAATCTGTAAGAACCATATTACATAAAGATTCGGCAGCTTAACTTTTGTACCATTTACCTAATAGTAGGAGCCAATTAGCATACGCAAAATGGAAGGGGAGATAAGTCGCTCCAGAGGCTGCGGCTTTTACTGCCCTTGTTTATGATGCATTTTTCGCACACGATCTTTCGGAGTGAGCACTCTTGCTCCCGAATCTACCTGAATCCCACCAGTGATATCTAACCATTTAGCAAAAAACGAATATATTTTGGTATAGCCTTCCCAGCCTTTAAAGTAGCCGAAAATCGCAGCCGCGATATAAACCACAAACAAAGTACAAAAGAATATGGCTTCACGGCCAGGAAAAAACAGCTCTTCCATACCTTCTTTGGGGTTTACCCCCCGGGCGAACCCCATAATTAAAATCACATTAGAAAAAAGCAGAAGAGTTACCGGGATACAGCCTAGCATTATCCCTCGAGCAATTTTCTCCGGTTTTGTTGGCTGATACATGTATTGCACCGATGATTAAAATCGATTGACTGGCGGGCAAGGCGTGATAGGAATTTTAGGCAAAAAAAAAGGGCCTAAAAGACCCTTTTTTTATTTTGCGAGTTCTGGATAAGAGATTTTCAATCTCTTCTCGCACCCCCTGAAAGACAAGGGAAATTTGGTGGAGCTAAGCGGGATCGAACCGCTGACCTCAACACTGCCAGTCTTCCGCACACAAAAATGTAAGTTGCTGATTTGTAAGGGAAAACTGCCTTTTTCCAATCTAACGGCCTTAACTATCCTCGATGATACCGCACCGACGCCTTAACTACACCCTCCACCAACAACTCTTGTCCTTCCCAAATAGGTATGGGCCTATATCTGCCATTGGCGGACAATAGCCGTCCTCGCTTTAGGTCCAAGATTTTGCAGGTTAGCTGGCCATCCAGGGCGACCACGACAACATCACCGCTCACTGGCGTGAGGGAGCGATCGACAATGAGTACGTCCCGATCGAAGATGCCCACCTCTTGCATTGAGTCGCCATTGGCGCGGGCCAGGAATGTGGCTGCGGGATTGGTGATCAGGTGCTCATCAAGGCTAAGCGGCGGCTCTTGGTGGTCATCTGCTGGGGAGGGGAAGCCGCAGCTGACTCCACTGCCGTATAGAGGGGATAGTTTCATGTGCTCTAATAATATACTGTGTTTTTATACAGTATATTGACCAGCCCCCATGAAAGACAAGTAGCCTGTGTAACTCTGAAGCCGCCTAGAGACCGAGAACGGCTGCGGGACAATCGGTATCAAATTGAGGGGAGATGCATTGCGACCGACCCTCCAGTTGAGTTAGGCCTAATCAAATTTATATGGCAATAATAGTGAACCATCCCCCATTTCATTGACTTACACGAACCTTTGCAGGCGAGCAGCCTTCATATAATCCACCTCAACTTCAGAGGAGGAGCATTGAACATGGGGCACTATGAACAACCAAAGCCGTTCTACCTGAAAGATCGCCGGGAAGTGGCTATTGATATGTTTGTCTTAGTTGCCAGCAGATGAGCTTAAGCGTGTATTAAAAGTATGAAAATCTATCAATTAAACGCAAATAGCAGCGGCTATATGACCCCCTATTTCGAACCAAATAATGTGCTCAAAAAGCAGGTAGGCATTAAGTTCCTTTTCAACACAACGCCTAAATCCTACAGTGAAGATTGGGAACCGCTGGAGCTAAGTATCAAAGCGTGCGATTCGGCACCGGTTATTCCGACGCTTTCTCGATGGCAAAATTACTTAGTGCTTCATGAATCGGCTTACAAGGCCCTCGAAAGTACGCTCAATCCTTTTGGGGAGTTCCTCCCCTGCACATATCAAGGCACAGCATTTTACCTGTTTAACCCCCTGACAATTGCTGAAGACCTTGATGCGGTAGTTCCTGGCTCCGTTACCAGAAACGGGAACTTGCTCTCTGGTATTGAATTCAACCAGGAAAAGCTGGAAGGGATACCAGTGTTCAGAACAAAAGAGTCCAATATCAGTAACTATTGCACTGAAGCTTTCAAGGAAATTGTTGAATCCGAAAAGCTTGAAGGTTTGATTTTCAGTAGCAACCTGACACACGATTAACAATCAAAGAAAAGCCACCTTCACAGCAAAACGCAGCTACTGAGTGGCTTTTCTATTGTCATCCCGCCATTGATTGAGCACTCAATGTGTTACAAGTGCTGGATAGGCCACTAGAAAATCATGGGTGGGCTAGCTGGCTTGTCAGCGGATTTCTGCGCATCCTTTACCGGCTGGGTAACAATCAAGAAAACCGCATACACAAACCAGGAAAAGAAAAAGACGCCGAGGAACCAGCCCACTTTTGCCCCGCCGTGGGAACGGCTGGAAACCAACACATGTACCACAGGTACCACAAAGAAGAGCACAATCATCAATAAGATGATCAACTGCCAAATACTAATCCCACCGAATCCCATAACGGCCTCCTTGCCAAGCATAATTGTTTTTTGACGAACAACCGGCAGCATACCGCAGCTTGCTACATCCGCCTATATTTCTCGGCAATCGCTTCAAACTGGCGGAGATAGATTGCTTCGATGCAACGCACGGAAACGGGAGAGGATAACGATTGCACAGCTGGCAAAGCAGCTGGGGCTTGTGTCATCTCAAATTTCGAAAATGGAAACGGGCGTACAACGAATACCGGCGGACCTGTTGCCGGTATGGTGTGAGGCGGTGGGGATTACTTTGGCCGAGGTTTACGGGGTGGAGAACCTGCACCACTTTGCGCAGGTTCCATTTCCGCCGCTGATCGCACGACTTTATGCGCAGCTACCCAAAGAATGGCAACTACATGTGCAGAGGACTGTTCAGAGCATCTATCAGTTATGGAAGAGGGAAAAGAACTAGGGTTTTGCACAAAAGGAAAATGCAATTACAAGTCTCCCAACGCGGTCACACCCCATATTTATTACTAGCTACCCAGGAGAGCACACTCTCCATAACCGCCTTCCCGGCCCCATCAGCGCTAGGGTATACAGTAGCCCCAGTTAAACCAATTCTCGCACACAGATGATGCAAGCGAATACTTTCCTTAACAGGAACGGTAAGTTTCATTAGTGGAGTCTTAGGCACATTTGAAAACTCATGTTCAAGACCAACGACATCAAAATCTTTACCTCTATCACCATTATGAGGGTGAACTGTAAATACACCTGATTGCGCAGAGAGGTGTGGTGTAACAGAACCAGGAATAGTAACTATTTTTACTTTTGGATATAAAGATTTTGCTTCTATATCTAAGACCCAAAGAGCTAACTTTTCTTCTTCTTTCCAATCATGCATACTGGAAAGTGCACTACTTGCTGCAAAATATATCGCCACATACGGATGCCTGGTCCAGTCTAATAATCTAGTAGGCACACCATGATGCTGAGCCAGCCCCATAATTTCAATCAATTCATCACTAGGCCAGAGCTCTGGTTTTACATAAAACTTATTAATTTCTCCATCAACGGACAAGTGTTTTTTCCTAAACGCCATAGAATCATTTGGTATTTTAATACCAATCTGATCACAATATGCCGCAAAAATTTCAAGCAACCTAAATTCAAAAAACACTTGATCATCAGCGCAATGCCTTCCCCGCATTGCTGATGCGAGCACACCCGAGTCCTTTCGGAGGGCTGTTGGTATTAACTCCCATTTAGCATTGGCTTGACCACGATATAGCAACTTACAAGGTGGCTTAACCAACTCTCTAGTCGGGCTAAGGGCCTCCCACAACTCATCAGCGGTTTGATAACTAATTTCTCGGTATAATTTACTCTTATCGAAGCTCATAAATAATTGTTCTTTTCAGGGGCTTACTCAAAGCCTCTTATTTTAAAATGCGTGCTGACTGACACGCTCTCACTCTAAAATCACTTTATCCAGCTCGTTGATTAAAATCGCGAGTATACAGTTTAATAGTATTATCTACGTACATCCTAACCTTCCCTGACACTGTCTTATAAAAATTAGTAAGTACCTTTTTAACCTCATCGTTAATGTAACTGTCATATTCAGAGGGAGAGCCATAAAAATTAATGTACCTCCAATCAAGAAAATAATGCGTAACCAACCCACCCTTCATCGGGAGCTTGCCCTTCATGATTAACTTATCTACAAGCAGCCCTTTTAAATTGTTATCAAGCCTACTTTCAATGGTGTCATGCATGGCGGCGCCATAAAAATAAGTATCTTCTGCCAACATATAGGCATCAACCAAGGGGCGCCCATAAAACTTTGATCTTACAAAATCTGCTGTAAATAGCCCATGAGCTACTGCTCCCTTTACAGGAATTGATAACTCCATTGTCTGCTGCAAGAAATAAGCAGAAACAAATAGAATTTTCTCTAGGTCTTCTGGAGAGTCACTTTTTGATATAAATAGAATTGAATCGGAAAAGATCACTGGTAGAACAACAGTACTATCCAGCCTTAGCTTCTTATTCTGCGAACTCTCAAGTAATCTCATTTCAGTGTTCTTTATACTACTTGTAATCACAGAGATGCCGTCCATTACTTCAGACACTTGCTCATGGGTATTTCTGTATATCATGTCCTTGAAACCCATTATATCAAAATAAGCAATATATCTATTTGTTGTTATAGGAAATTTATCCACTCAATCCCCCTTAGTTATCTACTATAAATTTTAGAGCCTTTAATCCAGATGCGAAGTTATAATTAAGCTCTGGTTCAGTTTGAAAATTTGATTGTGCTTATTTAATGAAATCGTGCAAGCTAAATTTTATTTTTACCAACAATAGATATTCAAAGCACACTATAAATATCACTACAAGCCAACCTGATTATCCCAAAGCACCCCATCCAAAGCCCCCAACATCTGCCCCACCACCCCGGCCAGATCCGTGCTGGTATCCCCAGTAATCTGCGGCAATGTCGCCGGGCGGTTGGCTACCTGCCAGCCGCTGCTGCCGTTGATATACAGTAAGCCGTCCGCTTGATTGAGTGCGACCTTGGCGGGGAAGAATTTCCAGTAGCCGGGGTCTGCCACATAGCGGGCCAGTTGGCCGTCTTGGCTTGCCCAGTCTCCGGTGCCGCTGGCGACTATGTAGCGGGCGCCATCGCTGGGGGAGCCGGGGGGATCATTTTGGATCCCCAGCACTTCGATCTGTAAAAGCGCGTCGATGGTATCCAGGGCTTGGTTGAGGCTGGCGGCTGGGTCCAAGGTGCCTTCGGCGGCGTAGGGTATGGCGTTGTTGGGTGTATTGCTCATGGTCCTTTTATCCTGTTTATACCGTGATTTCTGCAGCTGGGCCGGGGCCGGTGATGCTGTTGATTTGGCTCACTTGAATCGTGGCGGTGCCTGGGTCGGGGATTGTTAGCGTGGTGGCAGTGGTATCGGTGCTATCGCCGTTCACCGTTACCCGGTAGCCGGTAAAGAACTGGCTTTGGTCGTAGGCGGCGCGGCCGCCGAGGTACCCTACCCCAACCCATTCAATCATTAGCTGGCCGCCGCTGCGGTAGGCGCGCAGGCTGGTGGGTGCGGGTTCACTGTGGCTGGCGCCAGTGTAGGTGCCGTCGGTAGTCGTCTCCTCGCCGCTGCCGCTACTGGTGGCACGGAAGGTGAGTAGTTGGTTCAGGTTGTAGCGCTCGGTGGGGATATAGTTGAGCGTGTTGCGATCCAGCAGGACAAAGCGGGTACCCGCTGAGTGCTGGGTGATTTCGGTTCCCAGGCGGCCGCGCAGCAGGTAGCCAATTTCCCATAGGCCGGGGCTGATCTCGTCGGCCTCGCCAAAGCTCACTATTTCATTGCCGATTAACGCCCTGTTCTCGCGGTTAAGCATTTGCGCCAGGGTGCGATACTCGAGCGCGTCGCCGTCATCGTAAAGCTGGATTTGCACGCGGTTGTGGGTGTCGGGGATCTCGCGCTTATGGGTGTCGAGTGTGGTAACCAGCTCTCCCATTACCGCCTCCACGTCCGTGGTATCCGACTCGGTATAGTTCTCTCCACCATCTAAAGAGAGCGCGACAGTAGCACCGCTCCAGGCGCTGTTGCTGCCGGCGATAGCGATGTAATACCCCAACTGGGTATCGTCGCCGCTGGACAGTATTGGCGCGTCGATAAATTCGATATAGGTCGAGCCGGCCACCAGCGGCACTGGGTCCGGTGCGGCCATGGGGGCTACGCCCAGAGCCTGGCTTTGGTAGGCGCTTTTGCGGTCGTGGATCAGTTTGTATTTTTGCTCGCCTCGATCAATATTCACTTCATCGATGCGAAGGCGGTCGCCGAGATAGAGCACCACGTCACCCGCCGTAAGCCGCAGGTAATTGCGAGGCAAAGTAATTTCACCATCACCGCGCTGCTCTTCGATCATCACCTTATGCATAATCACCGCAGTCTGCGCGGCCTGATCGGTTTCCAGTACAACGGGGGTTTCGATATTTTTTTCCCCTTCGCCGCGAGTGTCGATACTGCGGTCTGAGGTTTGTTTACAGGTATCGATACCGCCGACAGAATCGTAATAGTTCAGGTTTAATACCTGCACAATATCCTCGGGGGAGCGTCGGGTTTTCTCGTCATCGCTATCGCCGATTAAATCGTTCTCGTCGATTTCCATTACCGGTTCACCGCCGCGCGGAACAAAATCTATTTCACCCCCGCGATTAACCGGATCGAAAAAAAACAGCTGGGCCAGCTCTTGGATATGCTCGTATACCGGGGATTCATTAGTGACCTGCATTCCCTGCACATAACCTTCAAGTCGCGTGGTATTAAATTTCCCAGGGGGCAAGCCGGCGCGCTCGCACAGCTCGGCGACGATGGCGTATAGAGGATATTGGGCGGACATAGGATTAAGACTTTAATAGGAATTGCAGGCGGTACTGTTTGTGCATACCGATTTTAATCAGGCCATCGCTATTCACGTTTTCGTGTAATAGGTATTCGGTTTGGTAGCGGTCGCGCTGTTGCCGGCAATAGAGGTTGCCGTCTTTGAGATAAGCAAAAATGACATCACTGACACCGGACTGTAATTGCCGCTTATCATCCAGGGTGACGCGCGGAGTGATAACGCCGGGCCACTCGGTAATCACCTGTGCACCCTGGGAGGAGTCGTACCAATAGAGCTTGGCCGTGCCGCCCTCCACATAGGCAACCACCGGTCGCATATTCTGGTCGAAGGACAGTGAGACTTCGGTAATATCCGTGCCGCTGATTAGGGTGAACTCGGCCACCTCATGGGCATTCAGCACAATGTCGCAGCCGTTATTCAATACCCGCGCACGCCAGACCTGATAATTCAGCCCCTCGCTGGGATCTTGCAGGGCAATGCCGCCGGATTCATAGTCGGTAACATTCCGCACCGGCAAGGCGGCACCGCCCATAAAAGGCGCAGGCACGCTTTGCTGTGACAACTCATTCTCCGGCAGCATGTCAGCCCCGCGCCCAGGAGTGGGAGAGCGTAATGGTAAGAACGGTTTCAGAGTCTTTCGGTATGGCGCTGCCATCAGACACCGCCGCAAATTGCACTTGCCAGCGCGCCCAACCGGTATTGGCGGCAATCGAACGCACCCCGCCAAAGTTGGCTTGATCCAATCCCCAGGAGTACTGCCCCGAAGCCTGAAAACTTCCTGCGGAGTAGCCGACGTCCGCAGTGCTACCGCTAACGCTGGTGCCGGTTGGTTTATCGGTCACATCGCCAATATCACCGGCATAGGCATAGGCATAAGCTGCGCTGTTGCCGTGGCGGTCAAAATCCCAAGCGCTAGAGGCCGCAGCGGATACGCGGCTGGGGCGGGCAATATAGTCGTAGTCCACACCGCCAATAGTGACAACCCCGGTCACGTCGTCCAGTTCGGGGTAAATACGCAGTTCGTAAGTCACGTCCAGGTACTCATCAGAGAGTACGGTGATGCTGCTGGGATTGCCGTCGGCATCTTGAATCAGTGCCCGCGAAAACAGATTGCCGCTCGACGTGTTAGCCCAACCCACACCCACCTCGGATAAATTGCCGGCGGCGTCGCCCTGATCAAAGCGATACACTTTTTGCAGCGACAGGTACCAGGGGTCCGTGCTGGCCTGGGCGCTGCGCGCGCTGGATTTCAAGGTGTTGTGAATGGCTTTATAAGCGGACATATCGGTATCGTTCACCGTGGGGGTTGTCGATCCGCTGCCCACATAGCAGTTGGATGTGCAGCTGTGGGGCGACTTGGTGCCCAGCTGATCCAACCCCAGATCCGTAATCAGATTTTCAAACTCGGCGCGACACACGCGGCTACCGGGAATTTCGCGAAGCCCTGCCTCTGACTGTGTGGCCTTAAAGGTTTCTATTTTGTAGAAACCGCGCACGCGGTTATTAGATTTCATTAGGTTAAATCTCCAGTAACGCCGACAAACGTCGCGGATAAATTATCCGGGATACTTTGGTCATAACTAATCAGGGCCTTTTGTAAATCACCCGCCACGCTGACAAACTGCGAGGAAACGGATTCCGGGCTGTAGAGGTCGTAACTCGTTAATAGCGAGCGCAGCTCACCCGCGACCCCAACAAAAGCAGATTCCAGTTTTTCCGGGCTCCAGTTTTCGTAGCTGGCCTTGATCGAGCGCAGCTCACCCGAGACACCCGCAAACCCCGCGCTCACGCTATCGCGCGCCAGAGCTTCGGGCGCGCCTCGCGCTTCTACAAAGTCCGCTTTAAGGGCGTCGGCAAATTCCAGCGCGTAGGGCTTAGAGGTGAGCGCCACCCCCTCAGCCCGCTCCACTTCAAAGGCAAATTGGGGAATCGCACCGCCGGTACTGGTGAGGTTTTCGTTGTCGATCACCATGTAACAGGTGCCGCGATAGGCGTGTACTTCGCTAACCCCAAAGGCGGCTTGCATTACTGCGCTGGGCATCTGATCCCAGTCGCCAAGAAAGAATTCGGCAATGCGTAAAAAGGCGAGATTGTTGGTGGCTTGCGTGCTGTCGATGCTATCGCGGTCGTACACCAATTCGTTGTTGCGCCAGACGCGAGAGATACCGGTGATAGGCCCCTCGCAAATTCTTATCGCGTAGGTGCGGTAAACCTCCTCGTTGACAACTTCTGTTGAGCCGCCGCCCTTGCCGGATTTTTGCTTTTCTTTTTTCTTAACAATCTTGGGCGCGGTGGTAGCAATAATATTGCCGATGACCGGCAGCACCTTGCCGAAAATAATCGGGCGCGGTACGCCGGCCTTGGAGGTCTGCACTTTGATATCGTCAAAGGTGCGCCCCTCAATCGTCGTAGTACCAAAAATTAAGTTACCCATGGGGAATACACCTCCACCAATAGGCGGCGCCAGCGCTTATCTAAAATATGCTCGCGGCAATCTTGATCCGCGTGGGCATGGATTAGGGTAAATCCACCGTGGGGATAATCCCCCAAAAAACCTACGTGACTGGGGTCGGATTTTTGCGGCGATTTAAATACTGCAATATCCCCCGGTTGCCACAAAGGCTCCGCCACCGGGTTGCCGAAACGCCGCTGCATTTTTTGCCGCAGGCCATCTTTCCAGGGTTCGCGGCCGTAGTGCTTTTCATCTTCGATATCGACACCGGCGGCGCGCAGGCTGAGCACGATCATGCCCACGCAATCCACCGCCCATTCGGTGCGGCCCCGATGGCGCCAGCGCACACCCTTAGCCACCAGGCCCCGCGCGTGGGCCAGTGTCGCTTGTCTTTGTGGATTCATAGGATCTATACCGGCACCGGCCCGTCGTTGATACCCGGCCAGGCGGTATCGCCAGGCACTCCAGCGCCGGGCGTATCGGAGGCTTGGCCGATAGGGATTAGATTCTCGCCTTTAAAATCCAGCTCGTTGCCGTGGTATTTACAGGTGGAAAACTGTTTGTCGCAGTCTTCGCGAATTTCCAATTCATCACCGGGTTGCACGGCAAACGGCAGGGGCTCTATCTGGGTTATCTGGCCGGTAGCGGTATCCACGGCCTCAATCTGATACAGGCGCGCGGAGACGTTATCGCCGGTTTTCCAGCGCACCCGCCAGCGATTGGCAGCCGTGGAAAGCGTGGCAATATCATCCACCAGATAGGTGACTTTGGGTTCGTCACTATTAACGGCGGTGACCGTGGCCGATTGCCACAGCGCATCTGCATTTACGCCGCAACCGGTTTGCGAATTCGCATCCGTGCCGAATATGGCCCGGCAGGTGACGGAATCCACATGGCCGACAGACTGGCGCAGCCGCATCATGTAGCTCAGCAGCTCGGGAATAAATACCGTATTGCGAACCGTCTTTACTTCGCCGATATCACCGCCGTCCAGCTCGATAGCGCCCATGGATAAATCGCGGTAATTGACCTCGTACATCACCCACTCTGCATTATCCAGTTCACCGCGCTCGGCCATCTCGACGGTGATGCCGGGTACGTCGGTGGAGTACAGGGAATAGCCCTCGGCGTTGTCCACATCAAACGACGTATCGCTGGCAATCACACTGGGGTCAAAGCCGTTCTGTGCGTAATAGGTAATTCCGTTGTATTCGACATTGCGGTCTAACGTGGTGGCACCAAACACGCGGCCATCAGTGAGGGTGATTTTTAATAGGCGGCAAGTGGTAGTGACGCCGCTGTCGTAGTGGGCTTGGAGTGCGCTAGGAATGTATCTCACAGGCGAATCTCCAGCAGCTCGACACTCCCACTACACACCGGCTGGCCCCTATGGCGATTTTCAATACTGAAGCTGACATCATCCTCAAAGCGAACCGGTACATCGAACTCACCTTGCCAGGTAATTTCTGCACCGGCAGTCGCGCTGAGCTCCACTTGGCCGGTGGTGTAATCGATAGCAAACGCCACCTCTTGGCCATCGACAAAAATTTTTACCGTGCCACTCACGGGTTTATAAATTTCACGCTGATAAGACAGCGAGCCAAACACATAGCTTTTTATTAGCTGGTAAGTTTCTGTACTGCCGCTGCCGTAACCAATCACCTCACCGCCTGCAAAAAAATCACTGGCGTCCTTAAAGCGAAACCCCACCAGAGCCCCAGCACAGGCGTGGTGCGCGGCAACAACAATTTGGTGATCTTCATAATCCAGGTTTTTGAAGATCACCGAGTACTGCCCCAGTGGGCGCTCCCACTCCGCATTGCGGCGCTCTACCCCGTTGCGCAATTCGCGAATATCCGTTTTGTAGCGGTGGCCATATTCCGAACCATAGGCCACGCGCTCCAGCAATCGACTTTCATTAAACATTAAGAGCCGAGCCTCCTGCGGTTAATACGTTGCTGGCGTGTACTCTCGCGAGCTAATTGTTTTGTAGTGCGATTATCCAACTTGCCGGAAACGCTAATATTCTGGGTGAAGGGTGCAGCTCCACCCGAGCTACCACCACGGCCACCGCCGTGCATATCCGCTTGAATCATGGCCAGGGTGCGATCCAGTTTTGCACTGGTTTCTGAGGTGGTGACCCGCTCGCCTTTTTCCAGCAGCCAGGTGCCGGTTTCAGGTACCGCATCAAGGCCGTCATGAGCCATACCGGTGAGCTTTGCTGCAGCCAGGCCACCGGTGACATACACGGCACCGGCCGCTGCTGCACCCAGCACCGGGCCCACATAGGGAATAGAGGCCATCGCGTTGTAGGCGCCCATGGCCGCATCATTGGTGTTGGCAATAATACTGGTTAGTGCGTTGCGTTTTTTCTCATCCAACAGGGTTTGACCGATGGCGAGCGCTGCGCGCATATAGGCCGCCTCTTCGCCCTCCATACCGGAGTAATATTCCGAGGCCACCGACATCAACAAGTTGTAGCCCTCCAGCTGCTGCTGTCGGCGCAGGTCTTCATTGGCCTGGGTAATTTCGGTGAGCTTTTCTTCGTACTGTTGGCGAATGGCCAGCTCCTCCTCATCCCAGGTGGCATTGAGGTCGACGCGTTCGCTGCGGAATTGCTCCAGCATATCGAGCTGGGTGGAATACCAGTCTTCCAACTCGGTGCGCGCGGATTCGATATCGGAGCCACTATCCAGGCCGCCGAGTGCGGGGGAGTCTTCTGTGGCGGCGTCGGCGATACGGCCCAGGGTCTGCTGGCGCTGTTCATCGGTGATATCTTTTACCGCTTCGAGAATATCCAGGCGCTCGCGCAATAAATCCAGATTGCGCTCTTCATCGGTTTGCAGGTCTGAAACCAGTGAATTAAAAGCCTGCTGTGCGCGCAGCATGCGCTCGCGTTGTTCCGCCTCTTTTTCCAGTTCGCCTTCGATATCCCCCAATACATCCGAGAAGGTTTCCCAGGGGTCGCCGATGGCTGCCTGTAGTTTTAATAATTCATTTCCGGCTTCTGTGAGCGCGTTGAGGGAATCTTCGCCGAGTTGTTCGCCCTCAATGGTGACCTCTGTTTGGGTTTTAGTTTTCGCTGGTGTGCTAAACCCATAGAAATCATCCCGCTGCTTCTGCAACGCGGCCAGCTTTTCCCGCAGGTCATCGACAGAAGTACCCTGATGAATATATTCCCCGGTAGCCAGGCGAATACCCGTGAGCAGTTTGCCATCACCGATCACGCCGCTATCAATCGTTGCGCTCAGCTGTTTCAGCGAACGCTCCAGCTTCATAACTTCCGGTTCGCCGTGCGTCATACGGGCCACGGATTTACCGACTTCCTGGGTGAACTCCACCAGCTCCACCACCGCAGAAGCCGCAGCAGATCCCACTTTAATAATTGCCGTGGTTAGTGATGCGAAGGCATCTCTGGTTTTGGGGTCTGCAATTAACTCTGTGAAATCCTTGATCGCCGGCAGTGCGCCTTTCACAACTTCTTTTTCGAACCCGTCAAGCGCGCCCTTCAGTTTATCCAGATCTTCGCGCACCTCACCCAGCTGCTGCAGATCCAGGTCCGACAGCACCGCGCCCACATCTTCGGCCTCATCCCCCAGCCGGCCAAGCTCCTTGCCGTTGTTTCGCAATAGCGGTAACAGCAGAGTGGCATCACTGGCGATGGCCTCCATATAGAAGGTCATTTCGCTCTGGGATAAATTGGCTTTTTCCAGGCTACTGACATAAAGCCCCAGCGCATCACGGCCCGATAAATGGCGAAACTCTTCGGCAGTGACGCCCACTTGCGGGGCGATATTTTCAAAGAAGTCCGCCATCGGACCGGCGCCGGTCTGCAGGAAGTCACCGACCTTATCCGAGGTATCCTTGAGGATATCTGCAACCTTATCCTGCTCAACGCCGTAGCGCTGCGCAGCGTAGGACATGCGCTGGAATTCCAGGGTGCTGGTGTTGGCCACTGCAGACAGGTTTTCAATCTCTGCAGATTGCCCTATCACCCGCGAGGTCATTACCGCTAGTGCACCAGCCGAGGCGGCAGTAACCGCAGCAAACGACTTGCCAACGGCAGCGACATTTTTCTTAACCTGCCGTTTCCATTTCTCGGTGCCGCGCTCAGCTTTATCCAGCCCCTTTTGAAATCCTCCTACTTTGGCGATCAGGTCCAGCGTTAATGTGCCCAGGTTTTTATTAGACATAGCGATCCACCGCCCCTTAGTACCAGGTCTTCATCGCTTGTTCCAGCGAGATTTCCGGCTCCTTCTCATGGGGCATAAAGTCTGTGATTTTTGCGGGGGCGCCTTTACCGCGATGGGTATTGGCGTAGAGGGTGGCAAGTAATGCCGTGGATCTTTCAGTGCGCATTCCCGGATGCAGGGAGCCGCGCAGCTCACGATATTTCGCCCAGCTTTGTACTTCTTGATAGCTCAGCCGCCGCTGGGCCTCTTCGATGGTGCAACCGCCAATGCCGTTTAGCACCAGCTCGTGCCAGAGTTCCTCTAGCTCGCTGAGCTTTTCACCTTTCCCAGGTTATTGACCGCACCGATTTCCATTAGCAGCGCCTGGGTCAGATTCTCATTAAGGGGGCCACGCTCCGGGTCTGCCTCACCGGTAACATCTGCCGGGGTAAATACCGGCTTGCCCTCGGCATCGACAACACAGGCGGCAATACGCCCGGCAACCAAATCGACCTTACCGCGCAAGGCCTCCACATCATTGACGGCGCTGTAGTAGGAGAAACGGCGAATATAAACCGTCGCCGTGAACTCCTCATCGCCCTGCTTCCAGGTAATGGAACGCTTAACCGGCGCACCGGAAAAGCTGCCCTGCTGCTGCAGGGATTCAATTGATAATTCCATGGGTTACCCCTTACGTTATATTTTTGGGCGTCCAGGCAGAACCGCCGCTGCGCTGGATCGACATTTCACCGCTGACCAAGGTGTTCAGCTGGAAATCAAAGGGGAAGTCAGCCACATAGCCTTCAAAGGTGAACCAAGTGCGAGTGGTGGGCAGTGTCCACTCGCCGGTGGTTACGGTGGGTGCTTCAGTGCCATCACTCCAGCCCACCGCCCACTTAATGCTATCCACCGTGTCATCCTGGGACAGTTCATGCAGGCGCTTATGCACCGCGTTCTGCGGGTTTATTTTGAGCCCTACCGATGCCTGCCCCGGTGTACGCAGGCCGCGCTTGAACTTCTTATCCAGGTCTTCCAGGGAAGTGTCATCCAGCTGGTCGGCGGGACTGCCGCCGGGATTAAATGAGGTTACCCCGGTGATCACCTTCACGGTATCACCAGAACCAGCCGGGTCGATAAAATAGATATTGGTACCCTGAGCCAATTGGGACATAGGGATTCTCCAGTCGCTTTAGTGGAAATTAATAATCGACGCGGGGGTGCGTCATTCAGTGGAATATTGGGCGCTGTAGGTCAGGCGCACCTCGCCCAAGGGGTGGTCCTGATCCAGGGCGAAATCGGTTTGTGATAGAGCGAAGATTTCACAAGCACCGCCCAGGGTTCGATCCTGCAGGACACTCTCAACATCCTCGGTAGCTTGATCCAGTAATTCATAGATATCCCCCCGGCTATGCACCACTACCGCAACCACAAGATCCAACTGGCGGGTGGTGCCTGAGAACTCTTGCTGTGTCTGTTCCGTGGCAAAGCCAACGAGGATTGCCGGCAGCTTTTCCCGTTCGATGCCTTCGGTGGTTCCGGCTGAGGGGAAGTTGTAGCCGGATAGGGTTTTTAGTTTGCTTAATACAGCATCGCGGATGGTGATACGTTGGGTCATTGGGGATTGCTCCAGGAATTTTGGGCATAAAAAAACCCGCTGGTGCGGGTTTGAGTAACTTTTGTGATTTTTACCAGCCGTCTTTTTGATGGCTATATAGCCTTGTTATGCTTTTGCTACGAATGCTTTTTTGCATAGACCCAAACAGCCTCTTTTAGGTATTCGAGCCTGTCGTGTTCTTGTTGTGGTAAATTCCAAAAAACATCATTGAAACTACCCATACCACCATATGCGCCAAGAACCTTTGAATAAGATCTTGATGATTTCCCAGATGCATATAAATCGAGGGCTATTTGAAACCACTTTGCCCAATGCTCATTATCGCACTTTCTGAGTAAAGCAATCATCTCCTCGAGCATATCTGTGTACAAAAGCTAGATCTCTCCTAAAACATAACGCAAAGCTAAAAGGCCCGAGACATTTTTTTGCCGGAGGTCCAGCCCACGTTTTTTGGGGGCGAATTTTCAGCGTTTTGTTATAACGTCTCATCTAATCTCTCTGATACAGAAAGGCTTTTTCTAAGTAGCAGCGAGACCAAATATATAATTGCCAGAGGAGGTAATAATGCCATAAATCCACCAACTACAACCGCTCGTTTAACCTTTAAGGTTTTTTTGATAGCTAGCATATAGCTAAGAGCTAATACAACACAAAACCATAGCAATATACCCAGGGCTTCGATATTGGAAATATTAAACAGCTCGTACATTCCGCATTATCCATTAAGGAGCTATAACGCCGGCTCTACGGCTGGTAAAAGTGGAGGCGAAGCCGGAGCTTTTACCAGTCCGACAGAAGCCGCTTGTTAGCTTATGGGTCGATTAGCGAATTTACCTACACCCCTGCCACCAAGTTTATATCCCGAATACACAACGAACATTGCTAAGATGGAGTACAAGACTACAAAAGTTAATTCTAGCTGGCCTTTGATCAGGTAACCAACATACAACCCAGTTACTAAAATCAACAAGTAGTGAGTGTATGTCATCGAGTTTCTATTCTTTCTCCCGCAATAAATACCTGCCAAGAATGGGAACAACATTCCTACTGCAAAGTTAATCATTTTTACTATTAGTTTATCTGGATCTGGTTCATCTAATGGGAGATTATTTCCTAAGACCCTATCAGCAGTATAAAAAACCGCGAACGCTAAAATTGTTGCAAAGTATCCACCGATGCTAATAACTAGACTGCCTAATAGCCCTCTGAATTTTACTGTGCCCTTTACTTTTTCAGTCATTTCCATGTTCCACTTCATCCCCATTTATGTTTTATGTCAGTAATATATCTCAAGCTCAAAAAAAGCTAACGCCCGCCGCACAGGCGAGTAACTTGTTGCGAGTCCAAAGCGCGAAGCGCGTATTTGTGCCGGCACTTGTTATAATTTCGGAGCCTCATGGATCTCGATGACCTGATAGGACGCTCCAAACTTGTTCCCCACAGGTAGTTCTTTTAGCGACACTTTAACAGAGTGGATGTCATTCTTCATAAGGGCGTGACGGCCATAGATGACATTAAACTGTTTCCGCGTCACACGCTCATCCACAGACGCAACTACTTTCATTTTGTATAAGTAGAATGTTGCCCAAGGATGGCAGCTCTCTTTATCGTCTTCATAGCAAATCTCGGATGACGTGATTTCTGTATCTTTTAGAAACTCAAGATTTCCAATGACGACGAGCTCCTCAGCTGAGGCAAAGCTAGTTAAGAGAAGGAAAAGTGCTACTGTCAATATCTTCATTAGGAGTTATAACGCCGCCGTCACGGGCCGAAATGGAGCAGCGAAGCTGCGGAATGTAGGTCCAGCCAGCTCTGCTGGCATCCGTGATTGGCCTTGTTAAGCATTAGACTGTAACGTACCCCTCGGACCAATGGTCTTGGCCTATCTCATATTCATCAATATAAAACCCACTTTCCTCATCGTCCTCAAGAGGATCAATTAGCTTTGGGCAACCAGAGAACCCAGGTTGAGAAGCTAACCTTTCAATAGCGCCTAGGGCATCCTCTTTACTTGCGTAGAGACCAATGACTTTTACACAT
This sequence comes from Microbulbifer maximicatervae (SeqCode), assembly GCF_052468095.1. The sequence continues at coordinate 4,043,934 of NZ_CP174332.1, forward strand.
TCATTATCTTCTGCGATGACGTGTAAGTGCTGTAATAAAAATGCAGATTTCATAGTGTGCTTAACGTTGCCAACAAGGGCGGCCGAAGCGTAGCGTAGGCCGTCCAGCCCAGCTCATAGCTGGGCGAGCTTGCTTGGCCTGGTTATGTGCTGCTGTGTCATCCATGGCTTCCAGACTTCAACATAGATTCAAATAAAATTATTAAAAAAGCGCCACTTATAACTGGTAAAATTATTCCGGAGATAAGAAAAATAACAGCCAATGAGTGACTACCCATTTTATAGCGTCTATAACCCTCCATGAACGGATACAAGAAGAATCCTATTAGCACGCTATACAAGATGAACTCCGGGACCTTCAGTAAAGCTCCGCCCCCTAACCTTTCTAGGCCCAGGAGATAGATTATTGGATAAAGCAAACCGGCCATGACAAAAACAACTATTAGGTAAAGCCATTTACTCAAAGTTCATATCTCTTCGTTGAAGCACATAACGTTGCCAGCAAGGGCAGCCGAAGCAGAGCGTAGGCTGTCCAGCCCAGCCTCCGGTTGGGCGATCTTGCCTGGCCTGGTTATGCATTTTACTCTGCTACCTGCACCATATCTTTGATTTCAGACTCCACCTCATTGGTGTAACCATACTGCCAATTTGGAAATGGAGCTATTAAAAGAGCTACCCAGCCTTGCATTGAGGTAACTTTAACCTGACCAAGCTCTTGTGACCCGGATGAAACACTGTATGTATTGATGCAGTGGGTAGGGATAATGCCTAGCGTGAGTACGTACATCATTGGTTCAAAACAATGATTGCCTTCTGGCCACTTATTTACTCTTGTTACGGCGACAGCATCTTTATCGCTTATAGCTTCACTAAATTTGTCCTCCGGCTCAACTTTATAGGTTGCGCATGCCGAAAGAAGCGAGATAAGTATGATGAGTGGTAATTTATTCATGATGCATAACGTCTTTAGCATGCGAGCGCTTTTTGTGGAGCCGAAAGGCGGAACGAAAAGTGGGTCGCGTGCCTGAGCTGGTTAAATGCTTTTACCATAACGTTTTTTAACATAGTAAAACACATTAGATGATAACCAAACCAGTATGAGTTGAATAAACATTTCACAATAGGTTAAGTCATACGAGGCCTCACCATCCACGTGGATAAACCAATGTAAGAAAGGAATGGGACCAACAAAGCCTTGGTAAAACCAAAGCCTCCACCAAACGATAGAAGCAACAAACAAGCCCAATAAGATCAGCAATTGTATTCCTGTAGTCTTGTTTCCTTTCTTCATTTAATTCCCTGTATTTAACGCTTTGCGCACAGGCAGACAAACCAAAGGTTTGGTTGTCCAACCGCGCAGCGGTGATTGTGCCGCAACTTGTTAAGGCCTACAGTAGTCATTCGCACTCCGGAGGCACTATATCTGTGAGTTCTATAATTTCTACCGGTACGATTTCATATTCGTATATCCCGCCATACCCATATCTTCCCTTCTTAGACAGGGCCGCTTTCATCTCAACGTAGAGCGGAGGGTAATAAAGAAGGCCATTCGGCTCATATTTTTTCTTGAATTTATCAACAACACCTCTAGAAACCCAGAGCGATTGACCACCTTCACAGACCCTAAATGCTCTCACTTCAAAGCCGAATTCCAAAATTCCTTTGTAGTGATCTTTCCTAAATGATTGAGCTGCTGAAAAGAACAGCCAAATCAATATGGCAATAACACCAAGACTAACCAAGCTAATTATCGACTTAATGTTGTTCACTTGTGAGCCTTAACGCCTTTAGCAGCGGCGGCGAAGCCGTCCAGCCCCGTAGGGGCGATGCTGCCTGAATTTGTTAAACGTCACAGTTGCCCCCATTCACACTGCTGCAAAATAGACTCCCAGTACGAGTTATTCAGTGACTGAAAATCCTCTATTTTTATTAAGCGGCTTTTCAGTTGCGCTACTAATGCAAGCTGTTTTTCTTCCGATTGATTCGCATCAATGGCATCGTTATAGGAATTGAAAGCATCAACCGACTCTTTAAAATGATTATAGTTGTGATTTACATACCAAACCTTTTGATCAGAGTGGTGTTTGTAAACAACCGAACTTCCTTCATCAAATTCGAAAATACCATCGCTGTCATCTTCAGCGATTACTTTTGATTCTGGATCTAATAGTGTGATTTCCATAATTATCGTTTAACGCCGCCATAACCGGCCGGAAAACCGCGCAGCGGTTTGGAGGTCCAGCCCACGCAGTGGGCGATGGTTGATGGCCTTGTTATGTGCCGCCATACATATAGGCCTCTATTAGCTGCTCTTTTACATTTGGATTATTAGCTTTGTGATATAGGTTCAAAGTTATTTCTTTCGCCTTACTCGAAGTTAATTCACACAGAACCTCCGCCAGCCTGTGACAGAATTCTATATTTGATTCATCAAACACATCATTTACCCACGATGCGACAATGTCACTAACCTCCTCAGAGTACCCCAACCCCTCTGTTCGGCATCCCCCAATATTGCATAAAGCCACAGCTGCTTCATATGCCCTTTGTTTATTACTAGTTTTTTCAGATTCGATAATTATTGATGCTAGTTTATCCGCTTCTTCGGCGGAAACATCTTTTTTCAGATTGAAGGCTAGCTCTAAACTATATTCCATGATCTATCCGCACATAACGCCGTGATATGCGGCGGGCGTTGCGAAGCAGCGAACGTCCGGTGGAGGCCCGCAGGGCCGGAACGAACATCATCACCTTGTTATATGTTGAACAGGTCATGAAATCGCTCTTTTTGATGATTTATCCATAATTTAGATTGCTTGTCATTGTCACAAAGAATGAGAATCATCTCATCGTTTAAAGGGTAACCTTGATCGATCCAATCCAAAGCCTGCTTTCTCCAACCACCTTGGAGGGCTCCGATTACTAGCTCATCAAATGGAAACGTCATCAGAGCATTTTCGGGAAGACCTAAATTTTTTAGGCCTTCCTTGATCAACTCTATTACATGTGCAATTTTTGAATAGAAAAATAAATAGAAAAAATGTGCTTGGTGGACTGACTTTACCTGCCAAACGATACTGCTGGTCGCGACGCACCAAAATCCATCTTCTGTAATTCCAATCTGTTCCTTATCATAAGGACGGTCAAACACATGAACATATCTTATTAATGTGCCATCAGGTGTCTCAGCTTCAACAAACTTCTCAAAACAAACTGCATTCACTGTTGCTGCAACGCTCTTTCTATTCATACAGCCTCATATAACGCCGCTAGCAAGGGCAGCCGAAGCAACGCGTAGGCTGTCCAGCCCAGCCCCGAAGGGGTTGGGCGAGCTTGCCTAGCCTGGTTATGGCTGGCGCGCTCGGGACCGACTACTAGCACTTTGCCAGCCATAGTTTGGCTGGCCGCTGCCCAATATTTACGAGGGAAGAATACCGCACTTTCCCTAACCAATTCCTATCTTACTGGCAATCCGCGAAATTGCAGCGGACTGCCTCTTTTTACAACACCCGAGCGAACACTCTTGGAGCGAAACTGCCTGAATAGCAATCAGTAAAATTGCTCAATACCAGATGCTATTTAGTGGCACGAAACCTTCAGTTACCACGAAAAATCAATAAAACCGACCGCCACAATAACGCCCGCAACAGGGGCGACCAATGCTATGCATATTTTGTGCGAAACTGGGAGCGAAGCGATCCGCACAAAATGTGCATAGCGTTGGGCGTCCCGCGGAGGCCCGAAGGGCCGGAGCATCCTGCTTGCGTTTGTTATGAATTTAGCACGCCACTTCACGAATCTCTTCAATTGCAGGTAACCCAGAAAAAATGCCGACTAGCCCAGACACATAGGTAGTCTTACCGATACAGCCTTCCATCTCGGAGTGAACGCTGCCATTTCTAATTGCTGTGTCGGAGAATAACAGTAAACTCAATACGTTAGCTGGAGGCTGTGTCTGTAAATTAATATGATCTTTTGATGGAATTAATACTAAAACATTGCCTCTAGGCGGTTTGTACATATAACCGACAACTTGAACATGCTTGCCATAGTAATTTTCAAACATACCGACAACCATAGGCACATCTCCTCGCATAAACCCACCGGACGGCTTATTACTACAAGCGGTCAGCCCCAAGAGAACTAGTAGTAGTATTGATTTAGTATTTCTCATGAATTCATAACGCCTTGCCCACAGGCCGACCGAAAGGGAGGTCCAGCCCGAAGGGCGATTGTGCGGCAACTTGTTATGAGTTAATTGCATGATTCCGCCAACCCTGCCGCCAACACAGAAAATGCCTGTGTAACTTTTGGTCCAGAAAGGATCTCCTTCAAGTTTTCTGTACTGTAATTTTCTTCAAAGTACTTTGTTTGACAACTGCAGGCTTCTTTAATTTTTATTAAATATGGATCTCGCGGATTTTCAAAATACTCTTTTGATATGTTACCAAACTCAGCGAAGTACCCTGACTGAACGATTGTTTTATCGATGCACCCCTTCCAAAGCCCTTCGGTAAAATCATCTCTCCACCTCTTGTTTTCTAAGTAGTCATTTGCTTGAACCTCAAACGACATCAACAAACAGAGGGGTGTTATAAAATTCCTCATCCACTGAACCCCTAAAGACTCATAACGCCCACAGCAGGGGCGGCCGAAGCATAGCGTAGGCTGTCCCGCGCAGGCCTGCAGGGCCGGAGCAACCTGCCTGTATTTGTTAGCGGCTGATAGAAAGTACATATCGCCGACCTAAGTAAAGCAGGTGTAGCGACGACAAAATTGGTAGACACAGCACCACCATTTGCCAACTTATTCCGCCTTCAGAAACCATGAAGAGGAAACCTAATATGGATATAAGTCCCATAGCCATGAATATTTTGATTTTGGTTGGTGACAATACACTACTCTCTGGCTCAATAATTTTTAATACTAACGATATAATCCCTACCATACCAAAGCTACCACCTAATAGCATCGCCATAAGGTATAGGCCCGAAAATTGACCTTCAAGTAGGGATGATATCGCTACAGGAATAACGATTAACCCCATCGCTAATATTAAAAGTGAGGGGCCAAAGCAAATAACTACTTCCAGAAGTAGCAATAGTTTTCGTAGAGGTCTCAACTATGCCTCCGTAGACTGCTAACATTTATATAGTGGTCATCATGACCACTATTATTTTGACTACTATTTCTGATACAAATTTACGCCAACACGCCATCTTCTTCCACTAAATCAATAGATTACGATCATTTGGTACTACCGGCCCATCTAGAAAAATGATCAACTTGACCACTATCCCCATTTTTAACCGTCCCTTTAACCCACTGATTTTAAAGCATTTATTCGTGATTTTGAGCAACTCAAAAAAATAACAGTCACAACGATCATAAATCCTGTGCTGAACTACCCGCTGGGGCTACCCATCCACCAGCACCCGCCAAACCACCCCATCATCCGCCAGCCGCTTGCGCACCGTGTACTCCACACCACCCAGCGTAATCACCGCATCAGGGTTATAAGCCCCCACCTCACTCACCAGCAGGCTCAACTCAATACGCGGCACCCGCAGCCGCTCCTCCTCATCGAACTCGTCGATTTCCTGATCAAGGATCACCTTGCAATCAATAGGCTCGCCGCCGCCACCATCATAGGTAGCGGCCTTGCCCCATTTGCGAAACGCGCGCTCTGCGGCTCTCTGGTCCAAATCCATGATTCACCTAGGATTTAACGGTGCCCGGTACGCCGGTAAACTTCACGGCAAAACTGGAAACGCCATTCCCGGCAGCCTCTGCGGCGAAGGCGGTGGAGCCGGTGATATCGCCAGTGGCTGCGGTGGCTGCATTACTATCGAATGAGCTGGAGGCGGTTACCCAGGTGAGGGTTTCGCCCTGATTGATCTCTGCGGCGGATACCTTGGGCACGGTGAATACGCCATCAATGGCAATCACCCCGGAGTCGCCCACGGCGATATCATCCATCGCCACACCCAGGACGGCACCTGCGATTACCACCTGGCCGGAGCTAATCGCGGCGCTGGTGTTGTTGGTGAAATCGAGCATGCGCCCATCTTGTACAAAATTCGTAGCCATATTCTTTCTCTCAGTGGATAAAGCGGTAGAAATAAAAAAGGCCGCGTAGTGCGGCCCTTTCCGGTTTAGTTTCAGTTGGGATTGGAATTAGGTTTTGGGTGTTTTCACCATGCCTTTTGGATCCCAGGCTTTGGAGGCGGCATCCAGGCGGACTTTGAATTCCACCCCGTCGATACTCCAGCCATTTTGCTCTTCTAACACCGGGGCCTGCTGGCCATCCAGATAGAGCACTTCGATGGTGTCATGCGCTACCGGGTCGGCATTGAGGTACCAGCCGTTGTGTCCGCTAAGGCGAGCATCAGAGAGCACTTCAGCGATATTGCGCACGCTGTTCGGTGTGGTGTTGTTTTTAGTGGATTCGCCCACTTCGAATTCGGATTCCAAGGCAACCTTTGCGCTGCCCTCGTCGGCAATATCACAGAGCAGGAACTTGGGCCGGATATTGAGCACTGCGCTGCCATCCTTTTGCTTGCCCATCTTCACCCGTGCAGCATCGATGCTGGCCGTATTGATTAGAGCGGCGCTGGCTAGGTTGCCATGATCCGCATGGAACAGGGCTTTTCCATCTGCCATTTTGGGGTTGTTGAGCAGGATGCTGAACACCAGATCCCCAACGGTACGCACGGCGGCGAGTCCCATCTTTTGCGGGATGCGGGTGAAGGCTCCCAGGTCGTCATTAATAATCGCCTGGCGGTTAATGGAGAAGAGTTCCCCGTAAGTGGCCAAAGCGGCAGTTTCGGCCCGTTCGCCGATACTTACATATTTAAATTCTGCCCCCGGTGCCACTTGGCGCAGTGAGGGGAAGCTGCCCAGGTCTGTGCGGGTGGTGAGTTTAAAGTCACTGAGGTTGCCGACACTGGTAAAGCGCGGGAAGATTTCCTGTGCTTCTTCATAGCCTTTGAGCATGGATTTATTGGCGATATTGCCGAGTACCGTTGCGAAGTCACCCGAGCTATGGGTAAACGCTGCAGCGACCACACCCATCCGGTCCAATCCGGACAGGCTTTGGCCGTGGGCCTGCATCAAAATCCGAGCAATCTCCATCATGGTGTAGCCGCTGAGTTCATTGCCCTCTGTGCGCTTTTCACCGAGGGCACGTACGGCAATCGCATTTTCCGCATCGGCTTTCATGCGCTTAATGCCCTCACCTTCCTGCACCACCACGCTGTAGCTTTGCACGGGGGTTGGGGTTTGGCTGCCGAGGGCTGTGAGCAGTTTGTCTTTGGCTTTTTCGGCGGTGCAGTCCATATCATCCAAACAGGTTTGCATGACGGTGCTGTGCGCGTCGAAGCCTTTAAACACCGCTTTGATAGCGTCTTTGCGATTTTTCTCATCGGCTGCAAATTGCGCTTTGGCATCGGCGGCAATCTGCGCTTTCATTTCTGGAGTAACCTCGGGCGCAGCGGTTGCAGCTGGCGTGGTGGAGGTGGTTTTAGGCATGGCTTGCGCTTCCTTGGTTTGGGTTTGGGTTGGATTGCCTGCAACCGCAGACGGGAATCTAAATTCAGTGGGCCCCTGCATGACCAATGCGTTAATGGCTTGAGGGGTGTTTTTAAATTGAGTTAAGTGATCGGCACTGAAGCTGGCAGCCATCTCGATGGCTGCGGTGGTGTCGGTGGCGAAGCCGGCCTCTACCGCTTCGGTGCCGGTATACCAGGTCTCGTCGTCCATCACTTGGCTGATTTCCTCATCCGACATTCCGGAGCGCGAGGAATACAGGCTTTTCATGGTGGCTTTAACTTTGGCCAGCAGGCTCTTGGTTTTTTCCAGAGCGCGCTCATCACCGCGAACACCGGCACTGGGGTTGTGCACCATGTAATAGGCATTTTCGGCGATATGGACCGTATCCCCGGCCAGGGCGATCACGCTGCCCATACTGGCTGCGATGCCTTCAATCCAGGTTTCTACTTCGGCTTTATGGTCTTTAAGCAGGTTGTAAATGGCGGTGCCGTCGAACACATCACCGCCGGGGCAGTTGATATGCAGATTGATCTTGCTGACATCACCGAGAGCTTTGAGGTCTCGAGCAAAGTCCTTGGCAGTCATATCCCAGTAGCCGATGTAATCGTACAAATAGATATCGGCTTCACTGGTATTGGCGGCAGCGGTGATGCTGTACCAGGATTTATTCGACATGGCTGCCTCCTATTCAGATTCAGTTTCTTGCGCGGGTACGGCTTCGCGTTTGGTTGGGGTGGTAATGTCGTTTTGTTTGAGCTTCCGCTGCCAGGCAGCGGTTTGCTTAATCACATCGTCCGGCTTTTTGCCTCGGCGGCGGATGGTCTGCTGTGGGCTGGCCAGTACATTTTCCAGCAGGGTTTCATCGGCGCTGGCTTCATGGACCGGATTAATCCAGGGCATCACCGGGGTAATAAAATCGACGTGCATTAATGTGGATGGATCGACATCACTCGGCACTTTAAAGACATCCGCCAGTAGACCCATCTGCACCCAGCGGCGGGTGGCCGGCTCTACAATTTCCTCACAGAATTCCAAGCTGAGGGTTTCGTAGTTTCCCCACTGCTCCACCAGTTCCTGGCGTTGCGAACTATAAGTACCGTTGTAGTTTTTGCTGATGCTGCTAAAGCTGGCCATGGTGCCGGCGGCAGTCATGCGCTGCATGGTTTCTAAAAATGGCGTTAGTAGACCGCTGGGGCGATTGCTTTGAATGGTGCCGACAGATTCCCCAGGCCGTAAATCGTCGTAGATAGCACCAGCGCGAATAGCCAAGGTGCGATTTCCTTCATCATCAACGTCGTTCTGCGAGTAATCATCTGGACTGCCCTTTTGGATAAAACCCACCATGGCTGAAGCAATCTTGGCGGCAACGCGTTCGTTTTCTTCATAGTCTTTAATATCGGTAAGGCGATTCATTACCGCTGCAAAAATGGAAACCCCTCGGGTCTGGTGCAGCCTGCGCACAAATTTGAGGTGCTCGATATTGTCGGCGCTGTGAAGCCTGCGCTTCATACGCCAGTTAAATGAGGCTCCGGGGTGTTCGTCGTACAACCAAAAGCCCGCAGGCTCACCCCAGGCGGATTTTTGAATGCCTTGCATAATACGCTTGCTGGGATCGTTGTAATCCACCGGCAGGAAATCCGGTTCCAGGCATTCGATGGTGTAAGGCACCGGGGTGCGGTGTTTTAAGCCGGGCACTGTGCCCTGTAGGTGCCGCATTAAAGTTTCACCATCGCGCAGCCAGGTATTACACAAAAGCCGCTGGGCTTTGCCCCAGCTAAATTGCCGGGTACATTCCGGGCGCCTTGCCCATTCCTTGTGGGCGTCATTCATTTGGCTGGCGAGACCATCGTGGATATCGCCATCCCAGGTTTTGGGTTGGAATTCCACATCGATACCGCGAGGGCCGACAATGTTGTTCACCAGGGAGGTGAGAATGCCAAAGGCAAAATCGTGGTTTTGCTCCAGGTGCCGGGCCTGGCCACGCAGGGTTTCCACACTGCCTTCCAGCACCAGGTCGCCGCTGCGGTTATCGCCGGGGTTTTTCCGCAGGCGACTGGGGCGCGCAGCTTCATAGGCGGCGGCGATCTCCAGGGCGCGCCGGGCTTGTACGCGGCGCAGGGCAGCCTCGGGTGCAAAAAACCCGATTACAGAATCTAATTTATTCATTAATTAAAATTCGCGTAGGCGGGGCCACGGCGTTTGCCGGCGGCCTTTAAAGTTTCTGCGGTTGCGCGGCGCTCCCACTCCTGACGGCCCGCGCGGATTTCCTGCAGGTTCTCGGCGGTAAATTGGCGGCCGTTAATGACCGTGGTTTTTCCGGCGAGCACGTCTATCTCGGCCTCGATATAGAGGTCGACCATCTCTTGTGCGGTTTTAGACATTTAACTATCCAGTAGAGAGCCGGCTGGCTGCGCGGGCTGCCTTGGTTTTTTAACGATGGGCTGTTCTGTAGTTTGTTGAGGTTCGCTAAATAGCGTGCGCTGGCCCAGGCGCGATTCGATGGTGGACCATTTTTTCTCGTTGTATTTGTGCATGCCCATGGCGTGGGCGGCGTGCAGGGCGTAGACCTCGGTATCCGTGCCTTCATTGGGTCGGCCTGGGCGTGGCTGCCAGGTTTCCCGGCCTTTATTTTTCTTGCTGGGGGCTTTGACTTCAGCGGTGACCTGCTCCCAGTAATCCTGCCGCACATGCTTGCAGCTGTGCATATAAGCACTGGTGCCGAGAAGCCGCTTGGCCATCAGGTCTTTGGCTTTGTGGGTGCCAACCATATATACCTTTACCCCAAAGCGGTCTGCCTTGGTGCGGCGCTTGGGGTTGTTAAAATCCACCTGCCGGGGCTGGTTGAAGATTTCCTTGGTGCCGAAGTCGTTGCTGTCACCTTTAATCGCCATCACCAGCACGCCGCGATATTTTTTATCGCGGGTTCGTACCCAGTGATACACCGCGTTACTGGTGCCACCATCGGAGGAGTCGATACTTACCGCCGCTGCGCGAATTTCGCCGAAGCGCTCATGCTCAAAACTTTGGAACACCAGCTTATCCAGAGCTGACCAGCAATCATCTTTTTTATCGGCGGTATCGCCATCGATCTCGCCCCAGTACATCTGCCAGGATTCTTCATTGCGACCAAAGGCGCGAATGGTGATTGCGAGTCGGTCGTGCTGAACGTCGATGCCAACCGTTACCAGCAGGCCACCGGCAGGGCAAACTAATTCCGGGTAATCCTCGGCGGCCTCTTGCAGCTTTTCATGGTCCAGCAAACGACTGGCGGCGTACTGGTAGGGCCGGCCCAGTTTGTTGTTCTGAAAAACAATGCGGGCCGATTCATCTCCGCTTTTCGCTTCGTGTTCGGCTTCAAGAAAATCCCGCACTACATCGGCAAGGCCGGTGCCGGGGATACACACATAAAGCTCCGATAGCTCCATAAAGGTTTCTATCGGTTCGATTTCATCCTCAGAATAATCCTCGCCGCATTGAGTTTTTACCCAACCGGCAAAGTCATCGCCATTTTCCTGCGCGGTTTTGCAGGTCTGCAAAATATTAGCCTGGCGGCGGTAGTCATCCCATTCACTGCCACAGTGCGGGCAGCCATACACTGCGCTTTCTGGCTGGTGCAGGCCGAATACCGGGTGCGGTGTGCCGCCCTCTTTCTCCAGCCAGCTGACGTTTTCCCAATCCAACACATGAGACTCACCGCAGTCGTGGCAGGTAATCGGTAACACACGCATGGTGCCGAGTTTGGTGTAGTGCTCTACCTGGGAGAGATCCGCAACCGCAGGTGTACCGCCAATAATTAATTTTTTATTGCGCATCCGCTTAAGGCGTTCGCGCAGGTGGCGAATAGAGTCGCCCTGATCACCGACGTCTTTGTTGGTATCGTCAGGCTCTTCTACATAGCCCCGACGGGCTGAAGTAGATTTCACATTGGAAATTGAGTTGGAGCCAATGGTGCGCACTTCACCACCGGGGAATTTCTTCCGCGTGGAACGGCTACCGCCTTTGCGGCTGGTGGTGACATCAATTATCCGATTTACTGCTGGTGAACCTTCGATTATCGGTACCAGCTTTTCATCCATAAACAACCGGCCTTTTTCATCTTTGGGGAACAGCATCAGGATGCGGGCGGGCTCAGTAGCGGCGACCTTGCAGATATCGGTAGCCAGTAGAACCGTCCAGCCGATCTGCGCAGCCTTTTGCATCACTACCATCCACGACACCGGATTATCCAGCGCGTGCATCACACCCCAGAAATAAGGCACATAATCGTTGCGGTAATAGCCCGCGTTATCGCTATCCTCTGACGGCAGTTTGATATTTTCCGGCAACCACTCAATCAGCGGGACTTTAGGCTGCGGTATCCAGGTTTCCCGCACCTCCTTCACTAGGCGCGAGAGATTCGATCTCGTAACTACCAATAGCTCTGAGGGCAGCGTCAATACTAGGCTGTAAGGGTTCTCGATCGACGGTAATGGCATGCTGACTTTCGATAGCAATAAGGATGCTTTCTACCGCTCCTAAAAATTCATTCTTACCAATGGTGGACCACTCCACCATCACCTTACGTACAGACTCAACATCAACTATTAATTGATCCTCTCGGTATAATTCGCGTCTAATTTTCTCCGCGCTCATCCTAGCCTTATCTGCATCAGCCAAGTCTTTCTGATTGCGAGCTTCATTAGCCTGACGGCCAGCAGCTTCAGTACGCAGCCGCTCACAATAAACTTGTAGCCACACGCTGTAAGTAGAGCCTTGCGGTAACACCCCAGCCTGCACATGCTTAGCAATTGCCGGTTGAGAAGTTCCCACCAGCCGAGCGAACCCCGACTGAGTGGCCTGATCATTAAGTGATGGGTTGTCAGCCAAGGTATAACCCCCTAGGAAATTTCAGATAGCTGTTAAAAACACGGGCCCGAATTGCTCGTGGGCTGGGTCGCTCAGGAGGACCCGTTGACGTTTAGGTCAACGCCGCTTGGCTGTCGCAATGGCACGATCCATTGCCTTATCAAGCTCTATCGGGAAGTGTCGCCGTGCTATGCCTTCGGCAATTCGGACAAAGGGGAAACGCTGGCGGTAGTTCGGCCTTCCCTTTAGGAAAATAAGAATGGGTTTAGCCGTTCGCTTGCGCTTACCCCCTGCCCTTTTCCATATACCCAAGACACCATTAATTTTCCCAACAAAATATTTAGATTTAGGGCCTTGCGAACTGTCAGATCCACGCCTTTTAGTACCGGAGTTGGCTCGTAGTTCTGCCAGGATCTTCTTATAGGTCGCAACCGAAATGTTGCCATGCTTATTTAGTCGGGCTTCCTTCCCATGTACCACGTACATCCCACTCGGTAAGAGGCCAGCATGTCGAAGCGCTCGCTCAAAGCGTTTGTCAGCCCGGTTCTCATCAATCACCGAGGGCGCGAGATACTCACTAGGTGCAGTGCCGTTCGGGGCCTGATCACGAATAAAGACTTTCGCCACACCTGAGCGCTTAGTGGCTTTCTTCACCAGTACAGAGTTCAGGGTTAGGTTCGCCGGATTGGCAAAGATGCGCCCAATGGCTGCACGCTCCTCCCCCCGTATACGAAACGCCACATTGTTCAGCGCAACCGAACTGGCATAGGGCAGCTGCTTTTTAATTTCAGCAGTCGCCCGTTCAAACTTTGAAGTATCCAGCTTTACACTAACGTCCATCGTCCCCGCCCTGCTGCTCCTGCAGCTTCAAACGTTTATGGTTGTAATACCAATTCACAATGAACCCACCCAAAGCAATCAAGAAACCACCTACCGCCAATAACTCCTGCGCTGCATATCCACCGACTACCGCTGTACCCGCAGCAACCGTTGTAGTTGCACTGGCGACCTTTTGAACCATGGCTTCCCTCGCTGCCTCTTGAGCTACAGTGTTCACCGCTTAGCCTCACTCACTGCCGGTTACTTATTCTTGAAATTAGATGGAGTTAACGCGCGATCACCAAACCACCAAGCCGTTGCAGTACAGGCTGTAAAGAACACGGAATAAACCATATACATCAGCAGCTCATGCCGCTCCGCTGCTGACAGCAATTCAGATACATCATTAACCACCACAGCAAAAATCCAGGCAGCTAAACACCAAAGAACCACAGTAATCAGCGGCCTAAATAGTGATTTAATCGCAGCCACCCATGGGTAAGAGGGATGATCAACAGCATTACGATGGCTAGCCTCCAATCCAGACCAAGAACCAGCCTGAGCAGCTAGTGCTAGCTCCGCTTCGGTCTCCTGTGATTTCGCCCGCATATTAAGCTCAAGCAACTCTGTCTCGTGGGTCCACTTCTTTTGCTCCCACTCCTGTCGCTGCTTTTCCTGCCAATACCGGGACACCTGCCCAGCAATAGAGCCCAGGAAGCCGAACAAACCACCAGATACCGCTGAAGCGCCCACACCTAAAAGATCACTTAACCATTCCATAATTTTTTAGCTCCTGCGCCATACCAATAACGTCTACGCCCCATATCGACGTGAAGAAATGTTTGGTAGTAACCGAACCCAGTGAAGCCAGCACGACGGCAAGCCTCACGGAGAACAAAACGATTGTGACCAGATAACGAAATATCAAATGCAATTAACTTATGCCGGGACAACGCAGCCCCTCCCACCCTCGCGTTATGTAATGCACACCGATGCCCGCTATTAATCTTTAACGGACGCCGTATTTCGTCACGAGTAAACTGGAGCGCATCCATCGACGGACGGTGTAAATAAAACTCACCACAGCAAGGACAAGCCAGGTTTGGCTCATCAGGGGAAAAATTGTCCCAATGCCACACCTCTTCCGGTATTTCGGAATAGTGTTGATAGAGCACAATAAATCTCCGAGGAATAAAAAAAGCGCCCCAAAAGAGCGCCATTAAGAACATTAACAAGGATGAAAAATGAGTGATTCAAAACGAAAAAACCCGGCTGGGGGAGCCGGGTTTCTGTTGCAAGCGGAAAAACCGCAAGCTAGAAAAAAAGTACCATCCTGGCACAAACACTGTCAACCCACCTTCAGCATTTTTTCTTTATAAACCTCTACGACCTCAGCAACTGGGCCCAGAGCACGGGCAGGAAGCGTATCCAATCGGCGTTGTAATCTTTGCCATAAACTTTTCCACTCCCTATCCCACCGTTTCTTATCACACCCCAAAATACTACGCGCCTGGGCAAGATCGATTGATCGCCCATTAACATCCCGCAACGCACACGCACTAATACAAAATAACGCCAACTGGCTAACCTTCTCGCGCGGGTGCGGCTCCTCCCACTTATCGAACTCAGACATCAAAAACTGCAACAGCGCCGCCCGCTCTTTAAATCTTTTTGCGGGAGGAGCGTAGGCAGCCATGCCCCAGCAATAAGCCAACGGATCACTATCCCGCAACCTAGCAACAACGTTTTGAATTATTCCCCTCTCGCAGGCATCCATAACCCGGCTACCGCTTCCCTTCCCCACAACCGTCTCAGCACCACTCACTCGCGGCGCATCTATCCGACAAATGACTTGATCTGCTTTGCCCTCAACCTCACCCCGAATAACCACCTTCCGGCCCCGGCGCGTGCTTAGGGTGGCCGTACTCCTACCGCCCATGGCCTCGTAATCAAACGCCGCTGCCGACCCATCGAACGCATCATGCCAAGCCTGTCTCGCAGTATCGAATCTCATATCACTCCCCCCAAGACATCAAACGGTAACCTCAACCGGAACAATTACGCAGCCTGCTGAAAACTATCGAAATGCTCCTGAAAAACCTTTCTCGCCACATGCATATTATCCCGATGGAAAGTCCCCAAATAATCCTCATGCACCTGTCGAATTTTATTTTGAGTCACCACCGTATGGGCAAACACCAAATCCACTTGGCGAGGGTTATCCGTGCGAAATACCGCTAAGGGTCTAATCGCAACGGTAGTCATAATTCGCTCTTTGGCTTCTGTCAGAGTCACAACGGTCATAGCATCGCTCCTTGAAAATCTGTGTTTACCAGCCGGTGTCTGTCAGCATTTCACCGATTGGCCGGTCCCGTGTTCGCTGCTGGGGTGCTATTCGCTGCGGTGGAATAAACTTTTCGCGTCTCACCCAGTTACGCCACACCGCCAACCAATCACGTCGCACTCCCTGCTTGCCCGACTGAGATTTCCAGTAATCACCAAAGCTAGCCGCAATGTCGTAGATCTGGTGCATCACCTCTGGCCGCGTCTTGGCTGCCTCATCGTAAAATTCTTGGGTTAACTGCCAATCATCGGGAAGGCGGGTACCACGCTTCGATGGTGGGGCGGGTTCCTGACGGACAGCAAGGGCATCACCCTGACCGCTCTCTCTCTGGTTATTTTCTAGAGTGGTTACTTTCTTAGTATCTTTACTTTCTTGTGTCGTAAAAACCCGATCCGGCAAAACCGTATCTGGCAAAACCGTATCTGGCAAAACCGTATCCGGTTTTTCAGGAAGTGGTTCAGAATCTGACTTTGAGTCAATGGGTGTATCAGAGATCTCATAGTCCGTACCGATTATTTTTCCCCGCTCACGCTTAGTAATACGCTCGCAATAACCGGCATCAATTAACTCGCCCAACAACCTGTATATCTTATCCCTGCCCTCCTGAGCCTCTTTGGCCAGTGCAGAAGGGGAAACCTCCCAGTGATCCGGCTTCGACAGCAAGTGCAGCAGCAAGCCGCCAGCAGCGAATGAAATACGGCGATCACACACAACGGAATTTGAAACCACCAAGTAATTTGAAGACGGCCGAGCACTTCGACGAATCATGCAGCAGCCCCCCAGAAAAATAATGAATGGGTCATATTGTTTTTACCTATCCTTGATTTCACTATTCGCGCACGGCGAACAAAACCCTACAGAGACGCCCATAGCGCAGAGAAATGAGTGCCGGTCTTTCCCGGCTGTCAGAGGTCTTTCCCGCAGTCTTCAAAGCGGGCCGGATTGGCGTCCCTCACCGGCCCTTTCTTGGGTATCTGACACACCCTGTATAAATCCCCATATACCGCAATGAATTAATCCCGATCTTCAAAAACCGCAGAATGGCAGGACAATAAAATGGGGGATTGAAAATGATCGTTATTCTGGTTTCTGAAACGAACACGCACGGCCTTAACTTGCCTGCTGAACTTCTGGCATGGCTTGCCGATCAGCAGCCTCAAAAAGCTCAGCCAGTTTCGGGCAAAGATCCACAGCCCGAACCACCCCACCTGCCACCTGCTCCGCACGCAGAGCCAATACAGCTGACGCACCATGATTTCCATTTAGTAGGTTACTTATGGTGGGCTGACTGATGCGCAGGGCCTTGGCTGCCGCTTTCTGGCTTCCAAAGTGCTCAATCAGTTTTTTGATGGCCTTTTCGACCTGATCTGACTTGTCCATGCCCGCAGAGTATCGGTATACCTATACTCCGGTCAACTGGTATTCCAGTTTTTCATGTTATAGGTAGACCTATAACATAATGCGCCTAATAAAACCCCACGGGATTCACCAGTGACCGACCTGAAGGACAGACTAAAAGAGGCCCGCAAAGCTGCCGGAAAGACGCAAAAGCAAGTCGCAGAGGCGGTGGGGATCACCCAACCCTCCTACTCAGAACTAGAGAATGGGCGGTCCTACGGTACTCGCTACATCGCGCAAATAGCCCTCCACCTAGGGGTTAATCCGGTTTGGCTAGCCACCGGTAAAGGTGAAATACGCCCCCCTCTGATAGAGGACATCCGGCGCAAAAACTTAGATCCGCTGCTTGAAAAATATGGAATGGAAGGGCTAAAGGAAAAGCTTCCCGACCTGGAAAGCCACATCCACTTCATCTTCAATGAAAAGCGCCCCATCAATAGCCGAGTTGCCAGGAAGATCGAGGCCGGACTGGAGCTTCCCCTAGGATCACTGGACTATGACGCAACAGCAAAAGAAGTTAGCAATTTTGGTAGCAATGTAAGCCCAGGCCCCCGCATACAGGGCCGGGTACCGCTGATTAGCTGGGTTCAAGCGGGTGCGTTCTGCGAGTCGATTGATATATTCGAGCCGGGTGACGCAGAAGATTGGATACCTTGCCCCACTAATCACTCAGACCGCACTTACGCCTTGCGCGTAAGCGGAGACAGCATGACCAGCCCACACCCCGGGCATAAGTCCTACCCAGAGGGAACCATCATATTCGTGGACCCCGACAGGGCCATAACCAACGGCTGTCGCGTCATTGCCAAGCTTAATGGTGAAGCAACCTTCAAAACCTATACTGAAGATATGGGAAAAGTCTTTCTCCGCCCGATCAATCCAATCTACCCTTTGATGGATGTCACTGGCACGGATATTTCCTTTTGTGGTGTTATCATTGGCTCCTTCAGCCCAGAATAACACCCACAAAAAAGCCCGCTCACCGGCGGGCCTTTTGCGACCAGAGAAGGCTAAAACAGTATCTTCTCTGCCATACCTGATTCAATCGCAATTCAATTCACCCAGCAAATTGGGTTAACTTTTTAACACCCCCCGGTGAACACTCAAGGACTACACTCTTTTCATCCAAGAATTTGACCTCAACATTATTCTTGCTGACCGAATAAAACGACACTAAACAAGCTAATACAACTGCGATAGCTATCCCAAAAAAGCTTGTAAAAACCAGCAACCCAATAAAGCCTAAAAACACCCACAAAATAATACAAAGAACAGCTGCCGCAAGTAGAAACCTAAAGAGACTAAACTTTTTCTCTTTTACCTTCTGCGAGGATACTGATTTTATTTTATCTGGCGAATAAATAACTTTGCTTGCACCTTCAACCACAAGATAGTTATCCCTGCTAATGTATGCAGATCCCTCTACCCCAAAACTCCCACTAATAATTTTCATTAGCCACCCTATTAGTTTTATTTGCTTCGAAAACCTTAACGCCAGTCTCACCTGATTAAACACACTTTGCCTATATTGGGCGCCTTATAGGTCACAGCACCCCCCAGGCCCGCCCACCAGCACTACCCCGCTACTTCATACCCCAGCATTTTGCTGCCGTCATCCGTAGACAAACGCGCCCTCAGCCTATCAACAACCACACCAACTTCAACTCAACAACAAAATATAGGGATACCTATTGACTCGCAAGAATGGCACACCTATATTTTGCAGTAACACCACGGATAGGGCACCCAATATGGACACCGCCACAAGCCACCTCAGACCCCTGGCACCACGCCAAGCGGAAGCGCTAACACACCGCGCCCGAGGGCTCTCAAACCGGGAAACCGCCCAGGCTATGCAGTGCTCCGTCACCAACGTCAGCAACCTGCTCGCCGAGTGCTTCTACAAACTGCACGCCCGCAACAGCACCGACGCCGTGGCCAAGGCGGTAAAGCACGGATTAATTCAATTCGTCCTGATCGCCACGATTGTCAGCGGAATTGGCGCAGAGCAAGAACAGCTACGCACCCGATTCCAACGCCGCCTCACCTCACAAACCATCCGAAACAACCGGGAGGGAATCGCATGACCGCCACCGTGTTTGTACACCCCACGGCGATGAGTAAAAACAATATCGACCGCCTCAAGCGCCGCATCGATATCGCCAACGCCGTCCACAAAATTGGCACCCGCCTAGTGCAGCCAAAACCCACCACCGCAAAGCCAGTAAATAACAACTGGCCACCGTTTGGAGGTGATGCCGCATGAACCAGAACAACCCAGCCCACAGCGTGGAAACCCTGCTCACCGTCGCTAATGGAAATTCTGGAGCCAGCAAAATTGCCGCATTGGTTTTGCTGTCCGCCTGGAATAGCTACGACTTTTCAGTCCCCGTAGCAGACCTTGCGTTACTGGATGGCGACAACTTCCAACACGCAATCAACGTGATGAATCTGCGCTACCACGGCAGATCACCTGAAAACGTCATTGCGGATGGTGAGAAAAAATTCCACACCCTCTACCGCGACTGGAATCACTTGGAAATCCAGAGGAAGGAAGCCGCATGAGCACAAATGAATTTACCCCACCGGATTACAGCGCCCCCGCCTTTCTGGAAAAAGGCGCCCAGCATATGCGCGACCGTGCAGTGCAGCGCGATAGCGAAGGCGGCGAGCGCTCAATGACCAAAACCGTATCAGCATTTAATGCCCTATACGGAACCGCCCTCACCGAAGAGCAAGGCTGGATGTTTATGGTCCTGCTCAAACAGTCCCGCGCAAGCAGTGGTGTATTTGTAGCGGACGATTACGAAGACGGCGCCGCCTATTTCGGCCTAGCCGGCGAAGCCGCCGCAAAGGTCAGAGCAGCCTGATGAACGAGTTCAGCCGAATCTTAGAGCTGTACGAAGAACTGCTGGCCAAGGTGAAGCTGCAAGAAACTGAAATTGTGAGAATGCGCAAACAAATCGCGACACTCACCAAAACCATCCAAGGCCAAGCCCCACAAAAAGAAAATCAGGAGGCAGCGTGAGAAAGGAAAAAACCTTCACCGTCACCCAAGCCGCCCGCCTATTGGGAATGGGCAGAAACAATTTAATGAAACTCATGCGGAACAACGGCTTATTACACAGCCAAGAACCCATGCGCAACTCCCCCACAAAGTGGGCCACCACACAGGGCCTGCTCGTTGCACAAAACGCTGAATACAAACGCGGCCCAGTGGCAGTGCCGTATATCAATACCAAAGTTACATCTAACGGCATGGTTTGGATGCGCGACCTTATCGAAAAACAAACCGTACCCGAAGCCAGTTAAATTTTTTAGGAAGTAAGAGCAGGTATGAACACAACACAAGTTGAAAAACATTTAAGCCTTCTTGGTATGAGATGTCAGGACAAGGTGACAGGGCTAAAGGGCGTAATAGTAAATGTAGGTTTTGATCTGTATGGATGCGTTCAAGCAATTGTTCACCCAGGTTTGAGCGCGGATGGCAAACCACAAGAAACCATATGGTTTGATATCTCACGCCTTGAAATAACCAGCAAAAAATCAGTGATGGAGCGCCCTAATTTTGAATATGGGCACATTGCCGAAGGCCGAAAGGGACCAAGCGAAAAACCCCTAGAAAGCAAGTATTAAAGTTCAACCGCGCCCCAGGCGCATCAGTCAGCTGTAACCGTTAGGGCTGCCGGTACGGAGCCCAATTTTAATTAATTGGAGAACTCCATGAAAAGATTCGCACTATTCACTGGCACCTACAACTTAATGATGGGTGGCAACAAAGATTTCAAACGCTCCTACGCCACTGAAGTAGAAGCCTACCAAGAGGTAGAGCGCATTGCCCAGCAGGAGCTGTTCACACACTGGGCCCAGATCTTCGACAAGAAAACCGACACCGCAAAAATTTATCGTATCGACGATAAAAAAATCACCGAGGACAAACCCCAAGACTGCCCTCACCCAGAACCAAACGCCGCCTGACCCACAGCCAATAACTTTCTAAGCCCGCCCAGTGCGGGCTAAGTGGGTAGAAAACAATAGTAAGAGTATCGAGTAATGAATACGGCTGAATTCAACAATCAATACCCACCCGGAACCCCAGTAATTTTTGTTGATGACTTTGGAAATGAAATAAGCACGCACACTCGCTCAATTGCTTGGGACGTATGCGGCACGCCAGTTGTAAAAATTGAAGGGAAAGCCGGCGGCGTTGATATTGAAAGAATTAAGCCCAGCCGTTGATATCAGCTCAACAAGAATCAGGGAGCCATTGTGAAAGCACGGCAATACAAAAAACTCTGCAAGAAAGCGCGTGCGCTGTTAATTGCGCTTGGTGAACCTATTGATGCTTTCTCGCAAGAGTATGAGCACATGGGACGGCTTGAGTGTGCATACGTCTGGGGGATTAATACCGGCCCCGACTATTCCGGCGAGTACGACTGGTGGGACGCTTGGTACATATTGAGTAATCGGGTTGCCGACAAAACCGCAACATGGGAAGAGCATGAAGAGAACCCTTACCGCACAAGCATAACAGGCACTATCGGCATTTTGCGGTATGCGCGGCAAATGGTGGAGACCCCAAAAAATGCCCAAGCGTAAACCCCGCAAGCCCATGAGCCAACGCGCCCTGCACGCCCGTCGGGTAAACCGCTGGCTACCCGGTTTGCTCCTCACTGCGCGCAGCAGTACCGGCCTGGATACCGATGGCGATCCTATTTTAAAGATCACCCACCGACGCCAGCGCGGCGCCGTGGGCGATATCGCCCGCGCTGACTACCAGCATGAAATATTGAATTGGCAACACCACTGGATGGTGACGGTATTTGTTGAGTGCAAAACCCCTGAAGGCGATTTCTATAAAGACTCAACCGAGTTCGAAGCCTACGGCGTCCGCCTTAATGACCTAGCCGAATTAGTACGCCCAGAACTCGACACCATCAAAAACAAAGCCAACCCCAACCACTACAAAGACCACGGCTGGCAGGCAGAGATTCTACCGAATCGCAAACAGGAAAAAGGGAGAGCAGCATGAAAACCAAAGACATTGAAGTTTCAGCTTTTCGAATTCTAGCCCCTCAAGGTCTCGACCCCATCACTGTGCTTATTGAGAACACGGCCAAGGGGGCAGGACAAATCACCCTTAGTTGTTTCGGTGAGGCTTGGAATCACTTCTGGCCACGCATGGGTGAGCAGCACACTCTTGAGACTTTTTTTCTTTCTGCAAGTACGGATTACCTCTCTAACAAACTATTTCCAAACCACCTGCAAAGAAGCGTTACTGATTTTTCAGAAGTTTATAAGCAAGCCAAAACAACAATTCTGGAAGATCGCCGAGAGCATGCAATTGACAAACAAACGGCGAAAAGACTTTGGACTGACATTAGAGACCTAAAGCACCTATCTGACGACTACGAGCTGCAAGAACACCTGGAGACCATTTGCGAGGTATTTGGCCAGGAATGGTACGAGCTGCTGCCCACCAAGGACCACCACGAATTTACCTACCTATGCAAAATCATTGATGCAGTGAAAGAAGCACTAAAACTGCGCACAGCCGAGCAACTTGGAGAGGCTGCGTGAAACTCTGGCAATCCCTCACCGGTATCGCCGCCCTAATCTTCTGCGGCACCAGCCTCGCGTTTACTGTGCAGCTCTGGATATCCATGCCCGCAGGTCTCAATGCAACGGAGTGGAAAAGAGATTATGAATGAGGAAATTAAGTTAAACGATTGTCAGCTTTGTGGCGCTGAAGCGGAGTTTAAAATTAGTGATGATGATTTTCTGTGGATTGTATGCACCGGCTGTCAAGCAAATATGAGCTGCCGACTTCCAAGTGAAGAATTAAGCATGTCTGTATTAGCAAGGTTTTGGAATTCACCAATTTCAGAAGAGGAAAAAGGAAGAGCAGCGTGAAACTCTGGCAATCCCTTACCGGCATCGCCGCGCTGATCTTCTGCGGCACCAGCCTAGCGTTTACCGTGCAGCTATGGATATCCATGCCCGCAGGTCTCGGCGGGCAGGTGGTGGCCGGGGCCACAGCGGTGGCGCTGGAGCTGTGCAAGTTCAGCTTCGCCCCGCTGGGCCTTTGGTTGCGCAACCAGGGCCAGGCCAGTGGCTATGCCCTGCTCTGCCTCTGGCCTCTGCTGGTAGTAATCAGCATTGTTGCAACGGTCGGATTCCTCGCCACTCACAGCGACGAACAGCAGCAGCGCAGCACCCGTAACAGCCAGGAATACCAAGTGTTGCAACAGCAGTTAAACAGTTTGCAACAGCAGATAAACACCCTAAACGGCTTGATCAATACCGACGCCAACAACGGCTACCGCCAGCGCGCTATTGATACCGCTGCACAGTTATCCACATTGGAAGCTAAGCGCACGCAGCTCATAGAAAAGCTATCCACAATCGAACAGACACCCAGCACGCACAGCGCTTTCAATAGCTTGGCGGGCACTCTGAACGCAGACCCGGCAAAGGTTCAGCATATCGGCTTCCTTGCCCTAGCGATCATCACAGACATCGTGGGATTGGTTGCGTTACTCGCGTTTAACGCCGCTGCAACGGTTGCGAAACGCGCCACTGCACCGTTGCAACAGCCTGAAACGGTGGAAACACAACTGTTACACACCACCCACTTGAGCGAAGAACAGCAGCAACTCGCCCAGCGAATCCGCGCCGGGGAGTTCGGCCACAAGCCCGTCATGCGCAACATCATCAACGATATGCGCCTCAGACACGGAACCGTTAAGCCCGTTTTCGACGCCCTGCAACAGGCGGGAGCATTGAATAAAAATGGCCGGGGATACTTCCTCGCGAGTCAGGGAGGGCTGCCCAATGGGTAAGCTGGTTAAAGGGGTCACATGGGCCAAAGAGCAATTCGAAAAAGGCTCCCGTCCTGGAAAAGAGAAAATCTTGGAGTGGATAGAGGCCGAGCATATCCCCGGCCAGATCATCGCCGGGGAGCCCTATGTGGATGCCGACAGGTTCGCCATACGCGACCACACCGGCAAAACCCCAGCACAAAACACCTCCGCCAATGACGGCCAGCCCAGAAGCGGGATGGACCTGTTAGCAGGCTGAGAACAGATTAAGCAGTAGGCGAGCAAGGAAATGGCCAGACCTAAAAAGATACGCATGTGGGGCGATACACCGCTACCCCACAACCTTTACCCAGACGCACGCAAACGTGAAAACTACTGGCGATATTGCTTACCCGACGGGCGCTATCGGGTTTTCTCTGCATCATTAGAAGATGCGCTAAGGATGGCAGAGGAAGCCAATAAAATGCGCGGTGAGAAGGTCCAGCGCAAACCGACAAAAGCTCCGGATAGAGCAAGCTTCGCTTTCCATGCTATACGCTATATCGAATGGCGGGTTGAGAATGACTCACAATTACCCAGCAAGGCCAGCTGGCAAAATCGGTGTAACGCTCTGAAACGTTTTGGCGAAGACTTCGAAGCAATCTCCATACATAAAGCCAAATTGGCTGACCTGCGCAAATGGTGGGAATCCCTCAGCTATCATCAACAGCACGCACGCCGCGCGGAGTTTAATAAATTCTTTAATTACCTAATGGCTGAAGGGTTATGCAAATTAGAAAGCAACCCGTTTACCACAGCCGACGATCGTCCGCGCCTACTGGAAAAGGGAAAGCCCATTAAAAAGCGTCAACGCTTAACCCTGGAAGCTTACTGGACCATCTATGAAAAGGCCGGGGAATTAGGCTATGAAGCATTACAGGTGGCTATGGGTATCAGTATGCTCACTACCATGCGTCGCGCCGATATTTGTGAGTTGAACTTTGATAAACATCTGCAAGGCGACCACCTTCGCAAAACAATCAATAAATCCGAAGCGCAGCGGGATAGCCTCGCCGCCAGCCATTTAAGTTTTAATTTAAAAACCCACCAACAACTTGGCAAACTTATTAACCGCGCCAGGGAACTCAGCCTAAGAAATTACCGCTGCCCCTACATACTGAGCCATACTCCTAAGCAACGGCGAACGGGAAAAATTAAAGAGCATGTTTGCCAGGTAATCCCCGACCGGTTGAGCGATATGTTTACCGAAGCCCGTAACGCTACCGGGCTCTATATCGGCTTACCTAAAAACCAAACGCCACCCAGCTTCCACGAAGTTCGAAGCCTCGCCTCAGACCGGTTTAAGCGTATGGGGTATGACGTGAAATCAGTACAGCAGTTAATGGCACATACTGATGAGCGGGTTACCCAGTCTTATCAGGCGGGGCATGGTATTGATTATGAGGAGATTAGTATTTACCTTGACGAAAAAGCTATAGGAGGGAGTTTTACTGATAAGCCTCAAACAATTAAACCAACAGGTTAAGGCTAATATCCCTTAAAGCTACTAAGTTTTTACACAAAAAAGCACCCTATTCACTTAACTACATTATGAAGAAAGTAGCTTAAAAATCGCAACACATGCAAGAACAACGGGCAAAGTAAAATCAAAACATATCCATCTTATATTTTGTGCATTCAGAAAAAACCTGTATCTACGGTCAAATACTTTTAGTGGGACCAAAATATTATTTGATGTAATCGCTCTGCTAATTACCAGAATCGAGCGCTGTAAAGAACTCCAAGCCGCTATATTATCACGAAGCTTTTGGGGAATATCTAATACTTCTCTTGGTAGCTCAGATCCTTCTCTATTAAGTCTATCTATTGTCTCTTTAATTTCTCTTTCACTTGCAATAGCAGACGATACTGTTTCGCCTATAGGGCTAATCTTTTCTGCCTGTGTCGACCACCAATGGTAAAGTGAAGCATTACGAGGGTCTGATGGATAATTTTCCTCATAAGCATCTTGAGCAGGCCCTTTAGATCCATAAGCCATTTTAGCTCC
The DNA here is from genome assembly GCF_052468095.1 of Microbulbifer maximicatervae (SeqCode). Next base: position 4,069,758 of record NZ_CP174332.1, read on the forward strand.
AGTTACACGAACCTCCCACTCCTGCAAAGCTTCATAGATACTCCACAAAAAATAAAACAAAAAATAGAAGATGAGAATTAACAACCCACTAAAAATAAGATCATTATTCAAACCGGTGAACTTTAATCCAAAGAAAGTAGATTTAGGGTCTATTTTCACGTCCCCATAGGTCATTAGTAAGGATATAAAGCTAACCAATACAACTTTGGATCTGACCTTCTTAACTGAATCTTGAAGCTCAACCAAAACCGGCTCTTTAAAAACTTTTGAGACGCTCTCGCTACTATCACTCATTAATCAGACTCCCTCCTTAGAATCAACAAAATCGGCAAAAGATAATGACCCTTCCTGCATAAGAGCAAGAGAAGCTCACCAATAGAACAACTGACAAACAAATATGGGCAGGAATTTCAGACGAAAAAAAAGGGCCTGAAGGCCCTTTTTCTTTCTTGCGAGTTTTTGTTCACGTTTTTGTCCAGTTTTTGTTCACCGGATAAGAGGCCGTGAACCTCTTCTCGCAACCCCTTGAGAGACAAGGGAAATTTGGTGGAGCTAAGCGGGATCGAACCGCTGACCTCAACACTGCCAGTGTTGCGCTCTCCCAGCTGAGCTATAGCCCCAAATTTTGTTGCTTGACGTTTCCGTCGAAAGCGGGGCGCATTTTAGCAAGGTTTAGGCGCCTGTCAACAGAAAAAATAACTTTTTAATCAATTAGTTAGCTGCTGACACCACAGGCCCCCGGAGGCTGCCGCCTCCAGGGGCTCACCAACGCGAATCAGCCTTACTTGAGTCCAGCGTACTCTTTTTCCCAGCGCTTCAGCACCTTCTTCCCGGCACCGCCCAATACGTCGATCGCCTGGCGCAGGCGGGCGCGGCTGAGGTCGGGGCCCAGGAGCACCATGGCTTCCATCACGGAGAAGGACGCAGTGGTGCCGCTGATGGCGACAAACAGTGGGGCGTTAAAGTCTTTCAGCTTGATTTCCATGGCTGTGGACAGGGCCTTCACTGCCTGGAAGATACTGTCCTTGTCCCAGGCGCGCAGGGCTTCCAAACGCCACAGGGCAAATTGAAGCAGCTTCTTCTGGTCATCCAGGGGCAGCTTGTTACCGCTGAAGCTGTCTTCGGTCAGGGGCAATTTGCCAGAAGCGAGGAAGCTAACCAGCGGGGCAAAGTCACCGAAGGTTTCCATGCGCTCTTTCGCCTGGGGCAGAACCTTAAGCAGGTTGTCGCGGTTAAACATCCACTCGGTCAGGCGATCGGCGAGTTGCTCGTTTTCCAGTTCGCGAATCCATAGGCCGTTCAACCAGGACAGTTTCTCTACATCGAATACCGGACCGCCCAGGGAGACACGCTGGATGTCGAAGAGCTCCAGCATCTCTTCAAGGGAGAACTTCTCGCGCTCATCCGGCATGGACCAACCCATACGGCCCAGGTAGTTAAGCAGTGCTTCGGGCATAAAGCCGGCACGCTGGTAATACAGAATAGAGGTGGGGTTCTTACGCTTGGAAAGCTTGGTCTTGTCCGGGTTGCGTAACAGCGGCAGGTGGCAGAGCACCGGCATTTCCCAACCGAAGTATTCGTACAACAGTTTGTGCTTAGGTGCGGAGTTGATCCACTCCTCACCGCGAAGAACATGGGTGATCTCCATCAGGTGATCATCCACCACGTTCGCCAAGTGGTAAGTGGGCATACCATCGGACTTGAGCAGAATTTGTGCGTCTACCTGGGCCCAATCAATTTCAATAGTACCGCGCAGCAGATCTTCCACCACACAAGTACCGCTCTCAGGCACATTCATACGCACTACATAAGGTGCTCCGGCAGCGCGACGCTTTTCAACTTCCTCTTCCGGCAGAGCCAGGTCACTGGGCTTCAGTGAAGTACGGCCCGCTTCGCGCAATCCTTCACGGAGTTGCTCCAGTTCTTCCGCCGTACGGTAGCAGTGGAAGGCGTGCCCTTTTTGTACCAGCTCATCGCAGTAAGTTTTGTAGATATCGCCGCGCTCACTCTGGCGATAGGGGCCGTGAGGGCCGCCTACATCCGGTCCTTCCTGCCAATCCAGCCCGAGCCAACGCAGGCTGTCGAGAATGGCTTTCTCCGATTCCGGGGTACTGCGCTGCTGGTCGGTGTCTTCAATACGCAATACAAACTGGCCGCCTTGAGCGCGGGCAAAGCACTGGTTGAAGAGGGCAATATAGGCTGTACCAACGTGGGGATCACCGGTTGGAGACGGTGCGATTCGGGTTCTTACGGTCATGATAAACCTGATTGATAAATGGAGGACTCGTTAAACCGCAGGATTATAGCGCTGGCCAGCCTCTTGGCACAGGCGGGGTTTTCTCTTCAATAAGAATATTTACGCGCCATAACTTCATTATTGTGAGCTAATGACGTGACATACATCACGAAAAAAGTATTATTGCGGCCATAAAGAAGGAATGGCTTGACTAACGTATTACCCCAAATTTTGCAGGGGTTTCCGCGAGCAGCTTCTCCCCAAGAACGATAAATTAATCGCTCAGGATGGCATACCATGCAAAAAAATGTAGTTCGCACACTGTTTTCTGCTATTGCAGCAGGTACCCTTTTAAGCATTTCTGCCGCTTCAATGGCCGCTACTGATAGTGCAAACAGTGATATCACTCTCTCTTTCACACCCACTATTGAGATCACTCGTGTAGACAACCTCACGATTACCGATCCCACTTTGGGTACCGATGCCGTAGGCACCGAAGATTTCTGTGTGGGCGGCCTCGGGTTCTCCACCTACAGCATCACTTTCGACAGTAATGACGGTGAGAATGATACGGAATTTACCCTGACCGACGGCACCAACAATGTGCCCTACAGTGTTGGTTTTGATAACAGCATCTCCGGTAGCTTCGAGACGGTTACAATAGGCGATGCACTGACAGGCAAAACCCGGAATATTGCTTCCTGTGGCTCCAGCGATAACGCGCGCTTCCAAATCACTGTGGCCAACAGCGATTGGGAAACTGCAACTGTGCTAAATGGCACCACCTATACCGATACCCTGCTGATCACTGTCGCCTCCGAGTAACAGTAAAGAGTGGCTGGCCCTGCCAGCCATAGCTCAATATGGCAGGACGTCATCTGGGGCGCCTTGCGCTGGCTTTGTGTCTGGTGCAAGCCTCTTGCCCCGATGCCCTTGCAGCGACCGCAGCGACTTTCCTACTGGAAACCTCTGCTCCTGAAGGGTTTGATGATCTCACCGAACCCCAGCAACTCGTGGTGGATCTCTACTACGGCGGCCGGGAAATTGGTGCTGCGCAAGTCACAATTGACCCGCGCTTTGTTCGCTTTGACTCCCCGTTTGAGGTACTCGAACTGTTGCCCGAAGTTCGCGACACCGAGCGAATTCTCTCCATCCTCGAACGACCGCAAATAAGAAACAGTCACCATGTATGCCGCTCAAACCGGCAGATTGGCTGTGGCTACTTAATGCCATCGGAGTTTGCCGTTATTTACGATGAGCAGCTCTACCGGCTGGATCTTTTTTTCTCACAAGAGCTGTTGCCGCAACAAGCGGCAATCAATGATCCTTATTTGCCGGAAGCGAGTTCTGACTTCTCTATCGTACAAAACCTGAGCGGTTCCTGGAGTGGGGTTGAAAGTGATTGGGGCCCGGACAGCTATAGCGCTGCATTAAATGGCAACACCATAGTGAGCTTTGGTGAGAGCGCTCTGCATTCACAATGGTCTGCGGCCTCAGAGCAGGACAGCCGGATCCATAGCCTGTATTGGAGTCGGGATTTTCGGGGGCAAGCCTATTCGGCCGGCCTTTTACAACCCCAAGGGGGCTTTGGCTATTTCCGGCCCCAGGAAGCGATCTATGGCGTAGAGCTACGCACTTCCCAGCGCACCCGAACCGATATCAGTTATCAACAGGGAGCGCCGGTTGAAATTAATATGCCGGTGCGCGGTAGAGTCGAGGTATATCGGGATGAACGACTTATCCACACCGAACTACTGGAGGCCGGCAACCGCCTGTTAAATACCTCTACCCTACCCCACGGCGCCTACGACATTGAGGTGCGCACCTACGATGAAGCAGGGCGGGTATTGAGCCGGCATATCGAATTCTTTGCCAAGGATTCGCTACTGCCGGCCCCCGATGAGTGGTTTTGGAGCTTGCAGGCAGGTTTGCCCACCCGCAGTTTTTGGGACGACACTCTGCCGGACTACTACGAAGAAGGAATTATTACTGCCTCTGTCGCACGCCGTTTAACGACCGGATTGGGTCTTTTTGTTTCTGGCGCCGCAACCAAGGAGCAGCAATTGTTGGAAATCGGCGGTCGCTGGATTGGCGAAGGCGTTGAAGTCTCCCCAAGCTTGGTGACATCCGGTGATGGACGCAGCGGATACCGATTGCAGGCATTACTTAAAATGCCCTACGGGACTTTTAGTGCAGTAAAAACCGAGCTGGATGCCAATACAACACCGTTCAACAACGATAAATATACATTGCTGCCGGGCAGCTATTCCCAAACAAGTCTGAGTCTGCGTACAGCGGTACTGGGCGGACAGCTATCCCTAAGATTCAGCGAGCGGGACCAAAACCAACTCCCCGGCAGCATCGACAACGGCGATTCACTGAGCAGTGCCCAGAAGTTAAAAACCCTGGAGTTCCGCCACCCCTTTTTTAAAAGCACCCATTGGCTCGGCAACGCCACTCTGTCCCACAGTGATGCAGACGGCGAGCAATACACCAGTCTGGAATTCCAGTTCCGAATGCGCTCCAAACACTGGCAACACACCGCTAATCTCTATAGCGACAACAGCGAACAAAGCACTAGCAGCGAGCGATTTGCACTGCAAAGCCGCTGGTACGACCGGGATTTATGGGCGGCTGAATTTGAACAGCAGCTTTCTATGGAAGCATCCCCTGAAGCCAATTACCTGGAGGCCCGTACGCATTTAGCGGGACATCACGGATATTTGAATACTGCAGTTGGGCTTTACGATGATGATGAAGGCCGTGCGATCAACTACCTCGGAGGGTTCAGCACCAACCTGATTGCCACAAAAAATTCCCTCAATTGGGGCGGTGAGCAAAGTCTCCAGAGCGCAGTTATCGTAAATATCGAAGGCAGTGAAGATAAAGATTTTGAAGTTTTGGTTAATGGCAGCCGCCGTGGATACGCCAAAGGCGGCACAACGTCAGTGATTAATTTACCGGCTTATCGCAGTTACGACCTTTCCCTCCGGCCCCTGGAAGAGGGCTTTTTCGATTACCGGGAAACCTCCGAAACCATTACCCTGTATCCGGGCAATGTGGGCGCCAGCAGCTACCAAATACTGCCACAAATCCTGGTACTGGGCCGATTAACCAGCCTTGGCCAGGGGCTGGCAAATACAGAAGTAATCATTGGCGAACACTCAGCGAAAACTGACCAATACGGCGTTTTCCAAATGGAATTCCACGGTGAACATAACACCATCCTAAATACAGAAGTTCGCTGGGGAAATTGTAAAGCCTCAATCGAGGCCACTTCATCAGGTGATAGCTGGCTCAACCTGGGAACCATAGAAGAGTCAGAGGCCAACTGCCAGACTGGGCAAATAGCAGAGGTAAGCCGTGTCCGTAATTAAGAAGCTGCACAAACTTGGCCTGGCCTCTGCACTGTTAATTCCGCTATTTAATATACCAGTACAAGCCCAGGTAAATTGCTCCAGCAATAACGATTTGCGAGTTTGTGGCCTGGAAGATTCACACACTATTGATTACGAATCAGAACCTAAAGAAATTCAGTTCACTACCCGAAGCCTGCTGGGAAGCTGGACCCTGCGCTACGATGTAGAAGTAAGTCCGCTCAGTGGATCTACTTTCGCACTATTTGCGGACAGTGGTGAACAGCTGGATATTGATATTTCATTTCGAGCCAATAACGGCACCACGGAAACACTCAATCCAGGAACTCAGTCCGCTACTTTTGCTGGCACCAGCGACGATGCAGATACTTATTTAGTGATCGAGCTGGACAGCAGCCAAATACCCTCTTCCAGCCGCTACTCCGCCAGCTTTGAGATGACACTGAATAATTATTTTATTATTTGGACTGCCGGCACCGAAACAGTTCAGTTTGACATTGTGCTGGACGTAGAGCCAAACATCGCCATTCGCAATCTGGGTGATATTGACCTCAGCAACAGTGGCACCCTGTTTGGACAGGCCATTGAGGGCAGTGAGGACTTTTGTGTTGGCGGTATAGGATTTAGCGGTTACACAGTAAACCTGTCCAGCGCCAATGGCAGCACCGGGGGATCAGGCAGCAGTGCCTATGAATTGGGGGGAAACAGTGAACAAATCCCCTACAGCGTAGCCTTCTCAGACAATCTGGCTGCAACTTCAGGCATTTCCCCGGATAGCCTGGGCGATATCTCCGGCAGCTTTAGCCGAACTTCGGATGAAAACTGCCTTTCTGATAATGCGCGAATTTATATTTCTATTGCGCCCTCAGACTGGGAAAACGCGGGCGAACCTCTCTACACCGATGTACTCACAGTAACGGTGAGCAGCCAGTGAGCTAAATACAAAATAATCCTTTAATCCGCCCTGCTTGCTATAGACAAGCAACCAATTCTAATTAGCCACTAAGAGGAAAACGAACCCGCTCACTCTGCTGCCCTCGCAGTAAAACTTCCAGCTCGCCGCCAACGGGTTTACCCGTTACTTCGATACTGGTGCCAGCGTATAACCGACCGGTGGCCTCAATTTTTTCACACTTCTCTTCAGTCACACAATGACGTACTTCCACGACTTCTACATTAATATTGCCACTATTCGTGAGTCGGTAATGATCCCCTTCAGCCACTAAATCAATTTTATAAGCTCCGCCTTTTGGCTGCACAAATACCAACGCCTGATAAGCTACAAGGATTTTTAGTGCCGTTCTGTCACTCTTGATATCACCTACAACAGGTTTAAAAGTCACCCGGTAGACTTTTTCCTCTTCAAGATCTTTATCTAAGGCCATTAAGCGAAAGCGCTTTCTCTCTCCGGGAGCCAGGACAGCTCTTGCGGGGCTGACAAGGAGTTTAAATTCATCAGGATTTATCACCCTGACTCGGCTCTCATTATCATGGCCGGGGTTATCCACACGGAATATTTCAGTTTGGATATATAGCGTCTCATTATCTGGATTGCTGACGAGAACATCATCCCGGGCGCTGGGAGTATCTTCCAGGTAAAGGACAATTTTATCCACAGACATAGCTGCCATTACTGGCTGGACGACAAAGAGTAGCAGTGAAAGCAGTACTTTTTTCATAAAGAGCGGGTAGTTTTAGAACTTCTTATAGTAAGCGCAATATCGGGCTGTTTTATCCACAAGTCAAATCGGAACCTAATGAGCCTCCCTTAAATCAACATCACCAGCCCCGCTAGTAAATAAGAGGCAATACTGATTTGCCCTACACCGCCTGAAAAGTAAAACACTGCCAACGTAATAGATCATCCTGACGCGACATACCGCTAGCTAACTCAGTGGCGCGCTATCCATATGGGCAGTATGCAATCGATTCAGCATCATCACAATGTAAAAACCCCAGCCCTCCATTGATAGCCCTCTGGTCCCATATTTCCTCCCCGTGAACCTTGCAACAGCGGTGGCACCGTCTATTTTTCCTGTATGACCCGGCTCCAGCCAGGGTCCGGTTCATCTCTGGGCAAAGGCCAAATTACGCCCAATTCCAGACGACAATAACACCCGCTTTTCGGACCAGATTCACATGTTAATTGCTCATCGCGGCGACAAGACCCGCCAACCAGAGAATACGATTGCCGCTTTCGAGGCGGCCCATAATCTGGGGGCCTGCGCTATTCAGTGCGATATCCGCTTCAGCGCCGACGGCACCCCCTGGTGCTTCCACGAGGATAGCCTGCACATCCCCGGCAATGACCAGTCCCAGGTCTTCCACTCCCTTAGGGACTCACAGTTACACCACCAGTCGATAAATCGCTTTATCGAGCTGGTAGACTGGGCCAGCTGCCATCGCCACCTGGATTGGTTTATCGGTATCTCACCTGCCAATATCGCCGCCACTGGATTTGTCACCGCCGTTAAAAAGTTAATGGAGCTGATGCGCAGTGAGAATGAGTCATTCGCTCTACTCACCGCAGACTGCCGCAGCCTCAGAGCCGCCCGCAATATGGGCTGGCATCGGGTTGCCCTTGAGATCAATAGTGTCTCCCGGTGCCTATCTGCCGACATTGTTACTTTGGCGCCAGAATATCTACTAATTCGCGACAGCCAGGTTGAATGTGACGAATTGCCCCCAGGCCCCTGGCAATGGGTTGTCTATGAAATCAATTCGACAGAAGAGGCAGTACTCTGGCGCAAGCGCGGTGCTCACCATATTCTCACCGGCAACTTGCCGCTGCTGATGCGCTCCCGGGAAGCGAGTGATGTCTACGGATTTTGATGTCCTGGTAGTCGGTGCAGGTATACAGGGGGCGGGAGCCGCCGAGGCCCTGGCCACCAATCACTATTCCGTGGTGATACTCGAACAGCTGGGAATCGCCGCCGCCACCTCCTCTCGTTCTTCCAAGCTTATTCACGGCGGCTTGCGTTATCTGGAGAGCGGCCAGTTCCGTTTGGTCTACGAGTGCCTGCGGGAGAGAAAGTGGCTACTGGATAACAAGCCTGAACTCGTGAGAATGGTCCCTTTTTACATCCCTATCTACCAGCACAGCAAGAGACCGGCCTGGCTGGTCCGCTTGGGGCTGAGCCTATATAGCCTTCTGTCTGGACTGAGTAACACCGATTCATACTTTCGTAGAATACCCAAATCCCAGTGGGACAGCCTTCCAGGCCTGAATAGAGAGGGCCTAAAAGAGGTCTTCCGCTATAACGATGCGCAGACCGATGACGCAGCCCTTACCCGGGACGTAGTTGCCTCAGCGGTTGCCCATGGGGCGCAGATTATCTGTCCCGGTAGCCTAGTAGGTGCAGAAGTCACTGGGGATGGGGTCCGCGTTGACTATGTTGCTAATGGCAAGCTCAGCACGCTGCGCACCCGGGCGCTCATAAATTGCAGTGGCCCCTGGGTAGCCAACACGAATGCACGCTGTTCACCGCCAGTGGACATGCCCCCTATCGACCTGGTCGCAGGTACCCATATTTTATTGCCCCTCTCTCTTGGCGATAAAATCTACTATGTGGAGGCTGATGATGGCCGTGCGATTTTCGTGATGCCCTGGCAGGATAAAACACTGGTTGGAACTACAGAACGCCCCTATTTTGACGATCCTCGGGATGTCACCCCCACACTAGAAGAAGAGAGTTACCTTCTGCAGACCGTACAGAAATATTTCTCTCAAGCCCGGGAGCTCATTGGAGAAGATATTTGCGAGAGTTATTCCGGACTACGGGTACTTCCGGAAATGGAAAAGAGTCCTTTTGCGCGCTCCCGGGAAACCATTATTTGCTGTGATGATAATAAGAAGCCTAGAATTCTAGCGGTGGCAGGCGGTAAGCTAACCAGCTATCGTGCCACTGCACGTAAATTACTAAATAAACTTGAACCCACTTTATGTGTGGAACCACCCACCCCACCCAATACCCAACATTCCGAAACCGCAAAAAACTCTTCTGAACGCGAGAGAAATATCTAAAATTTCTTCCTCGCAATTGCCCCCATTTACTTTGGGAGCCAGAAAATGGGGAGCAAGAAAAACCTCCTACCCCCGAATTTTGCTATTAACCTTCATCCACATTGGAATTCATTACTGCTAAACACTGACTTCCCGGACCTGAACAAGGTCCCTGCAATACATAAGTGGCACGCTTATCACATCCTGAAACCCCATAAGTTCTGTATCCCAGTTGCTGGATCGTTATTGAGCCCGCATCACAGTTCAGATCAAAAGGCGCCCTTTTAGATACAGTTTCTTTCATTAATGAAGCGCATCCACCCAAAACCAGTACCACAGCTCCCACACTGATTAATTTAAACTTCATACTAAACTCCTTTTATAAATTTTGTTGAGCTTGGCCAAAAAGTCAGAAGTGCACTGCCATCAAAGAAAAGACTGCACTCAAAATAATCGGCTCAGTATTAAGGACGGAGCAATTCTATCTTTCATCACAGAAATCTGTCGGCAGAAGAACATTGTGTTCACTCACTATTTATTTTGCTGATGTGGATAATTCAAATGACCAGCAAGTACAAACTGAATAAAACCTGATCTCTCTTTACCTTGCATATATCAGCCATCAAGGATCGAGTAAGAAGCTCCTGGTATATGAACCCGTTCCAGCTTTGACATCCACCGCAGATCTCTCACACTATTAGTTACACAAGCAACCGATAGGATAAGAGCACCCCTTATAAAGCCCGCCAACCATTATTCGAGTTCCACCTTGCTGTTCCGCAAGCACTCACTCCAAGAAAGGTGCCCGAAGTTTCACAATAAAGCCGCACATCACCATAGGCATCCCATATAATGGCGGCTACTCTGTTTTTATTAGTGTTTTACTCCGCAGTTTATGTCCGAATTTAATACCCACCGTTTCTGCACTGCACCACTTCTCGATTGGAGCGACCGCCATTGCCGCTATATGTGGCGCCTATTGAGCAAGCATGCACGCCTGTATTCGGAAATGGTGACCACCGGGGCAATACTGCATGGTGATCAACAGCGACATTTGCAATTTGATGCAGCTGAACAACCTGTCGCCCTGCAGTTGGGGGGCAGTGACCCTCAAGAACTGGCTGAATGCGCCCGTATCGCCGAGGAATGGGGCTATAGCGAAATCAACCTAAACTGTGGCTGCCCCAGTGACCGAGTCCAGTCCGGGCGTTTTGGTGCCTGCCTTATGGCGGAACCGGATGTGGTAGCCGCAGGACTCACTGCCATGCGGGAAGCGGTATCTATTCCGGTTACCGTCAAGCACCGTATCGGCATCGACGATATGGAAGACTACCCAGGCCTGACCCGCTTCGTGGAGGCCCAGGCCAATGCCGGTGTGGATACCTTTATCGTCCATGCGCGCAAAGCGTGGCTAAAGGGGCTAAGCCCCAAGGAAAACCGTGAAATTCCTCCGCTCAATTACGACATGGTTTACCAGTTAAAGAAGGATTACCCCCAGCTACAAATTGTTATTAATGGGGGGATCAATTCAATTGAGGAATGCCAGCAACATTTAAGCCACGTGGATGGTGTTATGCTGGGGCGCGCGGCTTACCAAACCCCGACAATCCTGGCCCAGGTAGACAGCCAATTATTTGGCGGTGAAACAGGCCCGGATGCCATCCAGGTGGTAGAGCAGATGCTGCCCTATATCGAGCAGGAAATGCAGCGCGGACAGCGCTTGAATCATATCACCCGGCATATGCTCGGGTTATTCCAGGGGCTTCCTGGTGCTCGACGCTTCCGCCGCCACTTGAGCGAAAATGCCCACAAGCCGGGGGCGGGTCCCGAGGTGCTTGAACAGGCACTGGCCCAGGTCACCCAAGCCGCTTAGACCGCTTTCAATATGTAGACCAGTGAATAATTAAGGGAGGAACCATGAACAAGTTGGAGCAACTCAAACAGCGCAGCCAGGTTGTAGCAGATACCGGAGACATTGAAGCGATCCGCCGATATTGTCCTCAAGATGCAACAACCAATCCCTCCCTACTGTTTAAGGCCGCCCAGCTCCCTCAGTACGACAACCATATCGCCGAGGCACTTCAGTGGGCCGAAAGCCACCAGGGTGGCTCGAACGCGGAAAATATTGCACGCCTGGCCGCCATCAAACTGGCTGTCAGCATCGGCACGGAAATCTTGCAGTTGGTGCCCGGGGTGGTATCCACCGAGGTCGATGCTCGTCTCTCCTTTGATACCCGCGCTACTATTGATTACGCACGCCACCTGATCGCCCTCTACGAACGCGCAGGTATTGCCAAAGAGCGGGTATTGATCAAGATCGCGTCGACCTGGGAAGGCATTGCTGCCGCATCAGTACTGGAGCGCGAGGGAATCCACTGCAATCTGACCTTGTTGTTCAGTCAATCCCAGGCGATTGCCTGTGCTGAAGCCGGGGTAACTCTGATCTCCCCCTTCGTCGGTCGAATCCTCGATTGGCATATCGCCAACAGCGGCCGCGAGTCATTCCCTGCGGAAGAGGACCCGGGCGTAATCTCGGTGCGCAATATCTATGAGTACTACAAGTCCCGAGACTACAAAACCATTGTGATGGGCGCCAGCTTCCGCAATACCGGGGAGATCGAGGCCCTGGCTGGTTGCGATCGACTGACAATCAGCCCTCAGCTATTACAGGCCCTGGAGGACAGTGAGGCACCTCTCGCTGCTGGCCTGCCACCGGTATCCGCAACCAAATCCCGGCCGACACAGGATCTGGCTGAAGCCGAATTCCGCTTTCAATTGAATAGCGATGCCATGGCCACTGAAAAGCTTGCCGATGGCATCCGAAACTTCGTGAAGGATCAGGAACGTTTAGAGCTATTGTTACAGAACCGAGTAAAGGGACAGCAGGAAATTCATGCTGCAACAAATCCGTAAACTGTTTGAGCAGATAGGAAATAGCGTTGATGTTGAAGCACGTGACGAAAAAGACGTGCGGATGATCAGCGCTGCGCTGTTAGTCGAGGTCGCCACTGTCGATCAAAAGCTCGATGAGTGTGAGCGTGAAACGCTCACACAGCTCTTATGCCAGCACTACTCTCTCGACCAGACTAGTGCCACAGAAATAGTCAGTGAAGCTATTGGCCAACGGGACAGAGCCACATCCCTGTTCGAGTTCACCCAGGCGGTGAATGAACAGTTCAGCGAGAGAGATAAATACCTGCTGATTTTGCAGATGTGGCAGGTAGCTTTTTCAGATGATGTTATCGAGGCTTTCGAGGAGCACCTGATTCGCAGGGTGGCAGAGCTAATTTATCTGCCACACGGACTCTTCACCAAGGCACGCGCCGAGGCGAGGGATATGAAGCGTTGCTAAGAAAGGGAGATTTCCAGGACTGGTGATTAGGAGAGAATAAGCGCTAGTGATAATGCGCCGAAGATTTGGCAACCGGGGAGCATTCTCGCTCGAGGGTATGCACCAAGTCGCGAAAAGTCTCGGCGTTTTGCTCGTTCATGCTCATCAATACCCGGTGAGCTTCCAGCACCTTTTCCCGCGCAGCACACTCGTCGGGGCTATTACATACCAAAGGCGTGGTGGGTACGCTCATATCGTGGACCGTATCGCTGATTTCAACCAACGAATCAAAGCCCATAGCGTCCAATAGATGGCGGATACCTTTACCCGCAGAGAATACCAGCGGCTTATCACAGCCCCGCTCCAAAGCGCGAATAGCAATCTTCGCCATCAGGCCGAGGGTCGTACTATCGACACCTTCTGCACCACCGAGATCAAATGCCACTCCGGCAAAGTCACCCCGTGCAAACATGTTGTCGATAAAGCTATCAAATGAGGTACAAAGGTTGAGACGAACATCACCTACTAACTTGATGACGTAGATGCCCTGGTGGGCCCCAACCATAATTTGCCCGGACTGCATAACAACCCCTGGCTCACCCGAATACACCTTTTGATAGAAGTGCAGGCGGATGGCAAAAGTTCACTGGTAGAGAACACAATAGCATTTGACGTTTTTGGCGCCTAGTGCAATTTTGTGCATAAAGTGGGCGGAGCTTACTCCTGACTATGCAGACTGACAAGTGCGATAAAGCACAAAATTCGACTTCATAGTCGAAGACTATCGATAGAAGTTTTAGGCATTACTGGCGGCCTAAAGTGAGAATCGTAATATCGTCCGGAAGGGCACCAAAAGTATCCATTTTTAGAGACTGACAGAGCCTGTCGAGTTCTCCCCCACTCTCTGAAATAGCCTGCAAAAGCTGGGCCTCTTTATCGAGCAGATCGCCCTGTAATAATTCAAGTACACCGTCGGAACAAGCGACCAGGCGCCAAGCGGGCGGCAGCTCAGCACGCATCACTTGCCAATCACCCCGTTCAAATATACCCAGGGGGCGCCCTTTTCCCGGCAACCAGTCTGCACCTGCCTCACTTACCAGGGCCGGCATAGGTATTTGCCCGGCGACGGCATAGTGCAACTGCCGGGCACTACTATCCACAACCCCGACAAACATACTGGCGTGCTTGCCCAATTTTGTGGATAACAACTCGCCATTGACCAGATTAAGGACATCCAACAAGTCATCACTGAGGGAATCCAGCTGGGCAAATAAGGGGCGCTCCCGCAAGCGATGCATAATACTGTGCTTAATCAGGGCAGTAACCAGCGCAGAAGAGACACCATGGCCCGACACATCGACCAGGTAAAAGGCTACAAAGCGCTCACCGAACAAGCCGTAATCAACAAAATCACCGCTCAGATACAGGGAGGGAACCAGCCGGTAGGATGCTTCCACGCCACTGGGGTAGTGATAGGGGGTACGGGGAAGTAAATGCTGTTGCAGTAAACGGCCAGCTTCCTGGTCTCTGCGCAGCAGCTCGACATGATCCCGCAGTTCACTGTTGCGACGCTCCAAGGTCACTTTATATTCGCGATTCTGCTTCGCCAGGTTTTCTTCACCGCTGATACGGCAGATCATACGATCAATAGCCGCTGCTTCTTCCAGGGGTTTAACCAGGTAGTCTTTGGCTCCAAGGCGCATCGCTTGGAGTACATCATCGGCAGCGCTATCTGAGGCAATAATTACCGCAGCCACCTCTGGGGCTATGCGCTTTATCCGCCGCAACACCTCCAGCCCACTCATATCCGGCAAATAGCGATCAATCAATACGATATGGAAAGCGCCGGGGCTGAACTGGCCGATGCCATCTTCCCCGTTGTTGGCAACACTTACCTGGAAGCCAAAACGCGAAAGCGCCCCTCGCAAAAAATTGCGGGAGCGCTCATCGTCGGTAAGCACCAGGCTACTGGGGCCGGCCATATAAAGGCTCTAAAAAGTTATCTGCCCTAGGTGACAAATCAGTAGTCGGAAGCCTCTTCCACTTCACCCTGATCAATTGCCTCTGCGGCCTCTTCTTCGGTTTGAACATCCATTTCACCATCGACAATCAAATAGTCGCGGCGCTGCAGGTAAGCATCCCGCAAGAGTACATAGCGATCACCATGCAACAGGGACTCCGCTTGCAGCAGGCTGGCACGGCTCTGAATGATATCTGTACCCTTCAATGCATATTTGGTCGCGTCGTCATTTACATAGGTCAAGGGGTTGGTGTAGTAATCCACGACCCTGGCAGGGGTATCCCGTACAGTGGATGGCCCCAGTAGCGGCAAAACCAGGTAGGGGCCAGAAGGCACACCCCAAACAGCCAAAGTCTGGCCAAAGTCCTCGCCATCACCCTGCTCGAGACCCATGTGCTGGGCAACATCCAGAATACCGACAATACCTACCGTGGAATTCACCAGGAAACGACCCGCGTCATTGCCCGCTTGGCCCCATTTACCCTGCAGAACATCATTAAAAGTATTGGTAACTTCGCGCAGATTGTCGAAAAAGTTGCTGACACCGTGCTGCACGAAAATCGGGGTAATTTGGCGATAGCTGACAGCGGCGGGCTTCAACACATAGCGATCTGCACCATCGTTGAAGGAGAATATGGCCCGATTAAAACCTTCCCAGGGGTCGCGAAGTGATAAATCTTCGCCCTCGGCACCACCAAATTCATCGGCAGGATCAAAGCCGTACTCATCCTCGAGAGACAGGCCCCCGTCATCGGCACTGGCATCCTCTGCTCCGCTGGTATCTACCGCAGCCGGGTTTTGAGCTGCACCACCAAACGGATCTTGTTGCGCTAGCGCCCCTACTGGAGTAACAGCTATCAGAGTTGCCATTAACCAGGGCGATAAAGTTTTGCTTCCAAGCACAACCCTGCTCCTCTTATATCAAACTAGTGAGACCAAGGATTCTAACGCCCTAGTAATTCGTAAGCTACCCTCGGCAGCATAGCAGCTGGGATTTGCCAAAGATAAAGGAGTTTCAGGCAATCACAGGCTAAGCCTTTAAACCGGCAATAACCCCTTTATTCAGTAGTTTTTCTAATAAATCGGCACCAAAATCAAATAAGGAGTCACGACTAATATTGGGTAATTCCTGAGCCATCTGTTCCAATATTTGTAAGCCGGTGTAATCGCCCGCAGAGACCAACTGCAACAATCTGGCGGTGACGGCATTGATCTCCATAAAATTCACTTTGTCGGAACGATCCCGGTATACGAAAAGGAACGTCGGTACCTCCGGCGGCTCTTGGGGCTGAAAATCCGGCCCCAACCGATGCACTGGGTAGCGGTAGCTGAGGCTCCAGACAAGAGGGGAAACTACAGGAACTTGCTGTAAAACATCCCCCTCTATCGCCAGCCCTTCCGGTAATTCCACAGCACTGACATCTAAAGCCAACTCTACCCACTCGTAGTGGGCAAGCTCCAACAGGAACGGAGGATCTTGTGGTTGTTCTCCCCGTTCGTTCTGTAAATATGAGAGAAACTCTTCACTGATCTGCAAAAAATACGGGCTAACGGATGTGTGTTTGTGGACAAAATCACGTACCATTTGATGCCAGTTTTCGTCGCTATAAAGACTGCGCAATACCGGGAATCCACTGGCAACAAAGGATTCAATATTGTTGTAAATCAAATCTCGATAAATAGCGACACGCCGGTCCTCAATTTCTGCCGGCGGCGCAACTTGATCCGGTGCGCGCAAATGGGCAGCAAAGTCCCGCTGCACACTTTTGAATGTCTCGGGCTTATCGACGACTGAGGACATAACTCTCTTCCACCTGGTGACTGGCCTGAATGGTTTTAATATGTCCTACTTCTTCGAGTAATTTGGGAATCGGCGGAATATTAAAATCCCGCTCAAGTAGCGTCGGCATCACACCGTGAATATCGTAGGCGCGATCGAGTAGTTCCCACACAGGATCAATAACCGGTGCACCATGGGTGTCCACCTTTAAATCCTCTGCCTCATCATAGTGCCCGGCAATATGTACGTAGCGAATTCTTTCAGTAGGTAGTGCAGATAGAAAGTCCAGCGCATCGTAGCGGTGGTTAATCGAGTTTACATAAATATTGTTCACGTCCAGAAGCAAATCACAATCGGCCTCTTCCAGCACCGCATTTAAAAAAGCCAGTTCAGTCATCTCCTGGCCCGGCGCCGCATAGTAGGAGACATTCTCCATTGCAATCCGTTCTTCCAGTGCGTCCTGGACCATACGGATTCGCTCGGCAACATACATCACCGCTTCTTGCGTAAAGGGAATGGGCAATAAATCGTACAGATGGCCGTGATCTGAGCAATAACTCAAGTGCTCACTGTAACCGCGAATATTGTGTTGCTTGATAAATTTTTTAATGGCTGCAACCAAGTCCATATCCAATGGTTCTGGTGCACCAATCGAGAGAGATAAACCGTGAAGTAAAAAAGGAAAACGCTCTGTATATTCCTTAAACCAGCGCCCATAGCGACCGCCAACACCAATCCAATTCTCAGGTGCTACCTCCAGAAAATCTACGGCATCTGTATCAAGGTTTTCACCCATCATTGACCGGCGCAATCCAAACCCAGCACCTTCTATGGAAAACTCGCGCAACACTTTCAGGTCTCACTTTTTTCAGCGATCAATAAAAAACAGGGTGGATCGCTAAAGCGTATCCACCCTCTTTGAGTACAGCGAAAAATTACCCGCCACACTTACCTTCGCCGCACTTACCTTCTTTTTTCTTGCCTTCGCCGCACTTACCTTCGCCGCACTTGCCTTCTTTTTTCTTACCTTCGCCACACTTGCCTTCGCCGCACTTACCCTCTTTCTTTTTATCATCACCGTCGTGATCAGCCAGCGCCACGTTGTAGCCTGAGCTCAGGTCTGCTGCGGCAAAGGGGTTAGCATTACTGTTGGCAGCAGATACATTCATAGCGGCAGTGGCGATAAACGCTGCGCCAACTGCGGCGGCTACAGGGGAAAGGTGCTTCTTGTTCATAGTGAATCTCCTAACTAGGTGTCCTTAGCAATAAAAAGTACAAGAGACTTTTTTCCACTCCGCAGAAGTATAATGCTGCGAAACAAAAATCAGTCATTGAATAGAACCCGCCACAAAATAACCGGTATCAAGGGGTCATTCTGGGCTCCAGGCCTGCTTTCAGTACTTCTGTCGGGCTCTCCATCAAATTCTTACACTTGATCAAAATTTTTTTTGTGATCTCTTTTCCATAGAGAAAATCAACCAAGCAAACCTTTCCCATCAATTTCTGCCCATGACTTGCTTAAGCGCTTGGATGACACCGGCATCAGGGTTTTTAGAGTCTGCGCGAATAAGGAAACACGAAATTCCTCCAACATCCAGCGAAACTCACGCAATTCTGCCTCTGCAGAGAGTTCTCTGGGTGAATATTTCTCCACTTGCGCCAAGTAAGGCTCCGCCGCCTTCTGGTATTCAACTTGCAGTTTTCGGTCACGGTTAGGGTCGAGAGCGGCCTTTTCCAAGCGCATTGCGATCGCCTTCAGATAGCGGCCGTACTGGCGCAGCCATGACAGCGGAGTATCAAACAAGCAGCCTCGGTAGAAGAGCCCAGCCAGTTGCTGCTGGATATCCCCCACCGCCATTGCGACCGCCAGGTTTTTCTGCTGTTTGATTTGTTTGCGCAGTGGCACCAGCTGAGCCAGGGCCTTGACCAACAGATCACCAATCTCCTGGGCCACCCCCACCAAGTCACCGTCATTTTCCAAAGCGGCCAGGAATTCAGCTTCGGTGCGCGGCAACTCCTCTTTGGGCCAGAAAACTTCGCGCACGGCTGCCATCAGGATGTCGTCAGCTACCTCCTCACGGCGCCCCAGATCCGCTGCAGAAAGCCCCAGCTCCTTGCCTCGCAACAGCTCTTTGCGCAGATACTTCACCTTCTCCGGCAAGTGCAACAGAGCCAAACGGCAAATACCGGCGCGAGTAAGCCTGCGAGCCTCACTGGGGTTATCCAGTAGCTTCAGGGAAACACTGTCTTTTCCTTCAACCAGCGCGGGGTAAGCCCGCACCTTGAGCCCGCCCTGGTTGAGGGTATGGGTCTCTGGAAGATCACCGAAGTCCCAGCGGGAAATACCCTCCCGCTCAAAACTGTCGCCAGCTGTTGCCAGCCCCTGCTGTACCCGATCCCGGTAGCGCGCTTGCAATAGGGCCAAATCCCGATCTTGATCCAGCAATTTGCCGGCTTCATCCATCACCTGGATATTGAAACGGTAATAATCTTCCAGGGCCTGTTCCGCAGACTCCCATACCTCATCTGGCAACTGCTGCGCTGTCTGGCGCTTCAGCTCCAGAGCCAACGACTGCCACAATGGGGTATTGTCTGCACGCAGTCGGGGCAAAGCCTTATCTATCGCAGCCGGCACTGGCACAAAATATTTACGCCACTGCTTGGGCAGGGCTTTTATCAGAGCGATGCACTTGTCCCGCAAGATGCCCGGCACTAACCAGGAGAGGCGAGCTGCCGGCACCTGGTGCAGCGCTGCAACCGGCACCTGTATGCTGACGCCATCATCCACACTGCCAGGCTCAAAGTGATAGCTGAGCGGATAGACAATACCGCCCGCCTGCAACTCATTGGGGAATTGGGCCTCTCCCACATGATCGGCACTCTGCTGCATCAATAAGTCGCGGGGAATAAACAGCAGCTGTGTATCGCTGGATTCCGCTTTCTTGCGCCAGTGCTCAAATCCAGCCAGGTTGACGATATCCGCTGGGATACGCTCATCGAAGAAACGGTACACCACTTCATCATCCACCAGAATATCCCGGCGACGGGATTTGGCTTCCAGCTCTTCCAGGGACTTCAACAGGTCGAGATAGTGCTTATAAAATCGGCCCTTACCGCGATAGCGTTGCTCCACCAGCGCCTGGCGAATAAACACTTCCCGAGAAGTTTGCGGGTCCAGTTTGCCGTAGGGAATTCGGCGTTTTTCCACCAGCACCAAACCGTAAAGGGAGACCTTCTCAAAGGCCATTACCTGCCCGGAGCGAGCGTCAAAATGGGGTTCAAAATAATTGCGCTTAACCAGGTGCTGCGCGGCGGCCAATATCCACTCGGGCTCGACCTTGGCTACGGTATGGGCGAACAGGCGGCTGGTCTCCAGTAACTGGGCAGACACCACCCAGCGGGGAGGTTTTTTAAATTGACCGGAGCCTGGGAAAATATGGAAACGACGATTGCGGCAGCCGTTAAACTCCTTGTTTTCATCCCGCGCGCCAATATTGCCCAGCAATCCCACCACGATGGCTCGGTGTATCGCTTCGTATTCCGCCGGCTCTTTGTTTTCTTTAACTTCGAGATCGCGACAGGCCACACGCAGCTGGTGGTGGATATCTCTCCACTCGCGCATACGCAGCCAGGACAGGAAGTTTTTCTGGCACCACTTGCGCAACTGATTTTGACTCAGTTCCTGACGCTGGACTTCAAAGGCATCCCACAGCTGAACGAAGGATAAAAAATCCGATTGTTCATGCTGCCACTGGCGATGTTTTTCATCCGCAGCCTGGCGTTTTTCTGCCGGGCGCTCGCGCGGGTCCTGCACGGCCAGAGCGGCGACAATAATCAAGAGCTCCCGCGCACTGCCATTCTCTGCCCCCGCCAATAACATGCGGCTCAGGCGCGGGTCCAAAGGCAACCTTGATAGGGATCGCCCCAATTTAGTGACCCGGCCCTGCTCATCTACCGCCTGTAATTCCTGCAGCAATTTATAACCGTCATTAATCAGTCGTGGGTCCGGCGGATCGACAAATGGAAACTCGCGGATATCACCGATACGCAGCTGTAACATTTGCAGAATGACTGCTGCCAGATTCGTACGCAGAATTTCCGCATCGGTAAATTCCGGGCGCTGCTCAAAATCCCGCTCTTCATACAAGCGCACACAAACACCGGCGCTGACACGGCCACAGCGACCGGCACGCTGGTTGGCGCTGGCCTGGGAAACCGGCTCTATAGGCAGCCGCTGAATTTTACTGCGGTAGCTGTAGCGGCTCACTCGTGCAGTACCCGGGTCGATCACATAGCGGATACCGGGCACCGTAATAGAGGTCTCTGCCACATTGGTAGCGAGTACAATGCGACGGCCTTTATGGCCGTGGAAAACTTTGGCTTGCTCCGCAAGGCTCAAGCGGGCATACAAGGGCAGCACTTCCAATTGCGCTATCTGTGCATCGCGCAAAGCCTTGGAGCACTCGCGGATTTCCCGCTCGCCGCTCATAAATACCAGGATATCCCCACCGCGCCGACTGCTGGACTTTTCCTCGTGCAGTAACTCCTCCACAGCAGTGACCACCTGCTCGTTGAGATCTGCATCCGTATCCGCTGCGGGGCGATAGTGAACTTCCACTGGGTAGGTACGACCGGAAACCTCGATAATCGGCGCATCGTCAAAATGCCGGGAAAATTTTTCCAGGTCGATGGTGGCGGAGGTAATTATCAGTTTCAGGTCAGGGCGCTTGGGCAGTATGGTTTTCAAATAGCCCAACAGAAAATCAATATTAAGGCTGCGCTCATGGGCCTCATCGATGATCAACGTATCGTATTTATTTAACAGGGGATCGCGCTGAATTTCAGCCAGCAGGATACCGTCTGTCATCAGTTTGACGTGGGTATGCTCGGTGCTGTGGTCGGTAAAGCGCACCTGGTAACCGACGGACTCTCCCAGGGGCTGCCCCAGCTCCTCAGCAATTCGATTGGCTACAGTGCGCGCGGCAATCCTGCGCGGCTGGGTGTGGCCGATCTGGCCGTAAATTCCCCGGCCCAGTGACAGGCAAATTTTTGGCAACTGAGTGGTTTTACCAGAACCGGTTTCACCGGCAATCACTACAACCTGATTTTTCTCGATCTGCTCGGCGATTTCCTCCCGCCGCGCTACCACTGGCAAAGACTCCGGCCACTGCACTTCTGGCAACTTGCGCCGGCGCTCCTCCACCAGGGTCTCAGACGCTTGGAGCTGCTGCTCCAATTGGGCCAACATGCGATCAACCGGCTTGCCCTCTTTCTGGCGCCGGCGCACATTTTTGACAGTCCTGCGCAACCCATAGCGGTCACGCCCCATGGTCGCGGAGATTCGGGCCTGCAGCGCCCCCAGTACTTTTTCTGCTTCGGTGTGACTCATAATTCGTACAGCAATGGCAAACGCGGGATTATACCCCCTGAGCACCGCAGGGCTATCAAACCTTATTGTGGCGCTCATCTATACTGGTGCGAATAGCACTTCTTCTGAGGGGCACGGCCTATACTGCTGGTGCAATTCCTCAGGGTCATACCTTGCGAGCAGTACTATGCAAGAGATCAAGCCCAAGCCCCCCGCCAGCGCAGGCCAGCTGTTTGGCCACCCCAAAGGACTCTTCCTGTTGTTTGGTACTGAGATGTGGGAACGTCTCAGCTACTACGGCATGCGTGGTATTTTTGTCTTCTACCTGACCTCTACAGCGACTGCCGCAGTCTTCGGCTGGGAACAACTGACCGATACCGAATTGCAATCCAAAGCCCTCAGCTACCTGGGCTGGTATGCAATGCTGGTCTACCTAACCCCCATTATCGGCGGTTGGATGGCAGATAATCGCTGGGGCCAGCGCCGCTGTATTATGTTCGGCGGCACCTTGATGATGCTGGGGCAGTTCGCCCTGGGATTCCCCCACGGTTGGCTGCCAAATGGCAGCCAAATTTATATGCTATGGATCGGGTTGGCATTGCTGATTATCGGCAACGGTTTCTTCAAGCCAAATATCTCTACCATGGTCGGGGACCTTTACGAGGAAGGTGACCACCGCCGGGATACCGCCTTTACCATTTTTTATATGGGCATCAACCTGGGCTCTATCCTCGGTTACCTACTGGTGGGCTGGATTGGGGAAAAGGTGGATTACCAGCTGGCCTTTATCGTCGCTGGCCTTGGCATGTTAGCCGGCCTAATCCTGCAGATGACCCAAGCCAAGCGCTACCTGGGAGAAATCGGTGTAGAACCTTCTGCGCACCTGGAACTGAAAGACAAGAAAGATGAGGACGTCGATAAGCGCCGCCCGCTGACTCAAGAGGAGCGAGACCGCATCAAAGTTATTTTGGTTTTGGGCGTGTTTATCGTGATTTTTTGGGCCGGCTTTGAGCAGGCTGCCGGCTCAATGAACTTATTCGCCAAATATCGAACCGACCTGAATGTGCTGGGGTGGGAGATTCCCGCCAGTTGGCTGCAGATGGTAAACCCTCTGTTTATTATTATCCTCGCGCCGATTATGGCCAGTATCTGGGTAGGCATGGGAGACCGGGAACCCAGCTCACCGGCCAAATTCAGTTTGGGACTGGTTTTTCTCGGCGTGGGATTCTTATCCATGTGCGGTGCCGCCCTGCAAATTGGCGATTCAGAGACCATTAAAGCGAGTATTTGGTGGCTGGTATTTGCCTATATTTTCCACACCATTGGCGAGCTTTGCCTATCGCCAATTGGGCTCTCTGTCGTAACTAAATTATCTCCGCTGCGCTATTTATCCCTGATGATGGGGCTTTGGTTTGCCTTTATTGGTATTGCCAACAAAGGAGCCGCAGAGATCGGTAAACTCGTTGGTGTATCCGGTCCACTCGCAACCTTTGGCGGAGTAGCCCTGGCCGCAATTATTGCCGGAATTATCCTGTATTTTATTCGCGAGAAACTGGTGGACTGGATGCACGGTGCAGAAGAGGTTCACGTAAAGGTGGGCGAAACCACCAAGGAGGAACTTAGCATCACCGCCGATCACGACGGTGTACCGCCGAAGCATTTTAGCGGTAATGACAAATAAGGGAGCCAACCCATAAAAGGCGTATTTTGCGAGCACGGACCTCGCTCTTTAACGTTATCAGATTCCGGACCGCTAACAGGCGTACGTTTAGCGGTCAAAGATCTCTTTCAATTGAAAGGGGAGAAAAATACGGCAGGCAGCCCCGAGTGGTTCAATACTCACCCTCCTGCCAATAAAACCGCACTTAGCTTGCAGAAATTACTGGAGGCCGGCTCAACCTTTACTGGGTTTACTCACCTTGATGAACTCGCCTACAGCATGCAGGGGAGTAATTTACACTACGGTTCTGCCGACAACCCTAAACTGCCCGGCTATTTTTGTGGGGGTTCCTCTATGGGATCGGCCGCCGCCGTGGCCTCAGGAACAGCCGATATTGGCTTAGGCACCGACACCGGCGGATCGGTGAGGGTACCTGCAAGCTATTGTGGTTTATTCGGCATTCGAACCAGTCACTCACTTATTCCTACCGACGGTGTTATCGGTTTAGCACCCTGCTTTGATACTGTCGGTTGGTTTAGTCAAACTCCTTCATTACTTGTAGACGTCGGCAAAATTCTAATCCCGTCACAGCATTTATCCGCAAATAAAGTAACCCGCCTGGTTACTTGCCCCGAGATCAGTCAACTGGCAGATACGCCTATTCAATCAGCAATCCAGGAATTTATTCCTACATTAAATAATCAATTTTCTATCTGCGAGATTAAACACCTGTCTGACATTGAATTACTGGGCGAACTGGCGGATGTATTCAGAATTTTGCAGGGCCGCGCCATCGCCAATACTCACGGAGACTGGTTGCGAAAATACCGGCCGGTATTTTCAGAGGACATAGCCACAAGAATTACTATGGCCCTATCAATTACCGATGATGAGATATTCTGGGCCAACGAAAAACGACAACAGTGGTGCAAGTTGATGGAAACATTACTACCGGACAACAGTAGCGTTTTACTAGTACCAACCACCCCCACAACCGCAATTAAGAAAGGGACCGATAGTGAATCCTGCAAAGTACAAAAAGATCGCCAGCGACTATTGGGTTTAACCGCTATTGCAGGGCTTTGGGGCGCCCCCCAATGTCATCTACCGTTGTTTTTTATCGTAGAAAATGGGATTAATACTGGGAAAAAAGAGATAGAGAAACCCTCTGGCTTCTCATTGATAATGACTCCACAAAGCGATTTTTCGCTTCTCTCTCTAGTTGAGCAACTAACGAAACCCCAAGAATAGCAGGTAGCACCTAAGGTGCTACCTGAAAAAGCGATCAGCCTTTTAACGCCCTTTAACCAAATAAGCGATGGCTCGATCCAATCCCTCCAGGGTCATCGGATACATATGCCCGTCCACCAGTCTCTGGGTCATACCGATACTGGGAGTATATTGCCAATACTCCTCTCCTACAGGATTCAACCAGATCAGGTTACTGTAGGTATCGGTGACACGCTCCATCCAGGCCGCACCGGGCTCTTCATTCATATGTTCGACACTGCCGAAACGACTGGTAATTTCGTAGGGCGCCATAGACGCATCGCCGACAAAAATTACTTTGTAGTCCTTGCCATAGGTGCGCAGTATTTCCAGCAGCGAGGTATTTTCGCTATAGCGCCGCTGGTTGTCTTTCCATACATGCTCGTAAACAAAATTGTGGAAATAAAAATATTCGAGATGCTTGAACTCGGAACGACAGGCGGAGAACAGTTCTTCACAGACGCGCACATAGGGGTCCATAGAGCCCCCTACATCGAAGAAGATCAGCACCTT
Organism: Microbulbifer maximicatervae (SeqCode); assembly: GCF_052468095.1. Next base: position 4,095,315 of record NZ_CP174332.1, read on the forward strand.
AATCGCATTATGTCGCTCCGGCACCATTTGAATATCCAGTAACCCGGCGTTGCGTGCAGTAGAGGATATGGTGTTATCCAGATCCAGTTCCTCTGCGGCACCGGTGCGGGCAAATTTGCGCAACTTGCGCAGAGCCACCTGGATATTGCGGGTGCCCAGACTGATACTGTCATCCAGATTTTTAAACTGGCGCTTCTCCCAAACCTTTGACGCCGAGCGATTGCGCCCCTTACCACCCACACGGATACCGCCGGGATGATAACCACTATTGCCAAACGGGCTGGTGCCGCCAGTACCAATCCAGCGATTACCACCGCTGTGACGCTTCTTCTGCTCCTCTAGACGCTTTTTAAATTCCTCCAGTAGTTTTTCTAAGCCACCGAGGCTTTGCACCTGGGCCTTTTCCTCTTCGGTCAGCTGCTTCATAAATTCTGCACGCAGCCAGTCCTCGGGAATCATTTGCTCGACAATGTCGTCGAGGGTCTCAAGGTCCTTAAAATAGGCGTCGAAAGCGCGATCAAATTTATCGAAGTGCTTCTCGTCCTTGACGAGGCAAACGCGGGCAAGGAAGTAAAATTCCTCAAGGTCGGCAAATACCAGGCGCTGCTGTAATGCCTCAAGCAGGGCCAGCAGTTCGGTGATGGTTACCGGTAATTTATAGCGGCGTAAATTCTGGAAAAAGCCAATCAGCATAATAATTCGCAGTCAGCACAGGGAAAAAATAACACCCGGTTAAACCGGGCCGAAATCACCGAGGACAACCTAAGCCCTCGGTGACATTAACCAACACAGTTTAGCGATTATCGCGACGGGCCATAAACGCCAGGCGCTCCAGCATATGGACATCCTGCTCGTTTTTCAGCAGGGCACCGTAGAGCGGCGGAATGGCATTGCTGCTATCGCTGTTTTTCAGGATCTCCCCGGGAATATCATCAGCCATCAACAGCTTGAGCCAATCGATCAGTTCGGAGGTCGAAGGCTTTTTCTTCAGGCCTGGAACCTCGCGCAGCTGGAAGAAAATATCCATTGCCTCGGCCACCAGCTGCCCTTTGATCCCTGGGTAGTGCACATCGACAATTTTGCTCATGGTGTCACGATCGGGGAAGCTGATGTAATGGAAAAAGCAACGGCGTAAAAAGGCGTCCGGCAACTCTTTCTCATTATTGGAAGTGATAATTACGATGGGGCGCTGCTTGGCCTTGATGGTTTCGCCAGTCTCATAGACAAAGAACTCCATACGATCCAGCTCAACCAGCAGGTCGTTGGGGAATTCGATATCCGCTTTATCGATTTCATCGATCAGCAGCACCACGCGCTCTTCTGCCGCAAAGGCCTCCCAAAGCTTACCGCGCTTAATGTAGTTGCCAATATCGTGAACCTTATCCACCCCCAGTTGGGAGTCCCGCAGGCGGGATACCGCGTCGTACTCGTACAGGCCCTGCTGGGCTTTGGTGGTGGATTTAATATGCCACTGAATCAGCTTTAGTCCGAGGCTCTCTGCTACCTGCTCGGCGAGCAGTGTTTTGCCGGTGCCGGGCTCACCCTTGATCAATAGTGGGCGCTGCAGGGTAACGGCCGCATTCACCGCCATCTGCAAGTCGTCGGTCGCTACATAGCTTTCGGTACCGGTAAACTTCATAACTGCTCCAATCCTGTCGTCGAGGCTAACTATCTCTTTTAGCGAATGATAATTGAACAACAGTTTGGGGGCGAGGCGGTAACGCTCAATTTGGATGACCAGCTTGCGCTGGGGGAATTTGCCAGTCCCGCAGGGCGAGCCTTGAAAGTACGCGTGGGCTTTCCGAAGCAGCCTAGGCCATCTGGGTACTGCGGCGGTGTACAACCTGGCGACCTTTGCCGGTGATATACCAGCGGATGCCCAAGTGACTATGAATTTTCCCGACCATCTCCAGCACCAGCAAGCTATTCAAGGCGCGGGCTATAGAATTGGTTTCCATACCGCTGTCCTGCACCATGCCGGAAAGAGACCGAAATACACACTCCCCGGTATTTAACAAATGCAGCACCTGTAGGGCATTGTCATCCAATTTACGGATCTGATTGAAATCGATGGTCGGCCCCTGCTCGGGGTCGCCCTCAATTTCATGCTCCAATAGGGGCATCATTTCCAACTGCATGGTGCGCAGTTCCTGCTCCATATTCTCTACTCGGGCGCGGGCAATACTGGCGTCTCGCAACTGGCGCCGCGCGGCGTTAAACACGAACATACGGGACGCAATTGCAGCGAGCAGGCAGTAACCGGTAAAAATCAATAAGCGCGAGGGGTCACCCTGGATTTCTATCAACAAGTCACTCTGGGTGAATTTAAGGAATATCGGCACCATCAAGGCGCCACACAGCCCCATAATCAGGCAACGTGCGAGCCCCGCTGGATCTTCTTCGGTGAACAGCATTTGATAGTAATTGACCAGCCCACCCAAAATGCCCGAAACCAGCATTACTGCAGTCAATATAAGCAGGTGATCGAGCATCAGTATTCCTCAGCCATTCGGCTCTCACTGCCAATCTGGGCAAGTGGGTATTGAACTGAATATTTCACTCTATTCACGACTGCCCTTGCCCTCTTCCCATATTAGGTGCGAGGTATTTCCCACATGCTGGATACAGCCGCCTCTTGTTGTTACTGGATACCTGGCAGAAAAGTGACACGGCTTTTACATTGTTTTGCATTGCGCCACAGCGGGAACCAGCTTAATAGATATAGCAGCTGTCATTGACTGGGGTTGTCGGTCTAAAGGGTTTTAGCGCCTTTGATACGAGCAACCGAGTGAAGGCCTGGATATAGGCGTCGAGGAGGGACGATGGCTGCGCAAGTGAATAAAAGTACAACAAAAAATACTGGGGGAATGGCTACCCTGCCCTCAGGCATGACAGCCATATCTTGGGTTATTGTTCGTTAAAGTAGGGATCTTCATCAAAGCGACGACGCCTGTCCCGGCGAAATCTCATCAGCAAGCTGACAATCCCCCAAACAACCATGATCGCCAGGGCTCCACCCGAAGCGAATATCAAATTGGTAGTGACCTCTGGAGCCGCTCCATTTTCTTCAAACAGCGTTTGATAAACAAATAGCGGCAACACCGGCACAGCAACTGACTCCGCTACAGAGGTCTTTGCCGGTGCCAACAACACTGCCGCAGCCACTAAGAGTAGAGTCTGGCGCACCCAACTCCATCGCCAATTGCGCATAAACCACCAGCCCGCCAACAGCATAACCAGTGTTGAAGCGGCGTATACCATCCAGGCAAATTGGAAATCTTCTGTCATTCTCTCACTCTACTTTCTGGCACACCGATTTAATATCGGGCAAATATGCCAGGGTCCTTTACATCGTCACTCGCTCGGAACCGGCATATTTACGCCGCTTCGCAGACAAGCACTGCCAACCATAAATCGATCCGAAGAATGATTTAATTATGCGCAATATTCAAAGGCGTTCACAGGTCGCAGTTCCCGTTTGCGATCAACCTTGTTCAACCCAAGAGACAATATGATCCTCCATATCGTCTGAATGAACCGACTCTTCACTGACAACGCGCCCACGCACCGATATCCCCGCCCGATGTACGGATTCCGGGTCCCCCGACACCAGTGGGTGCCAGTCCGCAAGAGGGCGCCCTTCCGCAAGACTGCGGTATGCGCAGGTGAGCGGCAACCAATCGAATTCGGCAATATCCTCTATACGCAACTGAATACATCCGGGAACATGGGCTTTGCGCTGGCTGTACTCACTGCACTGGCAGGAATGGGTATCCAACAGGCGGCAGGCCACATTAGTGAGGTAGACCTCACCCGTATCCTCATCCTCCAAGCTGTGCAGACAGCAGCGACCACAACCGTCACAAAGCTGCTCCCACTCGGATCGACTCATTTGCTCCAGCGTTTTCCGCCGCCAAAAAGGCTCCTGTGCCATTTAGCTCGACTCAGCGTTGCAACTTGCTGTTCTTCAGCGCGATTTCACTCATTTCGGAATCGGCTATTGGCGGCATCTGTAAGTAATAGCCGCGAGTGCGCACCTCTTTGAGCAACTTGTCCGCCTCTGCACGGGCCAGTTTTTTGTCCGGCGTCACCAACATCGTAGTGACGTGCTGCGGCTTGCCGAAAAGCTCCAGTAGATTTTTGGGAACCCTCGCAGTGCCCTCGCGCTTATCCACGTACAGATACATTTCGTCTTTATTTGGACTGCGATAAATATCGCATAAAACTTTCACTTCAATTCCTCTTTACGCAATTGTTTCAGAGCTTCGAGCAAAGGATGGCCAATCACATCGGCCCGCCACCCTCTGAGCCGCCCCTCTAACTCGGGTCGACGGGCCTGGACCAAGGCTTCCAGCTCTTTTTTGCGAATTAATATTTCGGCAGGCAACCCGGCCCGCTCGGCAATAGACACCATCTCAAGCCGCAGTTGCTTGAGGATCTCTCCCTGCTGCCGGTTGAGAGGCTGCTGCATTCGCGCAGGAGGATCGCTTCTCTCGCAGGCTTGGGCAACGATTTTTAACAGGGCCTCTCCGTGCTCACGCAAAGCCCGCCCTTCCATACCCAGTTGGCTCAAGGCACCTCTATGTCGAGGCAACTGTTGGGCCAGGCCGAGACAGATATTCTCTTTCAACAAGTGATTGCGCGGCATATTCAGCGCCCTGGCCTGCTTTTCGCGCCAGGCACACACATCCTGTAGCACTGCCAGTTGTTTACTGCGCAGGCGCCAGGCACCTTTCACTTTTTGGTAGTAAATCTCAGGCGGGTTCGGGTTTCGAGCCGTGACCACCAATGATGCACAGTCTTCCTGCAACCACTCCAGGCGCCCCTTCCCATTGAGGTCCTTTACCAGTACGCCGTAGAGTACCGGCAACCAAGCAACATCGAGGGCGGCATAGGTTTTCTGTGCATCGCTGAGAGGTCTCTGCAGCCAGTCCGAGCGGGTTTCACTCTTGGGCAACTCTATATGCAGTAGCTGGTTAACTGTCGCCGCATAACCCAAGCCTGCTCCCATACCACAGATTGCAGCGGCAATTTGGGTATCAAAAATGGGCTCGGGAATCACGCCTAGCAAGCGCTCCAGGGTTTCCAGGTCCTCGCTACAACTGTGCATGATTTTAGTGACAGCGGTATCGAGCAAGAGGTCGCGAAGCGGCTGTAACTCCTCAATCGCCAAATTGTCGATCAGGTAGCAGTGTTTTCCATCACCTACCTGGGCCAGGGCCGGCTGGGGATAAAAAGTACGACTGCGCATGAACTCGGTATCCAGGGCTACCGCACTCTGCTTGCGCCATTCTGCACACAACTCTACCAGCTGCTCGTAACTGTCAACCCAGCGTGGAGTGGTATCTATTTCTGTCATCGATATCACTCAACTGCCGGAAAAAAATGCGGTTCGACTATTAAAGGCGTGGGCGAGAGTGCCGCCATCGATATATTCCAATTCTCCGCCGATGGGCACACCGTGGGCAATCCGGCTCACCGTCACCCCCTGGGCACGAGCTCTCTCCGCGATGTATTGCGCGGTAGCTTCACCTTCTACCGTAGGGTTAGTGGCGACAATAAGTTCGCGCAACTGCTCAGTAGCGAGTCTCTGCTCCAGCAAGTCGATCCCCAGCTCCCCCGGGCCAATGCCATCAATGGGCGAGAGATGCCCATGCAGGACAAAGTAGCGACCGTGGTAATTACCGGCCTGCTCAATAGCCAGAACATCAGCGGGCGTCTCAACCACGCAAAGTGAGTCCTGCTCGCGCCGGCTATTGCAACACAATGAGCAAACGGGCTCCTCTGTCAGGGTGCGACACTGCCCACAGCGCCCCACTTGTTCCACCGCTCGCGCCAAACTCTGGGCCAGCAGGGAGGCAGCTTCCCGGTCTTTCTCCAACAGGTACATCGCCATGCGCTGCGCGGACTTGGGGCCTACACTGGGCAGACAGCGGAGCGCGCGGATCAGCTCTTCAATCAGGGGACTAAACATACAAACTCAAAACCAGTGGATGGCCACTTCTTAAAAGGGGAACTTAAAGCCTTCAGGCAAATTGATACCTGAAGTCAGGTCTCCCATTCCCTGCTTTTGCAGTTCCTGTGTTTTTTCCTCTACACGGCGCACAGCGTCGTTGACCGCAGCGGCCAGCAGGTCTTCCAGCATTTCCTTTTCTTCGGTCATCAGGGAGGGATCAATTTCCACAGATACCACATCGTGGCGACCATTCATCATCACCTTGACCATACCCGCCCCAGACTCACCGCAAATGCGCAGTTCAGTCAGCTCCTGCTGCATCTTCTGCACTTTTTCCTGCATGTCAGCCTGCATCTTCTGGGCCTGCTGCATCAAATCGCCCAAACCTTTCATAGGTAACCTCTATCTTGTGCATGTGGCCCCGGAATAAACCGGGCCCTAATTGTCATTAATCTTCTACTACTAGTGATTCTACGGAGCCCGGCACCAGTTCCGCACTCAATTCTGTCTGTAATTCTTGAACCAGTGGGTCAGCGACCAGTGCATCCTGGGCAGCTTCTAGCCGCGCTTGGCGAGTAGCTGCGACTAATCGGGCGGGGGTACTCCCATGTACCTGCCCTACTTGGATCTGCGCCACCACAGGCTGCTGGAAGAAGTCAGCCAGAGAGTCCCCAAGGCGCCGCTGGTGAACTTCGTCGTAGAGGCTGCTGTAGGATTCATCCAGGGTGAACGAGAGTATATTGTCCTGCCTGCCCACCATCTCCAAGTGCTGGGCAATAGAGTGCAAAATACCGGTAATACCCAGCTGTCCATACATTACCGGCCAACTGCCAGGCGTTAATGCTTCCAAACGCCCTTTTGGCACTTCCTGACCCCGGCTTTCTGCCGGAGCCTCTCGCGAGGTATTCACCGTATTTTGTGGTACTGGTTGCTGTGGTGCCGGCGCCGACTCCACTTCCGCAACTCGCTGGCGCAGCTCGGCCAGGACATCTTTACGCTGGGGACGCTCTTCTGCCACTCCCTGGACAGGGGGCGGGCTTGTAATTTGCTCCGGCTGAATCTCCGTCGCTGGCTCACTGATCATTTCAGTTGGAGCTGTCGACTCTGTCTCTCGCTGCTCTGTCTGATGTTTAAACGGCTGCAGGCCTTCCACTGCCTGCGAGGGAGTTAGATCAACCGCTGTAACAGCCTGCGGCTGTGCCGCTTCAGGCTTTTTTGCCGGACTGACCTCCGATACTTCTGACGCAACAGGAGCCTGTGGCTGTAGCGCTTCTGGAGCCGGTGCTGGCGAAACGGGTTCGGAAGCCGATGGCAGTGGCGAACGGGGAATATCCGCAACACCCTGGGGGCGGAAAGCCAACATCCGCAGTAGAGCCATTTCAAAGCCACTGCGCTGATCCGGGGCCAAGGGCAGGTCACGTCGGGCCAGCAGAGCCATCTGGTAATACAGCTGCACATTTTCCGGGGCGATACGCCCAGCTAAATTTCTCAGTCGCTCACCATCACCCAGAGAGTTATCGATAGATTGAGGCAACACCTGAGCCACTGCGATACGGTGCAGGTTATCGGCAAGTTCTGCCAGCGCTGCACTGTAATCAGGGGCCTGCTGAGACAACTCAGCAACTGTGGCAAATAAAGCCTGTGCGTCCTCTTCAGACAAGGCTTGCAGCAGCTTCCACACCAAACCGGTATCGATACTGCCCAGCATACCGCGCACTTCTGCCTCAGTAATTTGCCCCCCACCAAATGCGATGGCCTGGTCAGTAAGACTCATCCCATCTCGCATACTGCCATCTGCGGCGCGACCGAGATGCCACAGGGCCCCTTCTTCAAACGGAACCTGTTCCTGTTCCAAAACAAACTTCAGATGCCCCACAACCCGCTCGGGGCTCATGTTTTTCAGCTTGAACTGGAGACAGCGGGATAACACAGTCACCGGCAACTTCTGCGGATCGGTCGTTGCCAGTAGAAACTTCACATGGGGAGGCGGTTCTTCGAGGGTTTTTAACAGCGCGTTAAACGAGCTGTTCGACAACATGTGGACTTCGTCGATCAGGTAAACCTTGAAGCGACCCCGGGTCGGTGCGTACTGCACGTTCTCAAGCAGTTCACGAGTATCTTCGACCTTGGTACGCGAGGCTGCATCCACTTCGATCAAGTCGACAAAACGGCCATCAGCAATCTCATTGCAAGTGTGGCACTGGCCACAGGGTTCAGAACTGACTCCCTCTTCACAATTCAGACACTTGGCCAGGATTCGTGCAATCGTGGTTTTACCCACACCACGGGTACCGGCAAAGAGGTAGGCGTGATGCAAGCGACCATTATCCAGGGCGTTGATCAACGCCTGGAGAACATGCTCCTGTCCCACCATCTCGCGAAACAGCTTCGGCCGCCACTTCCGTGCCAGTACTTGATAACTCATTCAATCTCCGGTGCTCGACACACCTCTGCAAGGTCTTATTGTCTGCGCCTGTGGCGCGGCCGCCATTATACCGGCATCCATCGCCAGGCATAGAGAATCGAAGAGTGTGACCAGTCAAGTTCTATCGTACCTCTCGTAGCGAAACCAATGCTTGTGATATAACTGTGCGCCAGCTCGCACTAAGAACAATCAGTCCATAACTACAGCGAGCAGGGTACGGGGATCACGATCAGTAATGAATAAGGCCAGGAAGACGCTTCTTGAAAGGCTGTTTACCGAGCACGGACAGGCCTTGGTACGCTTTGTCTCTCGCATTGTAAAAAGCCCTGACGATGCCGAGGATATCGCCCAACACGCCTATCTACGCCTGCAAAAACTCAGCGATGAGAAGGAACTTGAGAATCCACGGGCCTACCTCTACCAGATTGCCAATAACCTTGCTGTGGACCAGCTGCGTCGGGGCAAGCTTCATGTAGAGTATGTGAGCCAGCAGATCCCCATGGAGGGTGAGCCCTACACCGACGACCATGCGGACCATCAGTCACCAGAAAGGTTGCTGGCAGCCCGCCAGCAACTACAGTCCATCTACGAAACCATGGACAAGCTACCCCTAAAGTGCCGCCAGGCCTTTCTATTACATAGGACCCGGGGCCTCTCCTATAGCGAGATAGCTAAGGAGATGAATATCTCCGTGAGTAGTGTGGAAAAGTATATTTTGCAGGCTTTGAAAGCGTGTCGTAAGAAGGTAACTCCTGAAAGGTGACCTTCAGTCAGTTGCGCCACTTGTGACATACATCCTTAAAATAACGATAAAAGAAGATGAACCACCGGTATTCATACCTTAGCAACAACTCTACAAAATTATTTGAGGGGGGAAGCTGTTCAGTCGTCTCAGCTTCGAAGGGCCGTATTGAGTAAACCTAAATACTCTACATACAACAGAACTTTTTACTGTAATACAGTAAAAACACGTTGGAATTATTTTTTTACTCAGAGGTCCGTGCAGTAAAGGTCGCACAAATTGAGAGACTTTGAGTAATATGCCGCCTTTAGTATCAAAGTACTAAGTTAATTTTCGCAAATCCAAGGTGCTAGAGCAGCCATGATGACTAACCCTAAGCAAGCAATAAGTGAAGAAAGCCTTGACCAGGCTTGCGCTTGGGTTGCTCGTTTGCGCTCTGACTCGATTACATCTAGCGACCGCCACCAGTTCAAGAAATGGATTTCCCAAGACGAGAACCAGTTAGCTTTTGCCGAAATCACTGAACTCTGGGGAGACCTGGGTGCCTTATCTCACCTACCGGTAGATACATTGTTCCCAGAAAGCATTCCCTCTCCGCAAAATAATGCTGCCGTATGCTCCGCATCCACCGAAAATGCAGAGGGGCAACAAAGCTCAAAGCAATGGACATTGCCGCAGTGGCTTATGGGCGGAGGGCTAGCAACCTGTGGAGCAATAGTTGCCTTATGGGTTGGATATCAGGGTATGGGCGGCGAACTCAAAGCTCAAATATATGCGACCGAACGCGGACAAATACAAACTATAAATCTGTCCGACGGCTCAGAAGTAAAACTGAACTCAAATAGTGAACTGCGGGTAATCTATAACCGCAATGAGCGTCGCACGGAGTTAGTTCGCGGTGAAGCCTTCTTCGAAGTGGCAAGACAAACTTCTCGTCCCTTTACTGTTACCGCCGGCAGCGCCAACATCCGCGTATTGGGGACTGAATTTAACGTTGAACTCAACCCAGAGAACACAAGAGTATCCGTAACCGAAGGCACAGTCTCAGTTAGTGAGACCGATAGCGCCCCCGGCCTGGAACCCGAATCAGTACAACTGGTCAAGAACGAGAAAGTCAGCGTTTCTGAAAGAGGTCTCAGCCCAATTGGCCAAACATCACCGGAAGAAGCTACCGACTGGACAAAAGGACTACTAGTCTTTGAAAAAACCCCACTTAAGGATGCTTTAACCGAGTTAAATCGCTATTTAGCGGTTCCAGTTGCCGCCTCTCCCCAAGTAGAGGGCAAATTAGTTACAGGAACCTTCGAGATCTCCGATCCAGACAGCACCTTGAAAGCTATCGCTACTGCGCTCGATTTGCACGAAGACCACAGCGACTCCAACCTGACTATCTTGTCTCCCGCACATAACTAGGTTATAACCGTCATCACGGCGGTTATATATTAGGCAAGCAAAATAAGCCCGCCCAGAATCTAAGAAGAACTATCAGTTTGCTGCATTTTGACATGCTGCATGTATTTGAATGGGCACCTCATTGACATCTAGGCACTGGATAACAATATCCCTTGTGTTAGCGCTTTGCTCCCCTAGCGCTACCTACGCCCTGTGCCCAGAGTCAGGAATCGAAATCTCCAAAGGAAACCTTTCTCAAGCCCTGATATCGCTGGGCCAGCAATGTAAAATATCACTACTGGTTAGAGCCTCATCAGCTGCAAAATTTCAAGTTAACAGGCAGACACTACTTAGCCCCGATGGCCATTTTGAGCCCGCTCTAGAGCAACTACTAGAAGAAGTACCGCTAACCTTCAGAAAAGTAGGCCCATCATCAGTAGCAGTCATTGAATCCCCTGTGCAAGACGCCACCCAACAACTATCTGCGGGGATACCACAAACTGAAGAGGTAACTGTTACTGGACAAAGCCTGACGGGAAGCCATTTACGCCACTTCCAGTCAGGAGGATACTTACCAATTGATAGTCTCTCTAGAGACCAATTAAAGATGACCGGCGCTCAGACTATTGCCGACTTACTCAAGTTCTTACCTGCTGTTTCCGGTAATTCCACAAGCACTTCAGTTAGCCAAGAGAGTGACGGTACCGCAACCGTCTCTCTGCGCGGCCTCCCAGCCAATAGCACTCTTGTTCTCCTCAATGGGAGACGAATCATCAGTGATGGATTTAATGGTGAAGCGACCGACTTAAACACTATCCCTCTAGCACTAGTTGAAAGAGTCGAGATTCTAAAAGACGGAGCCTCCGCTGTTTATGGCTCCGATGCCATCGCAGGCGTTGTCAATATTATCCTGCAAACTGACTTTGAAGGGCTCTCAGTAAAAAGCTTTCACGGACGGGCAGGGCAAGGCGACCGGCAAAGTGAATCGCACCACTTAACCTGGGGATGGAGAGGAGATCAATCTCACATAATGCTTAACTTGGCCCAAAATCGCCAAGGAAAAGTTATGAGTCGGGACAGGGGGCTATCCAGCTCAGCCGATAGTCGCGCAATGGGAGGGACCGACCAAAGATCATCTGCGATCCCGGGAGGGTTTATTGCCCTGGAGAGAAATGAGGTATTGACCAATCTCTCGCCCGGCACATACCAGAGCTGGTCACCGGAAGAAAAGTTTGATTACAGCGATTACACCTCGGCTATAACCCCCACTCAAAGCGACTCGATATATATAGCCGGCAATCTGGATATCAGTGAAAGCACACAAGCTTTTTCTGAGATTATGGGAGTTCGATCCAGTGGTGAATCAACTTCTGCCCCTACCCCAGTGTTTACACGTTTTGATAACGGTGATCTGACGATATCAGCCGACAATATTTACAACACCTTTAACCAGGATATATATGACGTCCGCAGACGTGTTATTGAACTTGGCCCAAGGACTCAGAGTAACCGAACCAACACCTGGAGATTTAATACAGGAATAAAAGGTTTCTGGAGTGAGTGGCAGTGGGAACTAGGTGCCTCAGCCCACAGAACCTCCAAGAAAGAAACACTAAATAACGTAATAGATCCCATTGCCCTATCCTTAGGCCTAAAAGGACCTGATATCTGTAACGTCACAACTGCCTGCGTGGCGGTAAACCTTCTTGGCCCTAGTGGCAGTATCGACGCCGAGCAACTGGAATTTATTCGCGGCAAAAGTACAACCACTAGCACTTCACGAATGACATCCTTCACTTTCATAACTGATGGCATCATCAAAAAGATATCAGCCGGAAACATCCTTGCCGCAGCAGGAATTGAGTTTCGGCGAGAGAGTGTAAGCCTCCACTCAAATGATTATTTCGGTATGTCTTATATCGGCGGGCATGCCCCAGGATCTACAGAGGGAACCCGACTTGCCAAAGAGGCCTTTGCGGAAGTATCTATCCCACTAATCTCAGAAAAGCTATGGCTGGATGGCGCCATTAGAAGCTCTCACTACGATGACTTTGGAGATACTAGCAACCCCAAACTAGCCCTACGATGGAGGCCAACGCCCTCCCTACTTGTAAGAAGCAGTTATACCACCGGATTCAGAGCCCCGACCCTGGCAGACATGAATCAACAAGGTTACCAAACCCAAGAATTTCTGTTCGACCCCTGCACCAGCTCTAATGCGAGCGAACTACCCGGCTGCCAACATCAATCTGATAGTTCCCGCATACAATATTTAACCGAGTTTAGCGGCAACCCCGATCTCTCACCGGAAACATCCCGCACTCTCTCACTGGGAGTCGCATGGGAGCCGGCCCAGATTCCCGACTTTATCGCTAAATTTGACCTCTATGATATCGACGAAGATCAGGTCATCGGCACTAACCCCCAATTTCTATTGGATCAAAATGCTTACTACAACCTATACAACGATTTAGTCATACGTGACCAGAATGGTGACATCACCAAAATCTATGCTTCTCGTACAAATCAAGGAAGCAGAAAAATCCGTGGGTACGATACCTCTTTTCGTTATAATTTCAGTGCTGATAGAAAGCATGAAGTTCAACTCGCGTTGAATATCAGCAAAATGCTGCATTACATCAATCAAAGCTCACCGGAATCTGCCAAAGAAAATTTGGCCGGAACCTTCACGGATACCTCAAGTGGCGGATTAGGATCTCTCCCCAAGTGGAAAGCCAATGCTGGGATCTACTTGAAAGGAGACTTGTGGGAAGCCGGATATACCGTTCATTATGTAGACAGCCTTGAAGAGACTTTTACCAACCAAGATGGCACTGATAGCCATCATAAAATTAATAGCTGGTCATCTCATGACATCCAGCTCGCTTTCAACCCAAGTACCCGGTATAGGTTTGCACTTGGCATAAATAATCTACTGGACAGCTCCCCACCTTTCGCCTCAACAGCAGACAGCAACAACTACGACTACCAGACTTACGACCTCACCGGCCGATTCTTTTATGGAAGCTTTTCTATCAACCTCTAAGCAACGCCCCTCGCCCAGCCCCCCCGCTATTCATTTTTTTCACCCACCCCCCTGAAAAAACAAATCTGAACTGACCTACCTGACCTGACAATACGCAGTATCAGAAAAAAACACGATTCTCTTGAGGGGTTCTGCCCGCCAATCGTTAATAGGTGTGTTGGGAGGGAAGTGGCCACTTGGGGGTAGCTACTTCCAGCAATCGTCATTAAATGACAAAAGACTATAAATCCAACGATCAAGAGAGGATTGACAATGAAAAAGAACCTACTTTCTGTAGCTGTTAAGGGGGCCCTGGGCATCACCGCAGCTGCAATCATGGTTCCGTCTATGCCTGCATTCGCACAAGAAGATGCAGAGATGGTTGAAGAAGTAGTGGTTACTGGCTCACGTATTAAGCGTGCAGACCTGGATAGCCCCAGCCCCGTAACAGTTCTTGACCGGGAAGATATGAAAGTATCCGGTCTGACTGACGTAGGTGACCTGATCCAGAGCATGCCTTCGATGTCAGGCTCTCCGATCGGTACCACTACCAATAACGGTGGTAACGGCGCGGTCGAAATCGACCTCCGCGGACTAGGTGCAGACCGCACTCTCATGCTGGTTAATGGTCGCCGTACTGTTGATGGTGGAGACTTCCAGACCATCCCTTCTGCGATGGTAGAGCGTGTTGAGATCCTGAAAGATGGAGCATCCGCAACCTACGGCGCCGACGCTGTAGCTGGCGTGGTAAACATCATTACCCGTAAAGACTTCGAAGGCGTGGAACTCGAGATCCAAAACGCCGATTTCTTTGATATGGATTCTGGTGATCAAAGCAGCATGAGCTTGATTGCTGGCCAACAGTTTGACAAAGGAAACTTTGTCTTTGGCGCAGAATACGTAACTCAAGAAGAAGCTTACCAGTCCGACGCTCCATGGGACTTCTTCCAAAACACCTACTACATCTACCCTGTGGGTGGCTGTGAAAGCAACCCCACTTCATGCTACGCATCAGGTTCCTCACGTATTCCTGAAGGTCGCTTCTCTATTGGGGGCACAGAGTACATGAATGGCGGTAGCGGTCTTGTAGAGCACGATGGTCGCTCCTATAACTACGCGCCAGTAAACTACATTCAGACTCCATACGAGCGCTTCAACTTCTTCGCTGAAGGTAACGCGGAGATTACTGAAAACGTACGCTTCTTCACTGAGGTTCGTGCAAACTACCGCGAATCTTCCCAAGAGCTGGCACCAATGCCGTACGATAGCGGCCCCGGCTTTAGTGGAGATCCTGCCTACGCTGGCTACTTTGACTTCGATGGAGATGGTGAGTTAGAGGCTTACAATGGCCTTCACCAAGATAACTATTACTATTCCGCAGCATTGGAAGCCGCTGGACTCGATAGCGAACCCGCTACCCGTGTACGTCGTAGGGTGGTAGAAGCGAATCGTCGATTTGAGCAAGATGTACTTCAGGTCCAAGGCGTCTTTGGCTTTGAAGGGACTATCAATGACTACGATTGGCAAGTCAGCTACAACCGTGGATATCGCTCAAGAACCGATATCGATCTTGGTCAGTTCGTAGGTTCTAACCTAGCTAATGCTATGGGCCCTTCAGCTGATCTCGATGGCGATGGCATCCCCGAGTGTTACACCGATATCACCGATGAAAACACTCTGATCGAAGGCTGTGTGCCCATTAATATGGTTGGTGGTCCAGGTACCATTACCGATGACATGCTCGCCTACGTGAGCTCAGACCTGACTGACCACACTGTTACCAAACAGGAAGTGATTGATTTCAGTGTTAGCGGTGATGGCTTTGAACTCCCAGGCGGCACCATGGCTTGGGCAGTTGGCGGCGGCTACTGGGCTCAAAGTCAAGTTTACTCTCCAGATTCAGGTAAAACGACTGGAGCCGTAACTGGCGGTACTGGCTATGGCACTGAGGGCTCCCTCTATAACACCAACCTGTTTACAGAGGTTCACCTTCCCGTTTTCGATAACGGAACACAGTCTGTAGATGTCAAAGGTGGAATGCGCTACGACTCCTACAACGTTTTTGGTAGCGATACTACTTGGCAATTGGGTGTTGACGTTCAGGTTCTCGAGGACTTGAAACTCCGCACCACATACGGCACCGTATTCCGCGCACCAACCATCGACAACCTGTACGGTGGCCAGTTCGACACCAACCCTTCAGCTGTTGACCCGTGCGCATCAGAACCACTTCCGGTAGGCTGCGCCCAGCTCTCCGTGCAAAGTGATAGCCAGCTGTCATCTACCATTGGTGGTAACGAGGACCTCGAGCCAGAAACCGGCAATACTTTCACCGCTGGTCTCGTTTGGACTCCAAGCTTCGGTGATAATGGCGACCTGAGCCTTACTCTGGATTACTGGAAAACAGAAATTGAAGATGGCATTAGCTCCTACGGTGTCGAGTACATCATGGACCAGTGCTACTACAACCAGTCTGCGGAATACTGCGCGCTCATCACAAGAACTGACTCTTATGAGATCGCAAATATTGTAGATATCGACCAAAACGTTGCCGAACAGGGCGCGTCTGGTGTTGACTTTGAAACCCGCTACACCTTAGACACTGAAGTTGGTCAGTGGGAAGCCTCCCTGCTTTGGACTCATTTGATTGAGCGCACCAAGATCGCCTACCCGGGAGGTGAAGAAATTCACCTGGAAGGCCGCTCCACCGATGTTACCGCTGAAGACGGCGGAACCTATGCTGAGAACAAAGTTAACTACTCCCTGTCTTGGTACTGGAATGACCTCAGTGTTAGCTACCGTGGCGAATATATTGGCGCAGTTGAAGGCGACATTGCTTGGATCGAGTACATGGATGAAGAGTGGGCCGACTACAAGCAGGATATCGATGCCCAGCTTTACCACGACCTCGTAGCTTCATATGAGTTTGGCAATGGAACCTCTCTAAGCGGTGGTGTTACCAACCTGACCAATGAAGAGCCTCCCTATATTGATGCTGGTTTCAACGCTAAAACTGACCCATCAACTTATCGCTTGTTCGGACGCGGCTATTACTTGAGAGTTAACCACAAGTTCTAATAGTTAAGTAGCTGTACCAATTAAGGGCCGCATTTGCGGCCCTTTTTTATTGTTAGGAAAACTATGAGATATCAAATATATTTGGCATCACCAAAAGCCAGATATGTAGGTAAAGGATGGAACCACTACTTCAAAAGCTAAGCTTGACTGCCAGAAAAGCAGCTCAATCTTATGATTGGAATACAACTCTTAAGATCGCCTTACAAATCCTTAATAATGACCCTCACGAATCAGAGGGTTTCTTTCTTAAAGGGCTTGCAGAGAAAGCCTTATCTAAGCCAGATGATGCAATAACCTCTTTTAGCGAATCTCTCAAAAAAAATAATGAACGATATGATGCAGCTATTGAACTTTCCAGTTTGCTCACTACAAACCTACAGTGCTATAGGGCCGCAGAACTTTTGACTACATACACAAAGTTACTGACAAATAGCCCTCGCTACCTGGATCTAGCCGCTACGGTCTACATGGAAATTGGCATGCCTGAAGAGGCTTGGCCTTTATATCAAAGAGCCAATACCTTACAACCCAATATACCGCTTTTTCAGGCTAACCTCGCAAACTGCGCTGCACACCTTGGGAAAATCGACACTGCCCGAAAAACATACAAAGAACTACTCAATAGGAACCCTGACCACCAGAGAAATCACTACCATCTCTCTCGATTGGAAAAAGCAACAAACTCTCTCCATGTCGATGATATGAGAGCCTCTATTAAAAGAACTCGCCTGCCCCCACATAGGAATATATTCATAAATTATGCCATAGGGAAAGAACTTGAGGATCTTGAGAGATGGAGGGAAGCCTTCGATTATTATAAATCTGCCGGGGACGCGGCCGCCTCTATAAGTCGATATAATGTGGACACAGATATTGAGACTATCGAAACAGTAATAGCTACTTTCAATAAAAACTGGATGGATAGCACTCCCGAAAATATAAGAGAGCCTAAAAATAATAAAACCCCAATATTTATTGTCGGGCTGCCTCGAACGGGCTCCACACTTGTAGAGAGAATTCTGGCCAGCCATAGCAAAATTGATAGCTTGGGGGAAACCCCTTTCTTGCCCAGCAGTGTTCAGGAAGCTGCCGGTTTTCAACCGACAGGCCAGATTTCCAGTGAGGTACTCAAAGCCGCATCTGATGTAGTCACAAAAGATGTAGCAAGCCTGTATATGAAAAATATTCAATACAGAAAATTAAAAAGTAGCTTTTTTATTGAGAAACTCCCGTATAACTTCCTTCTTCTTGCATTCATTGTTAAAGCGTTTCCTAATGCAAAAATAATTCAGACCGTTAGAAACCCAGTGGACACCTGCTTTTCAATTTACAAGCAGCTATTTACATGGGCATATCAATTCTCCTATAGGTTAGAGGATTTAGCCTCTTACTATATATTTCATGAAAAACTGAGCCGGCACTGGGATAAACTACTTGGCGACCGAATCATTAAGATTGAATATGAAAGCCTTGTTTTAAATCAACAAAAAGAGACTTCTAGACTTTTGGCTAGACTTGGACTCAACATGGAAAACTCATGCTTAAATTTTCACACCAACAAATCAGCTAGTATGACGGCAAGCTCAATTCAGATTAGAAAGCAGATAAACAGTAATTCGCTTAACAAATGGAAAAAATTTGAACCGCAACTAACTCCCCTTATCCATAAATTAAGAGCCGCAAAACTGATTTAATTTGATACTCCCTCCTATTCAAAGCTTAGGGGGGACAAGCCACCATTTTCCTTAGACACTGTTATTCAGCTCAATCTTCTTATATCCCCTCCAGTAATACCTCCAGCTTTCACGCCCATAACTAGCTACTACTGCCCACTTATCTCTCTCAGACGGAGCAGTTCAAAATTAACTTTTAGACTTCAAGTTTCCAATTGACTAATTGACCACGCCCTAGCTTCTAGACCCGCCTCCAATAAGACAAAATTCATATACTAAAATAGATCTTAAACTTGCCATTTTATTTTACCTTGTCGGAAAAATTAGGATGCAAACCCTTGCGCGACATTAATTGCAACCTTAAATCACTCTCCCACCCCTCTTAAATCGGCCAAAAGATGAACAAAAAAATGTTACAAAAGTTCCATCTTGGCGAATAATGCATTAAAGTCAGCCTCGACAGCTTTTAACTCATATCATAAAAAGCATTATAAGCACCTTAAGTATAAGAAGGTTCCTCTATGATTAAGACCAAATTGAGCATTGCCATAGCTGCTCTGGGCACCCTCGCCAGCACTGGCGCTTTTGCTCAGGAGTCTGCTGATGTAGGCGCTGAAGTAGAAGAAGTAATTGTTACTGGCTCACGTATCGCTCGTGACCCACTATCCACTACTGGCCCAATCACCCTGGTTGACTCCGAAACCATCGCACGTTCAGGTGTTGGCACCATTGACGAGCTTCTGAACCAGCTACCGTCAATGGGTACCACCGGTATCAATGCTAATGACAACAATGGCGGTGCTGGTCTTTCATTTGTAGACCTTCGTAACCTAGGCTCCGCACGTACCTTGGTTCTTGTTAATGGCCGTCGCTTCGTCTCTTCCAGCTCCGGCGTAGCCTCTGCTGTAGATATGAACAATATCCCAGTAGATATGATCGACCGCATCGAAGTACTGACTGATGGTGCGTCTGCTGTATACGGCTCCGATGCGGTTGCAGGTGTTATTAACGTAGTCTTGAAAGACTCTTTCGATGGCGTTCGTATAAATGCTCGTGCAGGTGCAACCGAAGCTGGCGGCGGCGAGAATGGCGAACTGTCTATCACCTTTGGTAAAGAGTTCGACCGTGGTCAGTTCATCGGTAACGTAACTCACAGTAAGCGCGACGAAATCACTTATGAGGACCGTGACTGGGCGGGCCTGCAAAGCTCCATGTCTCCCACCGGTAATATATTTACCGACTACGGCAGTTTTAGTGTTGCCGATGACGGTGTCACTTTAGGTGATTACTCCAGCTATGATATCGGCCAATACATGTGGCTTTCTGGATCCATGGAGCGCACGAGCTTCACAGGTAGCGGCTCTTACTCTATCACCGACGACATTGAGTTTTACGGGGAAGGCTCTTACACCCTGAAAACAACCAATCAGCAGCTTGCCGCTCAGCCCATGTATGCTGGCAATGGCCTCAACCTGACTGCTGACCATCTCTCAGATGAAGTTCAAGAGCAATTGGCCGAAGCATGGCAAGAAGCTGAAGATGCTTACCAGATTGAACTCGCAGCTTACAATGCCGCCGTTGCCGAGTGGGAAGAACAAGGTAGCCCTGCGGATCTGAAGCCTACAGCACCAACAGCAGGCCATGGCGATAGCTGGGAAGCTGGCCTGTCCGACGTTCGTCTGCGCCCTGTCGCCGGTGGAACTCGCGATTCCGAACAGAAAACTGAAACCTACCGCATTCTCGGCGGCTTGCGCGGAGATCTTGCCAATGGTTGGGGCTGGGATGCTTTCGTAAGCTACGGTAAAAACGAAGGTGAAAACACTGTCGGAAATTCCATCAGCAAAACAATGCTGCAGGAAATCCTGGATGGGGAAAGTGGAATTGCTGACGAGGATATTCAGTTCCTCGGCGGCATGAGCGATGAAGTTATCGACTACATCAGCTACACCGATCGCGAAGACAACGAGTACGACATGCTCAATGTCGGCGCGAGCTTGACTGGAGACATCGAACAAGTTCAATTCCAAGGCGGTGCCCTAGGGTTTGCTGCTGGTCTTGAATATCGAGAGGAGTCTGGCGAATTTAACCCCAGTGAAGAAACTCAAACCGGTTCTACATTTAGCAATCAGCAAGATGCAACTTCTGGTGATTTCGCTGTAACTGAGGTGTTTGCCGAGTTTAACCTGCCTATTCTGGCCGGTTTGAAATACGCAGATGAACTGTCTGTTGACGCCGCTGTTCGTTATTCTGACTACGATACATTTGGTGGCCAGGCGACTTACAAGCTTGGTGCAGTATATGCACCGACTGAGAACCTGCGTTTCCGTACCAGCCTGTCTACAGCGTTCCGTGCTCCAGGCATCTATGAACTCTATAGCGGCACAGCACAAAGCTACAGCTACCTGATTGACCCCTGTGACACTAGCAGCAACAACGAGGCTGGCCAGGGCGCTAACTGCGGTATGGTAAGTACAAGCTTCACCCAAGCAGGCTCACAGGTACCGACCAACATCGGTGGTAACGAAGATCTTCAACCTGAAGAATCAACAAGTTTTACTGCTGGTATTGTTTGGACGCCTAGCTTTGTCGAAGACCTGTCCATCACTTTGGACTACTTCGATATTCAAATCAAAGATGCCATCACAGATGCCGACACCCAGCAGATTTTGGATGACTGCTACCGCGATGGTATCAGCACTGCCTGTGACCTTGTTAGCCGTGGAACCAGTGGGCAAATTGACTACCTGGAAGGCTCTCTGCTGAACATCGGCGAGATTAACACCAGTGGTATTGATATCGACGTAGTACAAAACCTTTACTACGATGCGGGTAAACTGGCTCTGCGCGCTCAAGCGACTCACCTGCTTGAGTATGAGGAGTACAACACCCAAACCGACCAAACTACTGACTACGTCGACTACATTGGTACGACCAGCGAGGCTTACACCAAATGGCGTGGCCTGGCCAGTGCAACCTGGTACGCCGACAGCTGGGACTTTGGAGCAGACATTCAGTACATCGGCGATGGCCACAGCCCCTATATGGATATGCCTTCACATACCTACCTGAACTTAAAAGCAGGTTGGGATGTTAACGATTCCATGCGTCTTACTGCAGGTATCGACAACGTCACCGATCGCGAGCCGTCTACTACCTCTGGTAGCGACTGGAATGGTACTTACGACTTCCAAGGCCGCTACGCCTGGGCTGGTGTTAGCTACCAGTTCTAAGTACTGACTTTCTAAGTCAAATCGATAAGGGCGCCATTTGGCGCCCTTATTTTTTTTCGTGAAGTATTCGCAAATAAAGTTACGAGCGCTCTTACACCAACTACTCCCCAGCGCCCATTAAGAACTCTAACTTATTCATATATCTATTTTTAACGGCTAGATTACTTACCAGTGAAAATGCCTCCGAAAAGCTTTCCTTGGAAGACGCTACATCCCCAAGCTGGTAACGGGTTAACCCCAACAAAAAATGAAATCGGTGATCGCTACTATCGGCTCTTAAAGCCCTTCGGAGGCGCTTTTCAGCGAGCTTAAACTTCCCATTTTCATAAGCTTCACGTGCCCGATAGTAAATGTAATAGGGATTTCTCTCACGGTGATAGCGAACCCGGTCAGCGTAGCCATCAGCCAGCACTTCCCTACCTGTGCTACGGTACAAACGCTCTAAATTACTATTCGCAACAGGGTTTCCCTCTTGCAGGTTTAACGCCTGTAAATAACTCTGTTCAGCTTCATCAAGATGGTTAAAGTGGCTGTAGAAAGCTCCTAGATTTGACCAGAGATCCGCCCTATCCGGGTGCAACTGAATAGCTTTGCGCAGATACAAAAATGCTTGCCTCTCTTCTCCCTCGCGCATCAGCTCAACCCCCCGATTGCTGTAATAGAGCGCAAAAGCAACTCGATCCTCAAGCTTTTGCTGCTTGTAGATCGGGTCGTAAGCAGCCAAGTTTAAGTCAACCACTCGCCGACCCCGCGCATACTCGGACACCATATTCACATGACGGTAAACAACGAATATTTCGTCCTCTTCTTGGGCCCAAATTGGAGGTACATCTACCTCATTAAAATAAGCTTGGGCACCCAATTGTCTAGCCATAGCAACCATCATCAAAGTGAATGCTAGGCAATTGCCACGCTTTCGGTGGTAAGCCTCTGATGCGGGAAAGGTACTATTGGCATCGTATTCAAACTGTATATCTCCCTGACGGAAAGCACTAAGTAGCCCCTTTAACCGAGTATCAGGAGCCAAGCCGGGAGAAATTGTATTGAGGTAAGACTCTATATTGCTATCAAGATCTAATAACTCCTCATTTGGTAGCTCTAGATTCTCAACTGCCCTGCCAAAAACCGCTTTACCGCTTAAGACAAAATCGCTATCTACAATTTCCACATGACGACTTGGAGACTGAGAGCAGCCAGTGACCAGTAGCACCAGAGTAAGTCCGAATAGAAGCTTCACAGTTATTTCCCCTCAAGATCAGGACCACAACAGGATTTAACTCTAATTTACAGACTCACAAAGTACCCTGTTGCCATTTTTATGAATAACCTCACAACAGTTCGCCTGTTAAATAGACAGCTGGTAAACTTTCCAAGTTACGCAGGAGGTAGGCGCTACAAACATTTGGGCCTTTGAGCTGGCTGGGAACATCCAGTCCGAACCCGAATCGGCCCCGACCTCTTTAAACAAGAGCAATACAGGAAAAAAATAGTACTCTGACACACGGATGAATTACCTGGCTAGCCAAAGGGCACCGAAATTTCAGTTCCCTGGCCAGGCTGCCTTCCTAATATGCAACAGCATATTGCATTAGAGCTATAACAACTGGAATTTCAGCTTATGTCGTCAAATACAGACCAAAATGACGCCGGCTTTTTTGGCCACCCCAAAGGGCTCTCGACACTTTTCTTCACTGAGATGTGGGAGCGGATGAGTTACTACGGTATGCGAGCCCTGCTTGTGCTGTTTATGACAGCCAGTCTTCAGGAAGAGGGCTTGGCCTTTACCGTTGCAGCAGCTGGAGCTATTTATGGGCTCTACACTGGCGCCGTGTACTTCCTCGGCCTGCCCGGTGGCTGGATTGCAGACCGCCTACTAGGAGGACAACGCACCATATGGTACGGCGGCATCATCATTATGTGTGGCCATATTGTGCTCGCTATCCCAACCAGTTGGAGCTTCTTTATAGGCTTGATCCTTGTTGCTACCGGCACCGGCCTGCTCAAGCCCAATATCAGTGCAGCAGTTGGACACCTGTACCAACCAGATGATGTTCGCCGCGACAGTGGATACGCACTGTACTATATGGGCATCAACATGGGCTCAATCATCGGTTATGCCGTCTGCGGGTACTTCGGTGAAAATGTCGGTTGGCATTGGGGCTTTGGTGCCGCTGCTGTGGGGATGGCTATTGGCCTGATCCAGTATCGCCGCACTATCCACAATCTGGGGGACGCAAGCCTCAATCCCGAGAACCCACTTTCGCCAGAAAAGGCTAAACTGGCTTGGCGCATAATTGGTGCTGTCGTAGTCGGTGTTGCAGTGATTACTGGCTTGGTGATGAATGGCACTATTACCATCAACCCGGTAGAAATAGCCAAGTACGTAGCTGTAGCCTTCACCCTGACTTTCCTTGCCTACTTTGGCTTTATCTACTTTGGCGGCCAGCTGAGCGGGTCAGAGAAAAAGAAAATGTGGGCGCTATTCCTAGTCTGTGTAGCCTCTACCTTTTTCTGGTCGGGCTTCGAGCAAGCGGGCTCCTCACTGAACCTATTCGGCCGCGACTACACGGATCGCCTGATTGGCAGCTTTGAAATGCCAACCTCCTGGCTACAAAGCTTTAATTCCATCTTTATCATTACCCTATCCCCCTTCTTTGCCGCGCTGTGGATTAACCTGGGCAAACGCATGATCACCCCATCCTATGGGCTGAAATGTGCACTTGGCCTGATCATCATGGCCAGTGGCTTCCTGGTAATGTTCTTTGCCGCTCAATATGCAGCAGCGGGCCTGAAAGTTGCTCCTTACTGGCTGGTAGCCACTTACTTCCTGCACACTGTCGGTGAACTCTGCCTGAGCCCAGTGGCCCTGAGTGCAGTAAGTAAACTTTCTCCTCGCCGCTTTGCTGGCCAGATGATGGGTGTCTTTGTTCTGACTTACTCTATCGGCAACCTCTTTGCCGGTCTTCTGTCAGGTAACTTTGATCCGAACAATGTTGCTGAGATGCCAAACCTGTTCCTGCAAATCAGCTTGTTCACAATCGGAGTGGGTATCATCCTGGCCCTGATCAGTCTCAAGTCCAAGTACTGGGAAACTGACTCAGAAGCACCCCAGAATACTGCGACAGCTGAAGGCTCTACTAAAACGGCCTAATACTTAGCTGTATTCCAAAAAAAGGCCACTGCTATACAGTGGCCTTTTTTATTTTCCCTCGCCTAAAGCAAGCCTTGTAACAGACCGACATTCAGCCAGATAAAGCGCACCCCAATAATAAACAGCAAAACAGCAAAGCAATGCTTAAGCATTTTGGGAGAAAGGCGATGGGCGAGATTGGCACCAAAGCGGGCAAAAAACGTGCTGGTGACAACGATTCCAAAAAACGCAGGCCAGTACACATAGCCACTACTCCATTCTGGTAGAAGCTGATTACCCCAGCCCTGGAAACCAAAGCTCAGCGCACCCGCAACCGCAATGGGAAGACCACAAGCCGCCGACGTAGCGACCGCACGCTGCATCTTCACCCGGCAGCGGGATAAAAATGGAACGGTTAGTGAGCCCCCACCGATACCAAAAATCGCGGATACCCAGCCGATAACTCCCCCAGCAGATAGCAATAAGGATGACCTTGGCAAGTTGCCGGCCCCCTCCGTTAATTGATCGTGCCGGGCACCACTAAGCCACATCCTCATCGCAATCACGATCGCAAAGACACCGATCAGCAGCTGCAGCCAGGCACCGGACAGCAGTTCAGCAGTGGCACCACCGGCCCAGGAGCCGATTAAAATGCCTGGAGCCATAATCCCAAAGATCTTCCAGTCCACCGCCCTTTTCTTGTTGTGGGCGCGCACTGAACTGATTGAAGTGACAATGATTGTTGCTAGGGAGGTACCCACAGCCATGTGGGTGAGGATTTCAGGGGATATCCCCATAGCGGTGAAAACAAAAACCAAGGCAGGGACAATGATCAGGCCACCACCTACGCCAAATAATCCGGCAATAGTTCCAGCAGCGGCACCGACCAACAAATAAACCAGTAGTATTTCCATAGCCCACCCCGTTTAAATACAACAAACAATTTTGTCGCATTTAAACAGATATAAGCTGGGGATAGATAGCGACCTTAACTTCGGCTTTCCACTGTAAGCCAGTCAAAGCCTTCCTGCTGACAGGCAAAAATACAGCTCTCCACTGTTTCGGCAACCTCTGCCAGGGCCTCCTTTGCCAGGGCAAGGCTGTTATTTTTTTCACTGATATGGGCTACAACCAGGTGCTGTAGCTGTTCATAGCCAACGCGCTGTAGAAAGCCAGCAGCCTGCTGATTACTCAGATGGCCATAGGCACCTCCAACGCGTCGCTTCAACGAAGGTGGATAGGGTCCTTGAGCGAGCATCAGAGGGTCGTGATTTGCCTCTAGAACCAAGGCATCACAATCACCAAAGTGCGCTTCAACATGAGGGGTGATAGTCCCCAGATCCGTCAACAAGCCCAGGCTGCTACCCCGACAGCGAAACACAAACTGCGCCGCCTCACGAGCATCGTGGGGAACCGCGACCGGGGTTACTTCAATATCAGCGACGACAAAGGGCTGGTGCCCCTCAATTAAGTGCAGCTCCGGTAACTTGCCAATATCACGCGCCTTAAAAGTACCGGGCGTCAGGTAGACAGGCAGGCCATATCTGCGCGCAAGTGGACCTACACCAGAGAGGTGATCACTGTGTTCGTGGGTAACCACAATCGCAGAGATATCAGCGGGAGACATACCGAGCCGCGCCATACGGCGTTCGGTTTCCTTGATGGTAAAACCGCAGTCAACCAAAAGAAAGTGGTCGCCACTGGCGACCACTGTTCCATTGCCTTTACTGCCGCTTCCCAGAGAGGCGAAGCGCAGGCCCATTAAATAAGGTTCTGCTGGATAGATTGAAGCAGCTGGGAAGCTTCATTCTTTGAAAGCGGCTGTCCGCGAGTATCGCGCACGCGCACTTCAATCTCATCGTCATTGCCACGAATAACAATCAGATAACCGGGATAAGCCTCGCTTGTAGCGGTTCCTACTCCCAGGCCTTTGATTTCCTTGAAGAGAGCAGGTTCAGCACCCTCAGTCATATCAATTCCAGCCAAGATCTGCTGTAGGCTTACCTGATCAGCGCTCTCTGCCAGCTCATCTTCATCGCTCTTGCTACCCCAGGAGAACCAGCCTCCGTCGCCATCTTCCTCATCAGAAGCAAGTGCACGGTCTTCATCGTAGGTGACGTAAAAAAGTCCAATATCGGAATCTTCACGGTGCAGACGATAAGCACCAGAATTCACAGCATGAGCGACAGTAGCCCAGGCCCGATCCATTTCGAGCCCCATTGCAATATAGGGCTCGTGACCAGCCGGCTCCCTCAACTGGACCTTAAGTGAGCTGCTACCAATTGCCTGGGCAACCAAAGACGCTGTAGCAGCAGCTGTTTCTGACGCCAGTGCCGTGGACATTTCATCAATCATCCACCCTTCACGCTCAGGGCTCGAAGAGCGATCAGGCCAATTAACGCTACCGCCAACCGGGGCTGCAGAAGGCACAGACAAGTGGCGCACATGAATCTCTGTCGTATCAGGTTGCACACCGGTTTCTACCTGCAAGCGATACTTATCTTTAGTGTCAGGGCTCTCTTTAAAGGCCATCCAGGCAGTTTCCATCACACCCGCATTGGCATCTGACATTTCTATATTCAAGCCTGAGCTGCGAAGGAATTGGTGCAACTGGGGCCACACCTCTTCAGGAGGCTGGGATACCAGCACCCAGCGATTTCCGCCGAGCTTTTGAATCTTTACTCTCTCCAGACCCGCATTCACTGAAAGCGCTTGAGGACGCGGAACTTCAAATTCACCTTGGGCCAGCTGCTCTCCTGCAATCTGGGGGATCTCATAGAGTTCCTCCTGGTGCTTGGTATTAACACCTTCAGGTATCCGCAGAGGCGTCAGGCTATCGGCATGCTGGTAATCATTACTGCGATCGCGGAAATAGCCATCGTTGCCGAACACACCGCACCCCGCCAGTGTAATACTGGAGATAAAGAGCCCGGCTCCAACGGTCAATTTTTTCATTAAAGCTATCCTGGTTAATTCTCAGTTCGCGGGTTTAGAGTACACCGGCACTGCGCAGAGCTTCGCGCACTGTTCCGTGGTGCTCAGGGGATAAACTTGTCAGAGGCAGGCGTATTCCACCGTCGACACGACCCATCTCCCGGAGAGCCCATTTCACCGGTATCGGGTTGGACTCCAAAAACAGCACTTTGTGCAATATTTGTATTCGCTGGTCAATTGTCCGTGCAGTCACCGCATCACCGGCCAGCGCAGCTTCACACATTTGGGCCACTGCTGCGGGGGCCACATTAGCGGTTACACTAATATTTCCATGACCACCCAGTAACATTAGTTCAACCGCGGTACTATCGTCGCCAGAGTAAACGGCAAACCCTTCGGGCAGAGTATCTAT
The DNA here is from genome assembly GCF_052468095.1 of Microbulbifer maximicatervae (SeqCode). The sequence continues at coordinate 4,123,312 of NZ_CP174332.1, forward strand.
TAAAACCTTAGCCCGCTCCAGATCACCGGTGGCTTCCTTGATGCCTACGATATTGCCGACCAACGCCAGGCGCTGTACCGTCTCCGGCAACATGTCAACTGCTGTTCGGCCGGGAACATTGTAGAGAATTTGGGGAATGGAGACAGCTTTGGCCACCGCACGATAGTGCTGGTAGAGGCCTTCTTGGGTGGGCTTATTGTAATAAGGTGTAACCAGCAGGCAGGCATCTGCACCACATCGGGCGGCATTCTCTGTAAGGTCAATCGCTTCAGAAGTAGAATTTGCGCCAGTTCCAGCAATCACTGGCACTCGACCTGCCACTTGGTCCACAACACGTCGAATAACCTCAATGTGCTCATTGAAGTCCAAGGTTGCAGATTCACCGGTAGTCCCCACAGCAACCAGTGCTCGGGTCCCCTGCTCGATATGCCACTCAACGAGGTTGTGCAGACTGTCCCAATCCGGGCTTCCGTCTGCGTACATTGGGGTGGCCAGGGCCACCATACTACCGGTTAACATCCTCACTCCTTATTTTTTGCACTCCACCCGGAATACCACCGCCAGAGTCAGTTCAGTATGTTACTTAGGCCAGGGTATCAGCGCCAGTGCGACTAGCTCGCCACTCTTTTGCGTTTCTTTTTCTTTTTGCGTACCCCGTGATACACGTTTTCTGCCCCTTCAGGACGGGTCTTAAAACGGCGATGCACCCACATGTATTGTTCTGGGGCCTCTCGAATACGCGCTTCGATAAACTGGTTCACCAAAATGGCATCTTGCAGCTCATCTCCCGAAGGGATCTGATCAATAGGATCGTAAATCTTCAAACGGTAACCTGAGCCATCATCCAGTCGTGTCACCACATAGGGCACCACTTTGGCCTTGCCGACCCTGGCGAACCGTGAGGTTCCCGTAACAGTCGCCGCGGGAACATCGAAGAAAGGAGCAAAGATCCCCTGCTTAATCCCATAATCCTGATCCGGAGCATACCAGACCGCACGCCCGCGCTGCAGGGCTCGCAATACCCCGCGCACATCTTTACGCTGATAAACACTGCCATTCTCAGTATGGCGCTCTCGCCCTTTGCGCTGCATGTAGTCATAAACCGGATTTTTGTGCGGCCGATACATGCCATCGAGAGTAATGCTCATCCCCATCATGGCGGCGCCGATTTCCAGGGTAGTGAAATGCATGGCCATCAGGAGAACGCCCTGGCCTTGGGCCTGGATGGCCTGCAGGGCTTCCAGCCCTTCAAAGGTAAAGCGTTTCCGTAACCACGCTGCAGAGCGAAACCAGGCCATTCCGGTTTCCATCAAGGCGATACCACTGGACTCAAAATTACGCCTAAGAAGTTCAGCTCGCTCATCTTCCCCCAGCTCGGGGAAGCACAGTGCGAGATTGCGTTCAGCAATCGTGCGCCGGCTGGTAGCTACTCTTAGCATTAGGCGGCCAAACGCACGGCCCATGGCCAACTGCCAGCGATAGGGCAGTTGCGCGATCAAAAACCATAGTGCAAAAAGCAGCCAGGTCAGCCAGTAGCGAGGATGCAGCAGCGCCGCGCGAAATCGGGGTTTTTCCATCAGATCTATATCAGGGTGTGGCGCCGAGGCGCAACCTAAGTCGGTTGAAAACGACGTAGTATACCCTATGCGAGGAGAGCAGGGACTGCGTAACAGCCACAGGAAGTCAGTGCCTTAATAGGGTGTCCAACTCATCCACTGCGACACACCAATCCGAATCATCCAAGATGGCATTCTCCAGGAACTCTCGTTGCCCATCGCTCCAAAAGGAGGCGGAGGAAAGCTTCTCGTGACGATGCAAATAGTGCGTGACCAGAAATTCATGGATCTGTGCATCTTCAGACGCCAGCCCCAATTGGGAAAACAGGTCCTTCAGTGTGTGATGTCCAGTAGTTTCCATAACGATTACCGCTATCTCTTCTGGCAGCCATATTTTCATGGCTACTACCCCAATTATAGTTGGGCAGCCCCTGATTCATCCCGCATTATTCCTGCGGGGCTTTCAGAGGCATCACAGGCTTTCATCAATAGAATTCAGACTCTGCCCCTTTAGGGCGCCGGGTTGGGATTCCCCTGGTGTACAGCTTCGATAGCCGCTAATTGCTCACCATCTAAGGTAATTTCAACGCTGGAAATATTGGAACGCAATTGCTCGATAGTTGTGGCGCCAATGATATTTGAAGTGACAAATGGCTGCTGATTCACGAATGCCAGTGCCATCTGCGCAGGGTCCAGACCAAACTCCCGGGCCAAATCCACATAGGCCTGGGTCGCAGCCAGGGTTCGCTCTCCAGCGTAGCGCTGAAAGCGATCATATCGGGTAAGTCGTGCACCCTCAGGCTTCCTTCCCCCCAGATACTTGCCCGAAAGAACCCCAAATGCGAGGGGGGAGTACGCCAATAGGCCACACCTCTCGCGAATAGCAATTTCAGCGCAGCCAACTTCAAAAGCCCTGTTTAAAAGACTGTAGGGGTTTTGAATCGATACAATCCTTGGCTTTCCGTAGGCAATCGACTGCTGCAGGTACTCAAACATACCCCAGGGGGTCTCATTCGAAACACCGATATGACGAACCTTACCTTGCTCAACCAACTCCTCAAGCGCGCCCAATGTTTCAGCTATAGACACACCATCGTCGCTGCCGTGGACATAGTCCAGGCGCCCGAAGAAATTAGTTTGCCTTTCAGGCCAGTGGACCTGGTAGAGGTCGATATAGTCAGTGCGCAAGCGTTTTAAGGAATCGTCACAGGCCTGCAAAATCTGCTCTCGACTCAGGCGGGGACCCGAGCGAATATGGCCAACACCTGAATTGGCGGCACTGCGGCCCGCCACTTTAGTTGCGACAACAACCTGGTGCCTGCCTCCTCGCGCAGCCAACCAGTTGCCGATATATTCCTCGGTTCTACCCTGGGTTTCTGGCCGTGGCGGTACGGGATACATTTCCGCACAATCAATAAAGTTAACCCCCTGAGATATTGCATAGTCGAGCTGCTCAGCGGATTCAGCTTCATTATTTTGTTCACCATAAGTCATGGTGCCCAGGCAAATCTGGCTTACCTTAAGGTTGGTGGTGCCGAGTTGGCGATACTCCATTGAAAAGCCCCCATAAACCGAAAACGGGATTATGCAGCTTTGCTAGGAAGAGTTGTAGGAGTGCGTTACGGAAGGGGAAACGGGACTCCCAAATGGAGTCCCGCATAAAATCAGCCGAATTTGGTATCTACCATGGGTGAGGTGTCTGCATCGTAATCAATGCCATCAACACCAAATCCAAACAGCTTGAGGAAGTCCGCCTGATAGCCCTTGAAGTCAGTCAAGTCAAACAGGTTCTCAGCAGTTACCTCTGGCCAGAGCTTTTCGATCTTCGCCTGAGTCTCAGGGCGCAGCTCTTTCTCGTCCATACGTAAACGGTTCACATCATCGAGACGTGGAGTATCGGTATAGAGCCCCTCAGTGTAGAGGCGGTATAACTGTTCGATACAGCCCTCATGAGTCCCCTCTTCTTTCATGATTTTGTACGCAAGAGAGATATAGAGTGGCATCACCGGAATAGCAGAGCTGGATTGGGTAACCAGCGCCTTCAAAACGGCAACGTTAGCCGCAGCCTTACCGTTATCGGTGATCGCTTTTGCCGCGCGATCAAGATCTTCTTTAGCTTTACCGATAGTCGCGTGACCATAAATTGGCCAGGTCAACTTTTCACCGATATAGGTATAAGCCACAGTTTTGCAGTTATCAGCCAATACCCCGGCATCACCGAGGGCCTGCATCCACAGTTCCCAGTCTTCACCACCCATAACCTTGACGGTATTTGCGATCTCTTCGTCGCTCGCCGGCTCCAAAGTAATATCGGAGATCTCCAGCTTGTCAGTGTTCAGATTCTTGGCAGTGTAAGATTTGTTAATGGGCTTGAGGACAGAGCTATACAGCTCACCGCTTTTCGGATCTGTGCGACGCGGGGATGCCAAGCTGTAAACCACGAGATCAACCTGACCGAGGTCTTCTTTGATCATCTCTACAGTCTGGGCTTTCACCTCATCAGAAAAAGCATCGCCATTGATACTCTTTGCGTAAAGCCCCGCTTTGTGGGCCTCCTGCTCAAAAGCTGCAGAATTGTAATAGCCCGCAGAAGCCGTGCGCTTTTCAGTAGGCGGCTTCTCGAAGAACACACCAAGGGTGCTTGCGCCGCAACCAAAAGCAGCTGTAATTCGCGATGCCAGGCCATAGCCTGTGGAGGCACCTATCACCAGCACCTTTTTGGGCCCATTTTCGACCGCTGGCTGGGACTGAATATACTCAATCTGCTCGCGTACGTTAGCAGCGCAGCCCTGCGGGTGGGCATTGGTACAAATAAAACCGCGTACTTTCGGCTGGATGATCATCCTTACAGTCTCTCCCTTCGTCTTTTGGGAATCGTTGTTACCTGATTACAGATACGCTGGTGGCGCTCCGGAGAACTATCAACCCAAGGTCGTGAGTGCGACGCCTGGGTCAGGTTCGTGGGCCATTCTAATCTCTGTCGCCGAGGAGTCCCATAGCGGTATTTCCCACAATCGATAGATGACGTCCAAAATATCTACTATCCCGGCCAAAGCGCCATATCTTGTTCAAAACCCAAACAGGAAATCGATATTTCCTGACTTTCCTGCACATAAAAGGGGCTACAGTGATTAATGTCGCGCCAAGCCGGTGCCACAAAAGGGCTAATTGACATATTTCCACAGGAAAATTCATCAACTGCGCTTTTTCTGGCTTGGCACGCTGTATGCAGTCTCACCAGTGAAGGAAGCTTTTCGCTGTCATACAGCAAGCCAGGGATGGCTCGAGCGTTGTTCAACCTGTAGTAAGTTAGGAAGGTCAGAGTGAAATACTATTCGCGACACTGTGTGAAACCCGGAGACCTCAATCCTGCCCAGCGCCTGTTTGGCGGACAGCTACTGTCCTGGATTGATGAGGAAGCAGCAATCTTTGCCGGCTGCCAGATGGGTACTCCAATGCTGGTCACCAAACTGATGTCGGAAATTGACTTCGTCAGCTCCGCTGGCTGCGGTGATGTGGTGGAGTTTGGATTCGAAGTGGTTGGTATCGGCCAAACCTCTCTCACAGTCCATTGTGAGGTTCGCAACAAACAGTCACAGCAGCTGATTGTGCAAGTAGACCAAATTGTTTTTGTCGCGCTGGATGCACATGGCAAGCCCACCCCTCACGCAAAGGCCGGCATGTCCCTGGAACAGGCCCGAATTGTTACTCAACAAGAGCGGGAGGTTCGCGAACGCAGAATTGCCAGCTGACTCTACCCCGGAGCAATAACGCTCTAGAGCAGTGAACCGGTGGCGGTATACTGACGCTTTGCACTAACCGCCATCGACTATGTTTGAACTGCGATTTCACACCCCCAAACCCTGGGCTCAAGTGGTGCTCGCCGACTTTGATCGATTCCTGCAAGACCATGCTGCCGCAGAGAAAAAGGCCTCCGGCATGGCGGTATCCATGTTCTCTCACTATCCCGACAAGCCCGTTTTAGTGGAAGCCATGATCAACCTGGCACTGGAAGAAATGAACCACTTCCGCCAGGTTATCAAGATTATGCATGATCGAGGGATCTACCAGGCACCGGATGAGAAAGATCCGTATATCAACGCCCTGCGCCAACTGATTCGCCGGGGGCCAGATGAATACTTGATGGACCGCCTGCTCACCGCAGCGATCATCGAAGCGCGGGGGTGCGAGCGCTTTGGGCTGGTGGCTGAGGCACTGCCAGCTGGCCCCCTGAAAACCTTCTACCAGGTCATCACCGATAGCGAGGCTCGCCACCACGAACTATTTGTCGAACTCGCCCTGGAGTACTTTCCCCGCGAAAAAGTGGAAGCGAGGCTATCTGAATTACTCGACGAGGAAGCCGCGATTACTGCCGCACTCCCACACCGCGCGGCATTGCATTAGCGGACCGTAATTCAACGCAATTCCTATTCCCCTCCAATGGTGTATCCTGGCGCCAATCTCTAGCCCGACGTAGAGGCGCCAAACATATGCAGACTTTCCTTCGCCAACACTGGTTCCGCCTGTTCTTATTGACCACATTTGCCATTACCTGGGCCTGGTCTGCCTGGAACCCCCTGCACCCCGATGACTGGTTGCTTGAGAACTATCTGGTATTTGCCGCTCTACCGATCATTTTGATCAGTGCACGGAGTTTTCCCTCATCGAATATCTCCTATACATTGATCACCATCTTCATGTGCCTTCATGTGATCGGCTCTCACTACACCTATGCCGAAACGCCTTTTGGCTACACCTTACAGGAATGGCTGGGCTCCGATCGCAATATGTACGACCGCCTGGTGCATTTCAGCTTTGGCCTTCTCCTGGCCTATCCGGTGCGAGAGATTCTTGTGCGCCTGGCTCAACTGCGTGGATTCTGGGCCTATTTCTTCCCGGTAGACGTGACTTTTGCGCTCTCATCAATCTACGAAATCATCGAGTGGCAAGCGGCGAAAGCTGTCTCTCCAGAATTGGGCGCAGCCTTCCTCGGCTCTCAGGGAGACATCTGGGATGCGCAGAAAGATATGCTGCTAGCGGGGCTCGGCTCTATCACCACCATGCTGGTGGTACTCGCCCTGAACCTGTGGTTGAACTCCAACGCCTGGAGTGAGATTCGCAACAGCCTTAAGGCCCCCCCGGGTGACAGCGCCCTGGGAGAAACCCGATTGCGCCACTGGTGGAGTAATCGACGCGGCTAGAATCCACCCCTATTTCGACAATGCATGATTTAGCGGTAAACGGGTTGTCTGCTTCATCGTCTCCATTACAAAACTGGAGCTGACATCAAACAGGTCGGCCTTGATCAGCTCCTTGTAGAGACGATCGTAGCCAGGCATATCGGTGACTACCGCTTTGATCAGATAGTCCAAATCTCCACTCATACGATGGACCTCAAGAATTTCAGCCACCCCCTGTGTCAATTCACTAAAACGGGCGGCCCACTGATCATTGTGCTGGTTGGTACGAATTGAAATATAGACCGTCAGCGGCAAGTTCAGTTTTTGCTGATCAAGGAGGGTAACCCTGTCGCAAATCACCCCCTCATCCTCAAGACGGTGAATGCGGCGCCAACATGCCGACTTGGACATCCCAACCCGCTCGGCAATATCCCCCACTGACAGGGTCGCATCAGCCTGCAACAGCTCGAGTACTGCCCTATCCAGTTTGCTTAATCCTTCAGTCATCACTCAGTCCCCGCCTCGCCCAATCACACAAAATGACGCTTTATGGCACAGTTTTACGATTTAAATCTTATTATCGGCACAGTCATTCATAAATTACACAATAAAAGATACAAGTAGAGACATTGTTTCAAGCATTCGGGACTAAAGTGAGCCCCACAAAACAGGGGAAAGGAAATCATGACAGACCTGATAAAGCACATCCGCGACTCGGTAATCGGCGAATTGCAAGCAATCGTAACGCCGTTTGGAAAACGTCCTCTGGTGTACGCCGACTACACAGCTTCCGGTCGTGCGCTGACATTTATCGAAGAGACTATCCGCCAGCAGGTACTGCCCTTCTATGCCAATACCCACAGCGAGAGTTCCTATACCGGTGCCCATACCACCGTGCTACGGGAGCAGGCCCGTGAAGAAATTCGTCAGGCAGTCAACGCCAGCGATAACCATAAAGTGATTTTTTGTGGTTCTGGTGCAACAGCCGCGATCAACAAATTGATCGATATTCTCAACTTGCGCCTGCCCGCAGACCTGGATAGGCAACACCAACTCTTAAGTAGAATTCCCGAACATGATCGCCCGGTTATTTTTATCGGCCCATACGAGCACCATTCCAATGAACTCCCCTGGCGAGAGAGCATTGCCGATTTAATCGCTATTCCACTGGATAAAAGAGGCAAACTTGACCTTGAAGTACTGGAATCAGAACTGCGCGCCCATGCCCATAGACCATTTAAAATCGGCAGTTTTTCTGCGGCCTCTAACGTAACCGGAATCAAAACAGATGTAGAGGCCGTGACTGCACTCCTTAAAAAACACGGAGCTTTATCATTTTGGGACTACGCCGCCGCAGCACCCTATGTGCAAATTAATATGCAAGGGCCAGCAACGCCGGATAGCCACTACCAAAAGGATGCCGTGTTTATCTCCCCGCACAAATTCATCGGAGGACCTGGCACTCCAGGTATTCTGGTTGTACACGAAGACCTGCTGAAAAACTCGGTACCTGCTACACCGGGAGGCGGTACCGTCCTTTATGTCACACCGGAAGATCACCGCTATCTGGAAGACGCCGAGCGCAGTGAAGAGGGCGGCACTCCAGCCATTATCGAGTCGATCAGGGCCGGTATGGTTTTCAAACTTCAACAGACGGTGGGCGCAAAAGAGATTGGTCGACGCGAAACCCAATTTTTACAGCGGGCACTGCAACGCTGGTCGGAGGAGGAGGCCATTGAGATACTCGGCAATACTGACTCCGCACGACTATCCATCATCTCCCTGCGAATTAAATGGAACAATAAGGACCTTCACTACGGTTTTGTGGTGGCATTGCTCAATGACCTGTTTGGTATTCAGGTTCGCGGAGGCTGCTCCTGTGCCGGTCCCTATGGACACGCTTTATTGGGCATCGATATGGCCCACAGTAAATCCCTGGAAGAACAAATCCTGCAAGGTCAGAAGGTACTGAGACCCGGTTGGATAAGACTCAACTTTAACTATTTTATCAGCGAGGAGGTCTTCGAATACTTATTGGAGGCAGTGGCCCTGGTCGCCAACTACGGCTGGAGATTGTTGCCGTTTTACCGTTTTGACCCACTCACCGGCGTATGGAGATATCAGGATAAGAGAATGAGGACATCGCTTGATATTTCTCAGCTGACATTTACTGATAAAGACACGCAACAAGAGCAGGAAAACCGTTACAACTTAGATCTTAAGAGCTATTTAATGATGGGAGAAAAAGAGCTTCGCAAAGTTGGTCGCGAAGCCCATTTCTACGATTTAAGACTACCCGATGAGGCAGAACCCCTACGCTGGTTTGCCAGCCCCCGGGAAGCGGCACTGGCACTTTAAGTGGGAAGCGAAGGGGCTTCTACCGCAACAGCAACAGAGGCTGGCGGGCTTTCAACAACATTTTTACAGTGATGCTTCCCATCAGAAGGTCGTGCAGGCGGTTGTGACTGAAAGCTCCCATCACGGTTAGGTCAATCTGGTGCTCGGTTTGATAGGCCACCAAAGCTTCAACGGTATTGCCGGTGAGATTACTGGCAGTGCAAGTGAGCCCTGCAGAATCCAGTTTGGCCGAGGCTTCAGCCAACAAATTCTCCGCAGTTTCAGCGGGCCCTACATAGACAAGGTGACAGGAGAGTTCGCGAAATAATGGGCTCTCTGCAACCATCGCCAATGCCTTGCACGAGGCCTCACTGCCATCGTAGGCAAGCATCACCCTGCTGGGCTCTGTGAAGTCCCGATTGACCACCAGAATCGGCTTGTGCAGTGAGCGCACCACTGTCTCCAGGTGAGAGCCAAGTCCACGCTCAGAATCCCCGTGCTCTTCACCGCGAATTCCCAATACCAGCGCGCGAATAGAATCTTCCATTTCCACCACTGATTCTGTCAGGCTGTCGTGACGCTGGCAGGCTTTAATATTTTGCACACCGGCATCTTCGGCGCGGCTGCGGGCGGCCTGTAGCATCAATTTGCCCTGCTGCACCATTAACTGCGCCCGCTGCTGCTCCAGCGCAGTTAACTCTTCCAGCAACTCCTCCTGACTTCCCAGGCCAATGCTGCCGGTAAAATCGGTTACCGCAGGGACACTGCTTCTTTCGATGTTGTGCAACAGCTTCAGCGGTGCTTGCAGGCTCCTGGCCAGCCAGGCCGAGTAATCACACACCGCTCCAGTGTAATGAGAGCCATCGATACAAGAGAGTATCAATGGCGCCTTGCCGCTATTACCTGTGTTCTCATTGTTATTTTCGCTGTTGCTTACGGCCATCAATGTCCTCCAAGAACCCGCTCAATTTCCTCGGGCTTATCGTGTACGCCAAAACGGTCGACGATCGTTTCACTGGCTTCATTCAGTCCTACCAGTTCAACTTGTGCTCCCTCGCGGCGGAACTTAAGCACCACCTTATCTAGCGCATTAACCCCGGAAACATCCCAGAAGTGCGCGCGGTTGAGGTCGATCACCACCGTATCCACCACCTCTTTGAAATCAAATGACGCGGTAAACTTATCGGCTGAATTGAAAAATACCTGCCCAATGACCTTGTAAGTACGGCGACTCTGCTTTTCATCCAGGGAGCTGCTCACATACATAAAGTGACTGACTTTGTTGGCAAAGAACAGCGATGCCAACAGTACACCGACAAATACACCATAGGCCAGGTTGTGAGTCCACACTACCACAACCACAGTGGCCAGCATGACCAAATTTGTAGAGAGTGGGTAGTGCTTCAGGTTGCGGATGGAGCCCCAGTCAAAGGTGCCGATAGAGACCATAATCATGACTGCCACCAGCGCCGCCATGGGGATCACAGCAACCCAGTCACTGATAAACACTACCAGTGTCAGCAGGCCGATACCGGCCACCAGAGTGGAAAGACGGCCGCGGCCACCGGATTTCACATTAATAACAGACTGGCCGATCATGGCACAGCCAGCCATACCACCCAGGGTACCCGCAGCAATATTGGCAATACCCTGACCTTTACACTCGCGGTTCTTGTCACTGGTAGTATCCGTCAGGTCGTCGACAATCGTCGCCGTCATCAGGGATTCCAGCAAGCCCACAACGGCCAGACCTGCGGAGTAGGGAAAGATAATCTGTAAGGTTTCAAAGTTAAGCGGAACTTCTGGCCAGAGGAACACAGGCAGAGTATCCGGCAGCTCACCCATATCGCCGACAGTGCGAATATCCAATCCCATCGTCACTGCCACTGCGGTGAGGAGCAGAATACACACCAGCGGTGATGGCACGGCCTTGCCAATCACGGGGATATAAGGGAACAGGTAAATAATCCCCAGACCCGCCGCAGTCATTGCATAGACTTCCCAGGTACCGCCGATCAATTCCGGCATTTGCGCCAGGAATATCAATATTGCCAGGGCATTGACGAACCCCGTCACCACAGCCCGGGAGACAAAACTCATTAAGCTCCCCAGCTTCAGGTAACCCGCAATAATCTGCAGTACCCCCGTCAATAAGGTTGCCGCAAGCAGATATTGCAACCCGTGTTCTTTCACCAGGGTCACCATCAGCAGAGCCATGGCCCCGGTGGCAGCGGAGATCATTCCCGGGCGACCGCCGACAAATGCAATCACAACGGCGATACAGAAAGAGGCGTAGAGCCCGACCCTGGGGTCAACGCCCGCAATGATCGAGAAAGCGATGGCTTCGGGTATCAAAGCCAGGGCCACTACAAGGCCGGCGAGAACATCCCGACGTATGTTGCCGAACCAGTCGGCTTTGGTCGATGAAAGCAGCGAAGGAAACATAGGAGACAGCTAATTAAATTGAGATTGATCAAAAAAAGGCCGCGCACTCTACCATAAACGGCAGCAACCCCGCATGGCGCAGCCTCCCTCTCCCCACTTTTCCTCTGACAAATATCAGAACTGTCCACTGTCGTCCGACCGCAGACAGGGCGGACACCGGACACTTTTTGCGGACACCATTAAGAAAACAAAAAAACACAAAAACCTAAAAAAATCCTTTTATATCAATATGTTAAATAAAACTTAACTATTGGCATGCTTATTGCTGTACCCCTCCTAACAAGCAGATTCTTAACTCTGAATCCAAATTTCCAAAAGCCTGCATCCAAATAGCAATGACAGGCAAAACAGTAAGAGAAACGGAAAGCCGCAATGATTAGAGATACTTCCAGGCAAGATACCAAGATAGAAGCCGTGCCGGTTTGGAAGAACAAAAAGGTCGTCAAAGCCTCGGTATTTGCCAGTTTGACAGTGGCATTCCTGATCTGGGGTATCAACTCCTGGCACAGCAATAGCTCCGTCGACAGCACCCTCTCCCTGTCTCAAATCAATATCGCCCAGGTCCAGCGAGGAGACCTGGTGCGGGATCTGGTGGTTCAGGGCCAAGTGGTCGCCGCAAACAGCCCCACGCTTTTCAGCCCAGCCCAGGGCATTGTGAAGTTTGCAGTGAAAGCTGGGGATACCGTTGACGAAGGGCAGTTGTTGGCCACTGTCGACAGCCCGGAGCTATCCAATCAGCTGGCCCAGGAAAACGCCCAACTCAACCAGCTGACGGTGAACCTGCAGCGCCAGAAAATCCAGGCCAAACGCCAGCATATGGAAAACCAGCAAAAGGCCGACCTCGCCAAAGTCAACCTCACCGCTGCCAAGCGAGAGTTGAGACGTGCAGAGCTGTCTATGGAAAAGCAAATTATCTCGCGGCTGGATTTTGAAAAAACCAAGGACGATATGGCCCGCGCTCAGCTGGAGTACGAACAAGCCGTACAAAATGCGGGACTGGAAAAAGAATCACTGACCTTTGAAACCCAGAACCTGGAACTCCAGGTCTCACAACAACGCCTTCAGGTAGAAGAAACTGAGCGCCGTGTACGCGAGCTGAACATTATCTCACCGGTCAACGGCACCGTCGGTAGCTTAGCTGTGGCGCAGCGCAGCGCCGTGGGCGCCAATGCGCCTCTTATTACAGTTGTAGATCTCACCAGTTTTGAACTCGAGGCCAAAGTGCCGGAAAACTATGCCGACGACCTGGGTATCAGCATGGCCGTGGTAATCAAGCTCGGTGGAAAAGAATTACCAGGGGAAATTACTGCAATCTCCCCCGAGGTCATAAACGGCCAGGTGGTCGCACGGGTTCGTTTCACTGAGAGTCAGCCGAAAAAGCTTCGACAAAATCTCCGCCTCACCGCCCGCATACTGCTGGAAAATCGCAATAACGTACTGTTGGTCAAACGCGGTGGCTTCCTCGATCAAAGCGGTGGCAACCATGCCTTTCGTTTGAACAGCGAACAACAGGCAGAGCGAGTTTCCATCCAGATAGGCGCCTTTGGCTTAAAACAGGTAGAGATTATCTCAGGCCTACAAGAGGGAGACAGAATCATTATCTCCTCTTCCGAGGAACTCGAAAATGCCCAGCTAATTGCGCTGACAGACTAACCCCGAATTCAAATTGGAGCTCAGTAAAGCTCCTTAGTAAATCAATTAATAATTTAAAGTTTAAGAAAAAGGGAATATAGCAATGTTGAAAATGAACAATATCCGTAAAAGTTTCCGTACCGATACTATCGAGACACATGCGCTGCGCGATTTCAGCCTTGAAGTTAAAGAGGGTGAGTTTGTTTCTGTGACCGGCCCCAGTGGCTCCGGTAAAACCACCTTTCTCAACATCGCCGGCCTACTGGAAACGCCCACCAGTGGAGAATACCTGCTCGACGGTGAGAATGTCAGTAATCTCAATGACCGCCAGCGCTCACATCTGCGCAACGAAAAAATAGGCTTTATTTTCCAGGGGTTTAATCTGATTCCCGACCTAACTTTATTCGACAATATCGACGTTCCACTGCGCTATCGTGGTTTCAATGCAAAAGAACGTCGCAAGCGTATTGAAAAAGTGCTCGAGCAGGTAGGCCTTTCTGCACGCGCTAAACACCTGCCGGCACAGCTCTCCGGTGGACAGCAGCAACGTATCGCTATCGCCCGCGCTTTAGCTGGCGAACCCCGTTTTCTACTTGCGGACGAGCCCACCGGTAACCTCGACTCCTTAATGGCCCGCCAGGTAATGGAGCTACTGGAGTTTATTAACGAGTGGGGAACCACCATCGTGATGGTTACCCACGATCCAGAACTCGCTCGCCGTGCCCATCGCAACATCCAGATTGTGGATGGGCAGGTTTGTGATTTACGTGCGGTCCCCGAGCAGCCTGCTGCCGTTACTGCTTAAGGAGCCTGCACCATGTTTGGATACTATATTTCCCTGGCCCTACGAAGTTTGCGTGGAACCCCAATTTTAAGCAGCTTAATGGTTGCCGCTATTGCAGTCGGTGTCGGCGCCTCTATGACGGTGCTGACCCTGAACTACACTATGTCCCAGAATGCTTTAAAGCACAAAGACGACGTTCTCTTTGCCGTACAGCTAGACAGTTGGGATGTTAATAAAGCTTACAAAAGTAAAAATGAAATACCCTGGCAGCTGACCTATCGGGACGCCGAAGCGTTATTGCGCTCAGATATTCCCACCCGCCAAATTGCCATGCATCGCTACGGTTTTACCGTTGAGATTGAAAATTCTGCTATTAGACCTTTTGAATCACATACCCGGGTAACTACCCAAGACTTTTTCGCTTTGTTCGATGTGCCCTTTGTTTATGGTGGCACTTGGGAAAAATCTGCTGATAGCTCTCCTACTCAAGTAGTTGTGCTTTCCAAGCCGACAAATGACAAGCTTTTCTCTGGTCAAAATAGCGTTGGAAAGACAATAAAACTCAACGACGAACCCTATACGGTAGTGGGCGTTATCGACACTTGGGAGCCCTCACCAAAGGTATATGATGTCAACAACAGCCCGTTTGATACAGTAGAAGAGTTATTTATACCCTTTGGCTTACACCGCAAATTGGAAATTCACAGCTGGGGCAACACCAATGGCTGGGACAATGCCGATCCGCAGGGATATGAAGAGTTTCTACAGAGTGAATATCTCTGGGTTCAATACTGGGTTGAACTTACAACTAGCGAACAAAAAGCACAGTACGAAAATTTTCTTCGTGCTTATATTCAGCAAGAGAAAGCTCAAGGACGTTTCGAGCGACCACTAAAGTTTGCCTTGAGTAAGCCATCTGAGTGGTTGGTTCTCAATGAGGTACTCAGCGATGACAACCGCATTCTTGGGTGGGTTTCTTTGGCGTTTCTCTTGGTATGTATTATCAATGCCGTTGCATTATTGTTGGCAAAATTTCTACGCAAAGCACCAGAAGCTGGTGTACGTCGCGCCTTGGGAGCAAGTAGAAGTGCGATTTTCACCCAGCACTTAATTGAAAGCGCAACCATAGGAATCATCGGCGGAGTAGCAGGTATTTTTCTTGCCATACTCGGCCTTAGCGGAATTCGCTACCTGGCCATGGGCCAAATCGACACACTTCCAACTATGGATTGGGTCATGATGGTTGCGGCTATTGGCCTGGCTATTGTCGCAAGCCTATTGGCAGGTTTCTATCCAGCATTGAAGATCAGTCAAACCAACCCTTCTATCTACCTGAAAACCCAGTAAGGCCTGACCATGCTTGAATTAAAACCGATGCTGTCCGCCCTCTGGCGCAACAAAGTTTCTGCACTGCTGATTGCCCTTCAGCTTGGCTTAACCCTGGCAATTATCAGTAACACAGCAATAATAATCCAAGATAGAGTAGAAAAGATAAACCGGCCCACAGGAATCGATGTCGACAACATTATTACTATTGGGTTCATGGCAATACCAAAAGACTACGACACAATTGGGGCGGTACGAGCCGATTTAGGGATTCTCCGTCAACTTCCAAATGTTGTCGATGCCTCGATCACTCAACAAATCCCTCTATCGCAATCAGGATCGTCTTCGGTATATCACAATAAAGCCAATCAGGAGATCGGCGGTGAGGGAGCCAACTACTATCAGGTTGATCCACACTTTATTAACACCCTAAATTTAGAGTTAGTCGCAGGTCGCAACTTTACCGAGGCAGATATGCAGGCCAGCAACTCTCACGAGGCTACAAAAAAACCTGTTGTCATTATCACCCAGCAACTTGCTGACAAGTTCTACCCCAATCAGGATCCTATAGGGCGGCCAATTTTCTCCGGTGGTAGCTCTGAACCGATGGAAATAGTCGGAGTTGTAGAACGGCATTTGGGAGCCTGGGTTGGATGGTCCAAAGCTGGCAATGTGATGTTTTACCCAGAAATAAAAAATAGGCGTTATGCAAAATATATAGTACGTACAGAGCCGGGTAAACGCGATGAGGTAATGAAGGTGTTAGCTGACAAGCTTTCTGAACGGGACCCTCAGCGAGTAATCTCTGTTGAACCACTCTCTAAGTATGTCAAGCGCAGCTATGCTATCGACAATATGATGGTTAAAGTGCTTTCTATTGTTGCAGCCATGTTGAGCTTTATTGTAGCTCTTGGCATTGTAGGTCTAACCATTTTCTGGATTAATCAAAGGGCCAAGCAAATTGGTGTTAGACGTGCATTAGGGGCCACCCGTACTAATATCAGCCGATATTTCCTTATTGAGAATGGAATGATAGCGAGTCTGGGTATCGCAGTGGGAAGTGCAGCGGCACTGATTGCCAATCAATATATGGTTCGCGATTACTCACAGCCTGCTTTAACGATTGTTCCCCTGGTTGTTTGTGCACTACTTGTCCTTTTGGTCAGCCTTGCTGCTGCACTTGCCCCAGCGTTGCGAGCAGCGAATATATCACCGGCAACAGCCACTCGAAGTATTTAAACAACAACCTTGAGGGGGTGAACTACTTACTCACCCCCAAATAAAGGTCAAAATTTTTTATTCACTTTTCATGGTTTATTTGTCACATCCGGCGGGCATGCCCAGACTACAGAAAATAAACAATAGGGACATTGATCTTGTTAAAAAAAATATCTTCTTTATTTTTTGTGGGGCTAACCTTCATTAGCCCAAACTCACAAGCTGAAAAACATCCGGTTATTGCTGGCCCACTAGTAACTGAAGAACTAGTACAACAAATTACTAGAGCCGACCAACGCTTATTTGATGCATTATTCAATAATTGTGATCTAAGAGAAGCACAAAACTTGGTTACCGATGACTTTGAAATGTACCATGACAAGTGGGGTCAAACAGCAAAGTCTGGAGAGGAGTTTATCAATGCCATTACCAATATGTGTAAACAGCGTGAGAATGGAAATGGTATTCGTGCACGTCGTGAACTGGTAATCGAGAGCACTAAAATCTACCCTGTTAACCATTACGGTGCTATTCAGTCAGGCACCCATCGATTTTATGGCATCAATGACGACAAATCTGAGATTTTACGGGAAAGTTCACAGTTTACTCATCTCTGGAAACAGGTAGACGGAAAGTGGCAGCTCGCGAGGGTACTCAGCTTCGACCATAAACCTGCTGAGCAACATATCGCCCACTAACTCTCCCTAATCTATTTGTGGCAGGGAAAACCTGCCACAAGCACTCCCCCTCGCCATCAACACATTGCATAATAGGCGCCTTAATAGCGTGTCTTAGAAACTATGGACAAAGTACTTATTATTGACGACAACAGCAGTATCGTTTCTGCCCTGGAGATCCTGTTGTCTCTGCATGACTTGCAGCCACTTTGTGCGATTACTCCTCAAGCCGGCTTACAGCTACTACGAGAGAATAGCGATATCAACCTGGTTATCCAGGATATGAATTTCACCGCTGACACAACTTCTGGACAAGAAGGCAAAGAACTGTTCTTCGCGATTCGGGAAATAAATCCGGACCTTCCGATTATCCTGCTGACCGCTTGGACTCAACTGGAAATGGCCGTCGAGCTAGTCAGAGCTGGTGCTGCTGATTACCTGGGTAAGCCCTGGGATGATAATAAGCTAATATCCACAATTAACAATTTATTGGAGTTGGGAGAATTACAAAAGCGCCAGCAGGCATCCCAGCAACAAGCTTTGAATGCTCGCAGTCAATTACGGGAGGACTTTTTACTACAAGACATAATTTACCGCAGCGATAAAATGCAAAAGCTGTTGGAGATGGCCACTCAAGTAGCGAAATCTGAAGTTCCAATCCTGATCACAGGGCCAAATGGGGCAGGCAAAGAGAAGATTGCTGAGATTGTCCAGGCGAACTCTTCATCTAGAGAAGGGCCTTTTATTAAAGTTAACGTGGGTGCACTGCCAGAAGATCTGATGGAAGTAGAGCTGTTCGGAGCCGAACCTGGAGCCTATACCGGCGCCGGCAATCGGGCACGGGAGGGTAGGTTTGAGGCCGCCGATGGCGGCACCCTGTTCCTCGACGAGATTGGCGAGCTATCACCCAGCGGTCAGGTGAAACTACTGCGTGTACTACAAACCGGGGAATTCCAACGTTTAGGCAGCAGCCAAACCCGCAAAACTAAAGTTCGGGTAATCAGTGCTACCAATAGGGATCTCCACAAGGCTATCGAGGAAGGCAAGTTTCGCCAGGATTTATTTTATCGACTCAATGTTATAGAACTGCGCCTCCCACCACTGCATGAGCGCCCTGAGGACATCCCTCCCCTCGCGATAAGCTTCCTCGCGGAAAGTGGCAATTCAAAAAAGCTATCTCCTCAAGCGTTAAACGCCCTTACTCGCTATCATTGGCCCGGCAATGTGCGGGAACTGCAAAATGTTATGCAGCGAGCAGCCGTCCTAAGCCAGGAGGATACTATCGATGAAGCCGTCCTGGCACTTCCTGAGCAAACACCATCCGATAAAGTGGAAGTGAGTTTCGAGCCCAGTCGAGAGCTGCTACAAGAGACACTATCCAACTGCAATGGAATTATTGCCCAGGCTGCACGAGAACTCGGTATGAGCCGCCAAGCGCTATACCGCCGTCTGGAAAAACACGGTATACCCTATTGATGTCGAAATATTTTTCACTTGAAGGCCGCCTTATTGCAACAGCGGCCATTCCCTTAGTCGCTGGTGTTACCATATCCTGGCTCGGCATTCGGGCTGGCTTTAACCCACCACTCGCCTGGTCAGCGGGACTCATCATTTCATTGCCGTTATTAATTGTACTGATTCGCCTTATACTTGCCCCCCTAACTAGCACCCTAAAATCACTACAAAATGGTCTGCTAAATTTTCGTGACGGCGATTTCTCAATCTCCCTAGTAAACCCCAAGGATAGTGAACTCCGACAAATAACAATTCTCTATAACGAGATTGGGGAACACTTACGTAAGGAACGTGCCCATATTTATCAACGGGAACTCCTTTTGGATACAGTTATCCAAACATCACCCCAAGCTCTTCTACTGGTGGATCAAAACGATCGTATTATTTATTCAAACAGTAGTGCCAAGCAACTTCTTAATAATGGAAGGCCAATACAAGGACTACTTTTACAGAAGCTTTTATCCAAGAGTCCCAAAGAAATAGCCAGCGCCATTAACAGTTGGAAGAATGGACTGTTTAATTATGCCGATATCAATGGTCCCCACTCCATGCATATCGGAAACAGCACTTTTGTTTTAAACACACAGAAACACCGACTGATCGTTTTACGCGAAATGACCCGTGAGCTAACTCGTGCGGAGGTAGAAGTTTGGAAAAAAGTTATCCGTTTAATCAGCCATGAGCTGAATAACTCTTTAGCCCCAATTTCATCACTTGCGCATTCTGGAAAAATGCTGGTAACAAAACCTGGAAAAGAACAGGCTCTGGAGAAGGTTTTCGATATTATTGCAGACCGCTGTAAACACCTGACAGAGTTCACTCAGGGATACGCCTCTTTTGCCAAACTACCCGCTCCAAGCTGTGAGACTATTAGCTGGCAGGAGCTAGTCAATCGCATAATGCCAATTCAAGCTTTTTCCCTTAAGGGAAGCCTGCCAGATGAACCCGGTTACTTTGACCCCATCCAAATAGAGCAAGCCCTACTAAATCTAATTAAGAATTCACGAGAAGCTGGTAGCGATAGCAAAGATATTGAACTTGAAGTTAGCACCGACAGTTTTGGACAGAAGCTAGTACTCTACGACCGAGGTTGCGGGATGAGTGAGAAAGTACTTGAGCAGGCACTACTCCCCTTCTTCTCAACAAAAGAGCAAGGCGTGGGCTTGGGATTAGCTCTATGTAGAGAAATCATTGATGCTCATGATGGACATATTCAGCTTTTAAACCGCCCTAATGGAGGCTTACAGATTTGCCTTTGGATGCCCTGGAAAAACAAAACACATAAGTGAGCAACACCTTACATTATTAACCCATTGTTATTGATAAGCTAATGAATTTTTACTTTTAAAAAACACTATAAAATCACGTAAAAGTAATACTAAGGTGTAAAATCATTCCGCCTCCCCACAAAAATATTGCGGCCAGCTCCTACAAAAACGTCATCCCTTTGTAGCCGACAATAAAAAAACCAAGCTACCAAAGTTCGAAACCTGACTACTATAAAAAATTCTATTTTAGTCAGGTTTCAAATCTAGCTTTATTTTACCTCGAAACGCACAAGAAGGGACTATGTTAAAAATAAATAGTTTGCTCTCCGCCAGCACACTTGCACTAAGCCTGATGGCAGCCAATGCCCAGGCGATTAATTCATATCAAAAGGGTGGTGATCAAGTTGACTTGGTCATTGCCAATGAAGCCAAATTAATTGATATGCTCAAGCGCTCTGGGCGCATCAGCCAAGATGCCTCTATTGCAGAAGCTGAACGCACTTTAAAGGTATACTTAAAAGAGCGGGCCACCCATAGCATTAATGGGGCTCAAGATCTTTCCAGCAATACCGTAACAATGATGCGCGATGCCCGAGGAGGACATCACCCCCGGCTTAAAAGGGGCAAAGGCTCCCTTCACCGCAACCATGGCAGCCGCCACCCTAGAAACATTCAACTAGAGAGCTACGACGGTGAAGCCCAAACTGCACGGGTTCTCGCTATTTTGATGGAGTTCCCCGATTTTCCCCATAACAGCATCGAGCCAGGGGAAAGTGATATGTACTACGCGGATTACGCCGCTGAACATTACGCTAACTTGCTTTTCTCCCAAAACGGCTTTGAAGGCCCCAATGGGGAAAACATGCTATCCATGCAACAGTTTTACTGGCAGCAATCCGGTAACAGCTACTCAGTTGAAGGCTCTGTAGCAGGTTGGTATATGGCCAGCCAGCCAGCAGCTTATTACGGCAATAACACCGATGGAGATGCCCGCTCCCTAATTCGTGAGGCCCTGGAAGCTGCAGCTGCCGACCCCACAGTAAACCTGTCAGATTTTGATATTGAAGACCGCTACGACTTGGATGGTGATGGCGATTTTTGGGAAGCAGATGGTTTGGTAGACCACATCATGATCTTCCACTCCTCGGTTGGTGAAGAAGCAGGTGGCGGGCAACTGGGTGAAGACGCCATTTGGTCTCACCGTTGGAACCTTGGCAGCGTCTATTCACTTGAAGGAACTACTGCGGAGGTAGATTACTGGGGCGGCACTATGGCTGCTTATGATTACACCATTCAGCCGGCGGACGCCGCTGCAGGGGTTGTCAGCCATGAATATGGCCATGATTTGGGCTTGCCCGATGAATACGATACCGATGGTAGCGGTCGCGGTGAACCCGTCTCCTCCTGGTCCATTATGTCCAGTGGTAGCTGGGCCGGTATTATTCCGGGTTCAGAGCCCACCGGCTTCTCTGCCTATGCCAAGGAATACCTGCAACACAACCATGGTGGGAACTGGCTTCATGGTGAAACTATTGCACTAGATGAAATTCCTCGCCGCGGTATCGAGTTGCTACTCGATGAAGCGGTTAATAAGGGGACCAATAACGATGCAGTCCGAATTGACCTACCAGCAAAACAAGAAATAGTTACCGAACCCAGCAGTGGAGAATACGCCTACTTCAGCGGTAGCGGCAACAACCTGCAAAACTCTATGACAATATCTGTTGATCTGAACAATGCAGAAACAGCAAGCCTCTCTTTCAAAGCTTGGTACGACATTGAGCTGGATTGGGATTACGCCGCGATCATGGTAGATTCCGGTGATGGCTTTGTCTCCATTCCTGGTTCAGTAACTACAGATACCAACCCCAACGGCACCAATCCAGGTAATGGTATTACTGGTAGCTCCGAGGGCTGGATTGACGTTGCATTCGATCTAAGCGCTTACGCCGGGCAAGAAATTAGCCTTTCACTTACCTATATTACTGATGGCGCCGTAGCGAATTCAGGTCTTTTTGCCGATGACATCAGCATCGAAATTAATGACACAACATTCCTTTTCGATGATGCTGAAACTGATGGCAACTTTAGCCTTGCAGGCTTTAGCCGAAACCCAGGCTATCTCGAGCACGATCACTACTACTTACTCGAATGGCGTACGCATCGCGGCGTTGATGCCGGATTGGCACATGTGAATGTAGCCGGCGAGATGCTCACTTTCACAGAAGGCCTCTTGGTTTGGTACGTAGATTCCAGCTACGATAATAACTGGGTTGGCGTACACCCAGGAAATGGCTTCCTCGGAGTTGTTGATGCCGACCAAAATGTATTGAGATGGAGTGATGATTCCGTTGCCAGTACCCGCTATCAGGTTCACGATGCCACATTTAACATCGAGAGAGCCGACGACATGGTTCTGGATTTACTCGAGGACTACGGCATACTCTTAAGTGACACTCACAACCGCCGCTACCCACTGTTTAATGACACCCGGAGCTATAGCAACGAAGAAATACCAGATGCCGGCCGCGCTATCACACCTTACGGCTTAAAGGTTCGGGTCGTATCTCGCAGCGGAGATAAATCTGTAGCTAAAATACGCGTAACCAAGTAAAGAAGTAAAAACAGACGGCGCCTACATGGCGCAGTCTCCAATTTAACAAATAGAATAAGATTACCGCTTAAAACAAAGCCTTTAATTTGAGCAAAACTCCCTTCTCCAGCTAACCTGAATGCCAGAAACTTATTTTCATCATTCAGGCGTTCATTTATGGAAAAGCCTCTAGACAACTCCCGTCGCCACTTTCTTAAGCTTTCAGGAACATCGCTACTTTTAATTCCTGCCACATTTATTTCAACACCCTCAGCTCAGGCCCAAATCAAAGCGCAAAAAGACAAGGTAAATTACCAGGATACTCCCAAGGATGGGAAAAAGTGCGTGGACTGTCAGCTGTTTGAGCCCCCCAATGCCTGCCTGGTTGTGGAGGGCGATATCAGTCCCGAAGGGTGGTGTAGCTTATTTGTTTTGAAGCAGGGCAACCCAGTTTCAAATTAAGCTGGGACCCGTTGTTCACCGCGCAATTTAATCACGTCCGCGCGGGGCGGAAGACCAAACATGCGGCTGTATTCACGACTGAAATGAGAGGGGCTCTCATAGCCAACCCGATAGCTGGCGGAAGCCGCTTCCAGTCCCTCGGTCAACATTAGGCGTCGCGCCTCATGTAAGCGCAGCTTTTTCTGGAACTGCAACGGGGACATGCGGGTGATCTGCTTAAAGCTGTGATATAGGGATGACTCACTCATATTGGCCTGGTCGGCCAAGTCACTGATACGCAGCGGTTCTGAGAAGCGGTCTTTTAGCACCTCAATCACCCGGGATACCCGGTTCGCCTGGCTATCTACCATGGCAAACTTGCGCATCCGCGCGCCAATCTCCCCCATCAGGGCGCGATAGATAATCTCACGCCGGGCTAATGGCGCCAGTATCGGGACATCTTTAGGGCTATCCAGCAAGGAGACCAGCCGGTTTAGCGCATCGAGCATACCGTAATCCATTTTGGTCAGGCACAGGCCGCAGCTGACTTCGGGACAGTCGTAGCCAGCCTCCACACCCGGCGCCTTATCACCCAGCTCCATAACCAGGTCTGCCACCTCTTGCGGATCGATCGTTATCTTTACGCCGAGAAATGGAGTATCCAAGGAAGCGTCTTCAACACGTCCCAGGATCGGTAAGTGCACTGAGGTTGCCACATAGCTCAGCGGCATATAGGAAATTTCCCGGTCTCCCAGCTCCAAGGTCTTGCGGCCTTGAATAATAAAATTCAGGGACGGTGTATACACCGATGCCGCACAGGCTCCCGGCTCGTTGCAGCGAATCAGGGAGAGACCACCCAGTACTGTTTCATTTAATCCCTGTTCCGGTGCCTGACGCATCAGGGAGGCAATCAGTTTCTGCCGTATCGACTCCATATCCATGGCGACAGAGTTGAATTCCGCTCTTTTTTCAATGCTCATATGCTCCCCTTGTGCCCGCTAACAATTCCACGACTCAACACGAAGTGGCACAGAGTATACGGAGTTTTAGGCAATTTCCGTGTAGTTTTGCAGGATTGGGCAATTACTGTGCAGTAATAGGTAACCATAACCGATTAATAGCCCTACAGTCGCTGTAATATCTTAATCACTTTTTGCGATAACTAGTTATATATCCAGTTCTTTACACGTCCTCCAGAATGTGATCCTTCCAACCCAAAAGCACGCCTTAAGTAGAAATAGGCAATCAATTAACAGTTCCCGAATACCGCAACCAACTTGGCCACCGCTAGAGTTACGCCCTTACTGGGAGAAGCACCCAATAGCCCTTCCCCCTCCGTAGCAAAGGGAGTACACGCGTAATGGTAAGAAAATTAACGACGGTTTTATTCGGCGTATCTGCACTGGTACTCGCCGGCTGCAACAGTGACGCACCCAGCGGTCAACAACCGCCTCCCCCAGCCGTGGAGGTCGCCCAGGTATCTGCAGGAAATACGACATTGTGGCGCAGCTTTACCGGCCGTGTGGCAGCCCCAGAAACCGTTGAACTGCGCCCACGGGTTAGCGGCTATATCGACAAGGTTTCATTTGCCGAGGGAACTCTGGTCAAACAGGGCGATGTCCTATTCACCATTGACCCCCGCCCTTACCAAGCTCGCGAACGCGCCGCCCGCGCAGACCTGGCTCGGGTTCGCAGCGACCTCTCCTATAGCGAGAAGCAAGCCGGCCGGGCAAAACAGCTACTCAACAGCAAAGCCATCTCCCGCGAGGAATACGATCGGCGTATCGCTTCGCGAGATTCGGCCCGAGCGGCCCTCAGCGCCGCCGAGGCAGCGCTGGAAAATGCCCAGTTGGACCTTCAATACACTGAAGTTAAAGCACCA
Organism: Microbulbifer maximicatervae (SeqCode); assembly: GCF_052468095.1. The sequence goes on from NZ_CP174332.1 coordinate 4,148,166, forward strand.
ATAAGTGGCCGAGTAAGCCGCGCCCTGGTTACTCAAGGCAATCTCGCCAATGCCGACAGCACCCTGCTGACAACGCTGGTCTCTGTCGACCCAATGTACGTGTATTTCGAAAGTGACGAACAGACTTTTGCTAAGGGCCGCGACTTACTTAATAGCGGGCAAAAACCTGCTGTGCGCGTAGGTCTCGCCGGTGAGCAGGGCTATCCACACAGTGGAGAGTTGGACTTTATTGATAACCGCTTGAACAGCCATACCGGCACTATTCAGTTCCGCGCTGTGGTTAACAACAGGGACGGCTTTTTCAGACCAGGGCAATTTGCCCGGGTGGAAATGCCAATTGAAGAGGTTTCACAGGCAGTTTTAATCAATAGCAAAGCGGTTCTTACCGATCAGGACCGCCGGTATGTTTACATCGTCAACGACAGTAATGTCACCGAAAAGCGCCCCGTGGTCGCTGGCCAACGTCAAGGTGACCTCGTTGTTATCCGCAGCGGCCTGGAGCCCGGCGAGAAAATTGTGGTGAATGGCCTGCAAAAGATTTTCTTCCCGGGCATGCCCGTCGCACCGGAAATGGTGGCCATGCAGGAGCAGGTAAAGGCGACCCAAGTCGCCGGCCACTAAACAAAGAGCAAGGGGCTTGCCGAAGTGAGCCCATACATTCAGCTAATCCTATCAATGGAATCCGAGCGGCTGACTAAGTCGCTCTCGGAGTAGCAGTATATGAATTTTTCCCGTTTCTTTGTCGACAGACCGATATTTGCATCCGTGTTGTCGATCATTATTTTCGTCGTCGGCCTGATCAGTATTCCCTCACTGCCGGTCAGCGAATATCCCGAAGTTGTGCCCCCCAGCGTGCAAGTAAGTGCTCGCTATCCTGGCGCCAACCCTAAGACGATCTCAGAAACTGTAGCCACGCCGCTGGAAGAAGCGATTAACGGCGTGGAAAATATGATCTACATGAAGTCAGTGGCTGGTAGTGACGGCACCCTGACTTTGAACGTGACCTTTGAGTTGGGCACCGACCCGGACCAAGCCCAGGTACAGGTGCAAAACCGGGTGTCCCAGGCCCTGCCGCGCCTGCCCGAAGATGTCCGCTTGCAAGGTGTTACTACCCAGAAGCAGTCGCCAAACCTGATGATGGCGGTGCACCTGATTTCACCTGACGACAGCCTCGACGCTACCTATATTCGCAACTACGCCGTACTGCATATTCGCGATGAGCTATCGCGCATTCCCGGCGTAGGCCTCGCCGCCGTATTCGGTTCCGGTGACTACGCCATGCGCTTGTGGGTGGACCCGCAGAAAGCCGCCGCCGTAGGCATTACTGCTGCCGATATTGTCAGTGCCGTGCGTGAGCAGAACGTACAGGTTTCCGCCGGCCAGATCGGCGCCTCCCCCATGCCGAACGGATCCGACTTCCTCATTTCCATTAACGCCAAAGGCCGCCTGGAAAGTGAAGAGGAGTTTGGCGATATTGTACTCAAGACCGGCAATAATGGTGAGATCACCCGCCTGCGAGATGTGGCCCGTGTAGAGCTGGCCTCTTCCCAGGACTCCCTGCGCGCCCTGCTCAACGGCCGCCAGGCTGTCGCTATCCCTATTTTCCAATCCCCCGGCTCCAATTCATTGGAAGTTTCTGCGGCGGTACGGGAGAAAATGGCTGAACTGGATGACCAGTTCCCGGAAGGCCTCAAGTGGGAAGTCGCTTACGACCCCACGGTTTTTGTTAGCACCTCCATCAGCTCAGTGATCAAGACCCTACTGGAAGCCGTGCTGCTCGTGGTTCTGGTGGTTATCCTGTTCCTGCAAACCTGGCGCGCCTCATTGATCCCACTGTTGGCCGTGCCGGTATCTATTGTCGGCACCTTTGCGGTGCTGTTGATGTTGGGCTTCTCAATCAACACCCTAACCCTGTTCGCCATGGTGCTGGCCATCGGTATTGTGGTGGATGACGCCATTGTGGTGGTGGAAAACGTCGAGCGGAATATCGAGGAGGGACTGACGCCTTTAGCCGCTGCCCACCAAGCCATGCGCGAGGTGAGCGGTCCGATTGTCGCGATCAGCCTGGTGCTCTGCGCGGTGTTTGTGCCCATGGCATTCTTAGACGGCATCACCGGCCAGTTCTACCGCCAGTTTGCCACCACCATTGCCATCGCCACCATTATCTCCGCGATCAACTCTCTGACTCTATCTCCGGCTCTGGCGGCAACTCTGTTGAAGCCTCACGGCGCCAAACCGGATATGCCCGCGCGCATTATTGAGCGTTTGTTCGGCTGGATATTCCGCCCGTTCAACCGCTTCTTCCAGCGCAATTCCGAGCGTTACCAGCGGATCGTGGGTGGCAGCCTCAAGCGTCGCGGTATCGTATTTGGTGTTTACCTGATATTGCTCGGCGGTACTTTTGCCCTGTTCCAACAGGTGCCCGGCGGCTTTATTCCGGTTCAGGATAAGACTTACCTGGTGGGTAGTATCCGCCTGCCGGAAGGTGCCTCCCTGGACCGCACCGAGGAAGTTGCTCGCCGCGTGAGTGAATTGGCCCTGGAAACCGAAGGTGTTGCCAACGCCGCGGCCTTTGTCGGCTTCAATGCCCTGCAAGGTACCAACACCCCCAACGTGGGCACTGTATTTATCCTGTTCGACGATTTCGATGAACGTGAGCGCAGTGCCCAGGAAATCGCTGCGGAGCTAAATGGCAAGATCTCACAGATCAAGGAAGGCTTTGCCATGACCTTTATGCCGCCGCCCATCTTCGGTCTGGGTGCCGGCTCCGGCTACTCCCTCTATGTTCAGGACCGTCGCGGTGCCGGCTACGGTGAATTGCAAAACGCCACCAATATGTTGGCTGGTGCCCTGAGCCAAGCCAGCGGCCTCAGCTACCCCTTCAGCTCCTACCAGGCCAATGTGCCGCAGATGGACGCGGAAGTGGATCGACTACAGGCCAAGGCTCAAGGTGTGCGCATGGACGACTTGTTCGGCACCCTGCAGCTCTACTTCGGCTCTATGTATATCAACGACTTCAACCTTTTCGGCCGCACCTACCAGGTCGTTGCCCAGGCTGATGCACCCTTCCGCGATGAAGTGCAGGATCTCGATAATCTCTACACTCGCAATATGAATGGGGAGATGGTGCCCATCAGCACCATGGTGACCCTGCGCCAGAGTTACGGACCCGATCCGGTGATCCGCTACAACGGCTATCCCGCAGCCGACCTGATGGGGCAGTCCGATCCCAGCATGTTGTCTTCTTCCGAGGCACTGGCAGCGGTTGAGCAGGTTGCCAGCCAAGCCCTGCCACCGGGCATGCAAATCCAGTGGACCGACCTCAGCTTCCAGCAGGTCAACCAGGGCAATGCCGCCATGGTGGTTTTCCCTCTCGCAGTACTACTGGTATTCCTGGTGCTGGCCGCCCTCTATGAAAGCTGGGTAATGCCACTGGCGGTGATCCTGATCGTGCCCATGTGTCTGCTGGCTGCACTATTTGGTGTCTGGGCTACTGGCGGCGACAACAATGTATTTGTTCAAGTCGGGCTGGTTGTACTGATGGGGCTCGCTTGTAAGAACGCTATTTTAATCGTGGAATTTGCTCGCGAGCTGGAAATGGAAGGCAAAGGCACTGTCGAGGCTGCACTGGAAGCCTGCCGCCTGCGTCTGCGCCCGATCATTATGACTTCAGTCGCCTTTATTGCCGGTGTTGTTCCACTGGTATTGGCCGGCGGCGCTGGCGCTGAGGTGCGTAATGCCATGGGCATTACCGTATTTACCGGCATGATCGGTGTAACCCTGTTTGGCCTGTTCCTCACTCCGGTATTTTATGTTGCCCTGCGCAAGATTGCCGGCGGCAAACTATCAGCTGCCCGCACTACAGATAGCCAGGAGAGTAACTTACCTCTGGAGCAAGTAGCTAACACTTAACCCCGCTTAGCCCGAGCGCATAAATGCTATGCGCCCGGGCTTTTTTCTATTTGCGCGTTTCCTTTTTCCAGCGGGCTCTCGGAAATAAAATTACATAAACCCGAATCAATAACCCCATGGGTACACAAAAAATAATAACGATCACCCCCAGAAGCGCTCGCATATAGTCACTGCCCTCTTCGTGTTTCTCAGCGCGATCCCACAGATAAGACTGGTAACAGTGATCCGGCCCATCTATTGGCATCAAGGTGTAATTAATCACCCGCTCCAAAAATCTCCAATAGTGGCGAAAACGGGTTTCCGTCACTCTGGAAAAATACCCACAGCGTGCCGATATTGTTGCATCGGGATTACCACCGGCAATAGCATTTCCCAGCTGATCCACTGCGACAATTACATTTCGCATCCAGCTTCTATTGGCACCCCTCATTATTAAACCTGTTTAAATCGGCATCCCAAAATAAAACGATCCAGTCTTAATTTTTACTCCACTCAGGAAAAAACAATGGAGTCAAAATAAACTGCGTGCCCCCATACCACCATTTCGCACCGACTCAAAAAGCGGCACTAGCGGAAAATTACTTGGTCAGTAGAAACTGTAACTCAACTCAAATGGTGAATAAGGCCCTTCACACCAATCACCGGTGTCCAGTTGATAGCAGTGCACACCCTCGGCAATACAGTTGTCGAGACTTCCCATATAGGGATCACCGGCCAGACAAAAACGCGGGAATGCTGTAAGTTCATCCGGTGGCACCGGAGTGGTTTTGTAGGTGTAGTAAGTTGCCGTGCCGGTTAAGTCATAACCGAAACCGTCAGCCACGCAGCCCGCCAGGGACTGCGCTACAAGAATAAGAAAAAAAACAACGCTAATTTTCATAGGAAATACAACGCCTTCCACCGGAAATGTCAAAACAACGGGCACTGGGTGGACAAATAGAACCCGGCGCCAGCTCCTCAGAATCCCCCGGGCAGCTTGTTGGAGACGCAGGTGCATCTGGCACATGGGAGGAATGAGAAGAGTGAGAAGAGTGAGAAGAGGGATAACCCCGGTATTCCGCATGGCGGGGAATTGGCGGGCTTACGGGATAAACCACTTGATTGCGCGTATCGGGGGTTCCACAACCCTCAAGGAATACACCCATCGACAAGGCAGAAATAAATATCGCAAACTTTTGCATGGTAGCGCTCCGTATCAGCACCGCGCGGACAGAATCCACGCACTTTTAGATCCGGCTATTTCGCAACAGCTCCACACTGGGCTCGGCTACTGTCGTTAGTAAACCCGCAATATAGGGAAAAACCAGGCCATGGAGTCCTGCAAGCTATCTACGCAATCCGCCGCCTCGCATTCGCTTTTGGCGGTAAGGGGTTGTGGGTATTTTGTGTGGTTACTGCCGACTTCCACAAAGCTGGCGCTTTGTCCGGCAGCCTCTGCCTCATAAAAGAAAGGGTCTTCACCCTCCACTTCGTCCGCAGGCAAAAACAAGCAGCCCTGCATCGCAAATACCGCCACAAGCGGCAACGCGAATTTCCTTGTAGGTCCCATAATCCGACACCTCACATTTTCAGTGCTGCGATGATAGTAGCCTCTCTATGAGTCTAGCTGCCGAGGCATTAGCAGCCAGCAACCCAGAATCGATTTGCGCACAAATCATCTTATTGATGTTTTTCGCGGCGAATATTTCATTTCCACTTAAAGGCTAACTTACTTATATGCAATTTAGCCCTGACTATAAAAAAAGCGGCCGATTGGCCGCTTTTTTTTACTGACTTTAACTCGCTGACAATTACAGCAACAGTCTGCGCACATCCGCCAGCACGCTGACCAAATAAGTCATAAAGCGTCCGGCATCTCCGCCATTTACCGCGCGGTGATCGTAGGAGAGCGCCAAGGGCAACATCTGCCGAGGCTCAAAGTCCTTACCGTTCCACACCGGCTTCATCGCCAGCTTGGAAACACCGAGGATACCAACTTCCGGAGAATTGACGATCGGGGTAAATCCGGTGCCGCCGATAGCCCCCAAACTGGAAATGGTAAAGCAGGCGCCCTGCATCTCGTTGGGCTTCAGCTTGCCATCGCGGGCTTTCAGGGCCATTTCAGTGGCCTCTGCCGCCAGCTCGTACAGGCCTTTCTTATCCACATCGCGGATAACCGGCACCATTAAGCCTTTTGGAGTATCTACTGCCATACCCACATGCACATAGTCCTTGCGCACAATGTGCTCGCCATCGTTGTGCAGGGACACATTAAAGCTCGGCTCTGCACGCAGGGCTGCGGCTACCGCTTTCAGCAGGAAAGGCACTGGGGTGAGCTTCACTCCGCGCTTCTCCGCCTCGGCCTTCATGGACTTGCGGAAGGTTTCCAGCTCTGTGATATCCGCATCGTCAAACTGGGTGACGTGAGGCACATTGAGCCAGTTGCGCGACATGTTGGCTGCGGTAATCTTGTGGATCTTGCTCATCGGCTCCACATTCACCGGGCCAAACTGGCTAAAGTCGATATCCGGCATCTTGGCGATACCGATTCCACCGCCGACACCAACCGCGCCGCTTTCAGCTTTCTTCACCTGCTCGCGGATGTAATTATGCAGATCGTCCTTGGAGACCCGGTTGCGCGGGCCGGTGGGCTTCACCTTATTCAAGGTAACGCCCAACTCGCGGGCCAGTTTGCGCACGGCGGGGCCGGCGTAAACCTGGGCTGCTGCGGTGAGGTTGCGCTCCAGCTGATAGTCTTTCTGCGGCACTGCCGGGGGCTCAACAGACGCAGATGCCTGCTGTGGCGCGCTCTCGGCAGGCGCTGTCGCTGCAGGGGCTGCAGCCGGAGTAGCGGGCGCGGCGGCGCCTGCAGCAACTACTTTCAACACGCCCAAGGTGTCACCTGTGGAAACCTTGTCGCCTTCTTTAACGGCGATAGAAACCACGGTACCGGCACTGGGGGAAGGCACATCCATAGAGGCTTTATCGCCTTCCACCACAATCAGGGAGTCCCCCTCTTCAACCACATCACCGGGCTGTACACTGATCTCGATCACATCAACCGCATCAGCACCGCCCAGATCCGGGATCTGGATCGTTTCCTCTTTCGGCTCGCTGCTCGCCGCTGCCGCAGGGGCTTCAGCCACAGGCTCTGCAACTGGTGCAGCTTCTTGCTTGGCGGGGGCCGCAGCGGGCTCCTCTGCCGGCGCTTCCGCCACATCGGTTTCGATTTCCCCAATCACGTCGCCTTCAGAGACCTTATCGCCCTCTTTCACACTGATGCTGAGGATTTTGCCAGCCACTGGGGCTGGCACATCCATGGAGGCTTTATCGCCCTCCACCACAATCAGTGAATCCTCTTGCGCGACGGTATCGCCGACAGCAACAGAAATTTCAATCACATCCACCTGATCGGCACCACCGAGATCAGGCACTTTAATGACTTGTTTTGCCATAGGAGTTTTGCCTTCTCTTAGCTGATGCGTGGATTAACTTTTTCGGCGTCGATATTGAGCTTCACGATTGCTTCCGCAACCTCTTTCGCATCAATAACGCCCTGCTTGGCCAAGCCGTTCAGTGCGGCGATCACCACGTAGTTGCGATCCACTTCGAAGAAGCGACGCAGCTGCTCGCGGCTGTCACTGCGGCCGAAACCATCGGTACCCAGGGTGGTCAGTTCACCGTCGATAAATTCGCGCAGTGGCTCCACATAGGAACGGATGTAGTCGGTGGAGGCGATAACCGGGGAGGTATTGCCTTCGAACTGCTCAGTGATCCAGGCTTTGCGCGGCTCGGCTTCCGGGTGCAGCATATTCCAGCGCGCCACATCCTGGCCTTCACGGGCCGATTCCACAGCGGAGGTAAGGCTCCAGACATCGGAGGTCACACCGAACTGGTCGGCGAGGATATCCGCCGCTGCCAGTACTTCGCGCAAAATAGTACCGCCACCAATCAGCTGTACATGTTTCTTCGCCGCTTTGCCCTTGGCGCCTTTCTTGACATTGGACTGCAGCTTGTAGATACCGCGGATAATGCCCTCTTCCACGCCCTGAGGCATTTCCGGCTGCAGGTAGTTTTCGTTCTCGATAGTGATGTAGTAGAAGAGGTTCTTCTGCTCTTCGTACATCTCTTTCAAGCCGCGCTGCATAACCACCGCCAGCTCATAACCGTAAGCCGGGTCGTAGCTGCGGCAGTTGGGGATAGTGGAAGACAGTACGTGGCTGTGGCCATCCTGGTGCTGCAGACCCTCACCGTTCAAGGTGGTACGACCAGCAGTGGCACCGATCAGGAAGCCGCGCGCCTGCATATCGCCAGCGGCCCAGGCCAGGTCGCCGATACGCTGGAAACCGAACATGGAGTAGTAGATATAGAAAGGCACCATCGGCACGCCGTGGTTGCTGTAGGCCGTGGCCAGCGCCATCCAGGTGGACATAGCACCGGCTTCGTTGATGCCCTCTTCCAGCACCTGGCCTTTCTTATCTTCCTTGTAATACATGATCTGGCCGTGATCCACCGGGGTGTAGCGCTGCCCCTGGGAGGAATAGATACCCAGCTGGCGGAACAGGCCTTCCATACCAAAGGTACGGGCTTCATCGGGAACGATCGGCGCAATGTTCTTGCCGATATTCTTGTCTTTTACCAAGGCCGCGATAGCGCGGACAAATGCCATGGTGGTGGAGATTTCGCGCTCACCGGAGCCTTTGGTCAGTGCGCTGAAGGCATCGAGACCGGGAACTTCCAGTTTCGGGCACTCAACCGGGCGACGGGGAACCGGACCGCCCAGGGCCTTGCGGCGTTCCGCCATATATTTCATTTCCGGGCTGTCCGGAGATGGGCGGTAGTAAGGAACTTCTTCCAGCTCTTTATCGGTGAGCGGAATGGCAAAGCGATCGCGGAAACGCTTGAGGGAATCCAGGTCCAGCTTCTTCACGGAGTGGGTATCCATCGCCGCTTCGCCGGCGGAGCCTAAGCCGTAACCTTTAACGGTCTGGGCCAGGATCACGGTGGGCTGGCCTTTGTGGGCCATCGCCGCTGCGTAAGCTGCGTATACCTTGTAAGGATCGTGGCCGCCGCGATTGAGCTTCATAATCTCATCGTCGGACATATCCTTAACCAGCTCCAGCAACTCCGGGTATTTGCCGAAGAAGTGCTCGCGGGTATAAGCGCCGCCGTTGGCCTTGAAGTTCTGCATCTCGCCATCGACCACTTCGTCCATGACTTTCTGCAACAGGCCTTTGTCATCTTTCTCTAGCAGCGGATCCCACAGGCGGCCCCAGAGTACTTTGACAACATTCCAACCGGCACCGCGGAATACGCCTTCCAGCTCCTGCACGATCTTACCGTTGCCGCGTACCGGGCCGTCCAGACGCTGCAGGTTACAGTTAACCACGAACACCAGATTTTCCAGTTGCTCGCGGCCAGCCAGGGAAATTGCGCCCAGGGTTTCCGGCTCGTCACACTCACCGTCACCAAGGAAAGCCCACACCTTGCGATCGCCGCGCGGGGACAGGCCGCGGGCAGACAGGTAGCGCATAATGTGCGCTTGGTAAATCGCCTGGATCGGCCCCAATCCCATGGAGACCGTGGGGAACTGCCAGTACTCTGGCATCAGCCAGGGGTGCGGGTAGGAGGACAGGCCATTGCCGTTCACTTCGCGGCGGAAGTTGTCCAGCTGCTCTTCATCGAAACGCCCTTCCAGGTAGGAGCGGGCATAAATACCCGGTGCACTGTGACCCTGGAAGAAAATCAGGTCGCCGCGCTCTTCACCTTCATTGCCACGGAAGAAGTAGTTGAAGCCCACATCGTAGAGTGTGGCCGCAGAGGAGAAACTGGAGATATGGCCGCCGAGGCCATCGTCATTCTGGTTGGCACGTACCACCATCGCCAGGGCATTCCAGCGAATCAGGGAGCGAATGCGGCGCTCCATAAATAAGTCGCCAGGCATACGCTTTTCCGCATTGGGCGGAATGGAGTTGCGATAGGGAGTGGTGATTGCCGCAGGCAATTGTACGCCTACATCGGTAGCGCGGTCAGACAGCTGCTTCAGGAGGAAGGCTGCGCGTTCTTTGCCGCTATAGCGGATAACCGCTTGCAGCGCGTCCAGCCACTCCTGCGTTTCGAGGTTATCGGTATCTTCGTGCATCAAGTGCTCCTCGGCGAATTAGGCGACGTCGAGTCGGTCTATTTCTCAAAAATCGGTACGCGGGCAAACTACAGCGCGAGCAAAAAAAAGCTTCCTTTTTTTCTTGGTTCCGCCAATTCACCAACTTTGTTGGCGTAAATGCAAAGTTTGTGAATCTTTACTCGAATATGACGGTGAGGAAAGCGGCGCAATTAATTGCCGCAAGTGCCTAGTTTGACTGTGATTATTTGTTCCGGGGCCCGCGCAGACTGGCGGACAAAACCCCATCCCCGGTTGTTAGCGGAGGGAATTGTAGTATTACTACAAAAAATTTTCCAGATAGGACGGTTAGTAACAAATAAAACAAAAGAGCAAAACAATTATTTGCCGTTTGGCCGTTTCACCGGAACATTTAGTGGAATTTTTGAGAAAATGAACTACAAAATCGAGTCTCAAACAAAGACATCAGTCACAGCTGAACCAGCTCCCCACCGGGTTGATATTCAGCGTAGACCAAGTAACGCAGCGGGCCACCAGCCGCCAGGGCATTAAAGGGGTAACAAGTCACCAGCAATAAACCCCGCTCGGCAAAGATCGGCAAACGCTCTCTCTCACTGTCCACAATTCGCATTTCCGCAACCCGATAAGTATGCCAGCGTCCGCGTTTATCCTGCAGGTAAATGGAGGTACCCCGCCTGACACGCTCTAATCCCGCAAAGTGAGTATCCCGGTGTGCGGCAATAACCGTGGTGCGAGGCTCGCCAGGATTGCCGGACCCAGCTAAGAGACCAGGGCCGAAAGCCAACGCCTGGCCACTACCGCCGCTGAGAACAATTAATGGCGACTGTCCTTCCAACTTTAACTTGGCCACTGGCCAGGTGTCCGCCCAGGGCCAGGGCTTTTGCAGAGCCCCGCCCAGCAGCTGCTCCTCCCAGGCGCTATCGATCAGCACCTGGGCCAACTCCGCCTTGGCCAGGAGCCAGCTGGCAGATCCCAGCTGCCACAGCCCCGCCCCCAGGCACAATACAAAGAGCAGTGAACGAAGCACGCTTACACTCCTCCCCGCTCTAGCGCACCATCACCGCTCAACTGGCGGGGGTCCGGCAACACCCTGCGCAAGAAGCGGCGCAGAGTGTGCATCCAGTGGCCGCGCAGAGCGCGACCCCGCCGGAGGCTGGCGGCCAATATCAGCAGCAACGCCGCCACCAACAACTGCCCGTAGAGGCCGGTAGCTGTTTGCGGATAGGCCTGGCGCTGCAATACCTGCCCCTGCGCTGTCATATTAGCGACCGGGCTGCGGGATAAGGTTTCCGCAGCGCTGCGCACCACTTCCTCTTCGACGGCGACAAAGCTGGTGTAGGGGCTGGCGAGCTGATGACTCAAGGCGGTTTGTAAAATCTGCTCGCGCAGAGCCTGGCCGGCATCCGAGTGCTCCCCAGACTCAAGCTGCTGGTCCCGCAGCGCCTGTATCTTACTGCGCGCCCAGACACTGCCAATACCCCGCGTATCGCTGCCGCCGTCTATTTTCAGGGCGAGTTTACGCACAAACTGCTTGCCGGCCATACGCCCGCGCAGCTGAATATCCCCCTGTAGTAAGTGGCCCTGCACCTTTGCCACCAACTGGATAGGCTCACCGCTATACAGGTCGGGGATGCGCTTGGGGTAGGCATCTGCCACCACACCCTGGGGCCAGCTGAGCTGTAAATCGGTAGCCATGGGATTTTCCAATTTGGCAAACAGGGCCTGCATACGCTCGCGCACCTCGGAAACATCACCGATAGTGACAAAAGTACCGCGCCCGAACTGGGCGGCCTTGCGCATAAAGTGGCTGTTGGGAGCCGAGCCGATACCGACGGTAAACAGGCGGGCGCTGTGTAGGGATTGACTGATCAACTCGAACAGAGCCCGCTCATTGCCCACCGCACCATCGGTAATAAAGACCACCTGCTGGACCGTGCTGGTGTCATCCTGCATCTGCTGTCCAAATGCCATCCGCAGGGCCGGCGCCATTTCGGTGCCCCCCTCGGCGTTCAGGTTTTCAATTTCCCGGCGCGCGCGGCGGATATTGTCGGCGCTCGCCGCTATCGGACGCGGGAAAAATGCGCGAGTGGTGCTGTTAAATTCGATCACATTAAAGCGGTCAGTGCTGTGCAGGCGGGACAGTGCCAGGGTGAGGCTCTCCTTCGCCTGGCGCATGGAATTGCCCGACATGGAGCCGGAAGTATCCACAACGTAAATCACTTCCCGCGGCAGACGCTGGGTGCTGGTACCGGCGCTGGGGGGGAGTAGCATAACCTGCAAATAGGCGCCCGCCTGCGCACCTTCTCCCTGCTCTGCGGCGATTTGTTCGCTAAACAGCGCCGCGCGCGGCATGGCAGAAGCGCGCGGTTGCCAGTTCAGCAGAAAATCCCGATCCATCTCCGCAGTACCATCGCGCAGCTGAATCCGGTAGCGGCCCTCACCCCGGTTATCGATATTAATGGCGTGGTAGGGACTGTCGATTTTTGCCAGCGGCAGACCGCCGTGTAAATCCACCTCGATCGCAATACTGTGGCTGCCCAGCGCCTGCAACTCCTGCGCGGGCTGCATAAACGGGGTTATCGCCGCAGCATCCGGCACCTGATCCGTGGGCAGCGCCCAGCCACTCTGCTCCACCACCAATTCCCGCTCATCGCCGTTCAGCGCCTGAGGCGATATCGGTTTGCCGGGGATATAGCGCGGGGTCAATGTGGTAGGCATACGCAAGGAAAAAACACCGCTGTCATAATTGACCGGCTGCAAGTAGCGAATATTAATTTGCACCGTCTCGCCGGGAGCAATATTCGCCACTTTATTGGTAAACAGGTTTGGGCGCTGCTGCTCCAGAAGGGCCGCGCGTTTACCTGCGGCGCGGGCGGCCTTATAAATCTTAGCCGCCGCTTTGCGCTCGTGGACTTTGCCGACAATACGGCGCTCGCCCACCTGAATCTCGAGCCCGGCCACCGCAGCCTGCTCCGGCAGCGGCAGCGCGTAAACCGCCTCCTGCCAGGCGTCACTGGTATTTTTAAATTGTTGCCGAAGCGCGACTTCCGCCACCAGTCCCCGCACAGAGATATTCACTTGGCTGTCCAAGTGTAGCGCCGGGATATACTTTCCCGGCTCACTGCCGCTAAAAAGTAAATCCCCTCCTTTTATATCATTTAGGGTAACGGTCTCCGCAGGCTCCAACTGGGGGGTATCGCCGGCATCGGGAAGCACCTGGGCATTGACCTCGGCGCCGATTGCCGCAACAACAACCGCCAGGACTACAACAACAAAGCACCACCAGCGCCCCGCCCCATCGGTCTTTTGGCGTCGGCGATAGTATTCCTCGGTCGGCAGCATCAGGTCATCTTTATGAAACTGCGGCTTAAATAACGTTACCCTGTTCACTCACTTCCCTCCACTTTTAAATTGGATGTTGAAGCTATTAAACAGGGGGAAGCGGGCGAAAGGTGGCAGGGAATCGGGCGAGAATCTGGAGGAATTATGGCGAATTGTGGCGGGTATGTATCATCTCAATTAGAAGCTTTAATTAAGCATCAAGAACCACCTGAATATCCATTTATATAATTACCTCAACAAAACCCTTCACATAAACATTAAGCACAGAAACTCACCTTAGGATAAAGTAAGCTTCCGACCTTCACCGCCAACTTGAAACCATTTGAAATCACATGTAACCACCTGTGATTGTTCTTTTCTTAACCCCCTCTAGAATAGGCTCATTTAAATCAACGAAAGATTAACTCATGACTCCTAAAATACACAAAAGATTACGACTCTCACATGGGTTATACCTAAAAGATATTGGGGTATTAGGCCGCCACGCCAACAATATTAGACTGCCGTATATACGCAACAAAACAATAAGCCTCCAAGATAAAAAAGACATGGGATATATGGTTGCTCAACTAGAATACCACGGGCTCCGCATTGACTTCTATATAACCTTACACGATTTATATGTGGTTGGCTTTGACCCGAACCCCTTGAGTGATTCAGGAACAAGATACCACTTAGAGACAGAATTAAGCTCCCCCCTAAAAGAGGGCTTATCTTGCATTCCCCTGGGAAGAAGCACGGGAATATTTAAACTTTCCGAAGAGGAGAATCTTAATCTAAGTGAAAATACTAAAATACATGACTTCACCATGAGCACAGATGGCTCTTATCCCGATCTGGGCTTGACTGGAAGTTATGCAGATAGCAAACACGTAAACATAGGCAAGATTGGTTCCGATTTTGCAATATTAAAACAAGCCCTCAACGGATACAACAAACCTAGCAGCGAATTTCACTTGGCGTTTGGCACTATGGCAATGATCATTAGTGAAAGCATTAGGTTCTACTCAATCTCAAGATACTTTAATAAACAGCTCGCCTGCGAAGACAAAATTGAATACACAACCATTAAAGAAATCCTTACAACAGTTAACAACTGGAGCACTGGAACCAAGGGAGAAAATCCCGATATACGAGTCCCCTGCTTCCTGAAGGAAAAGGAAGATAAAAAACTCAAGGAAGAACACTATAAAAAAATAACTAAACTTCTAGAGAAAGAGAATAAAGAAATAAAAGAAAGGCGCACACGAGCAAAGAGGAGATTTAAAAATATAGTTAAATTAAATACCACACCGAAAAAATTAGCCCCTTAGCGAGAACCAGCATAAGCCAGCAGCTTGAAGACAAATCACACCCCAACTTTTCAAGCTTGCTGTATTTATAATACATTATCTCTAACAGCCATTAAACTATAAACCACCCCACAAAACCATATTAATTTCTAGCCGTCGGCAATCAAAACTGCAAATACACCAATCTATCAACACTCTTTATTTTATGGCAGATTGCAACCCCTGAAGTCATGTACCGCGAACCACCTATTTAGACCCAAAACATTCGACTAAACTATAGACCCTAGCCCCTATTGCATGCACTAGCAACATACTTCCGTAATTTAAAATTCCCATATTTATTCTGAGAATATATAACACCTGCATTCAACTCTGAAGTGCATCAGTTAATCATCTGGAAAAGAACGGTCAGCTGAAGGTAACATCTGCCGCTTCTTCTCCGCCAAGAGATTAAGTGATGACAAGACGTTACCGACAGCTGACCGAAGAGCAACGATGCCAGATTTGGGCGCTAAAGAAAAGTGATTGGAGTCAGAGGGCAATTGCCAGGGAGATTGGTGTTAGCCAGCCTACGATCAGCAGAGAGCTCGCTCGTAATCGAGGCGGAAGAGGCTACCGCTATAAGCAAGCTCAGCAGATGGCTGAAGAGCGGCGTAGGCAGGCAGGAAGGCCAACAAAAATGCTATCCAAGGCGGTTGCTCTGATAGAGAGCAAACTGAAGCTACAGTGGAGCCCAGAACAAATTTCCGGCTGGCTAGATCGGGAAAAAAGCCTGTCGATTAGCTATGAAACTATCTACTTGTATATCTGGGCAGATAAGCGGCGTAGCGGGACCCTTTACGAGAATTTACGACGTCGGGATAGGCCCTACAACAAGCGGGCCAATGGAAAGTCAACTCGAGGACACATCAAGAACGCCATCAGTATCGAAGAGCGCCCAGAAGTTGTCGATGATAAATCGCGCATCGGAGACTGGGAAATTGACACCGTTATAGGTAAAGGCCATAGCGGTGCTCTGGTCACCATTGTAGATCGTAAGAGCAAATTTACCCTCTCTCAGCAGGTTGAACGCAAGACAGCAGAGTTGGTTGCTCAAGCTGCCATTGCATTACTTGAGCCATACAGAGATTTCGTACACACGATTACCGCCAATAACGGCAAAGAGTTTGCTCTGCACGAGAAGATTGGTGAGGCTCTGGATGCGAAGGTCTATTTTGCGCATCCGTATTCATCTTGGGAGAGAGGCCTAAATGAGAATACTAGTGGCCTGCTGCGTCAGTACTTTCTAAAACAAACTGATTTCAAGTTTGTGGACCAAGCAGATGTCGAAGCAGCTATTGAGCGCTTAAATAATCATCCGAGAAAGTTGTTGGGCTATAAAACCCCAAAACAAGCCTTGGGGGAATATACGGCTGCCGCAGCAGCCTAAAGGGTGATGCACTTCAGAGTTGAATGCAGGAAATATAAAAAAACCGGCACTCACGCCGGCTTTTATTAGCCCACCAAGACGACAATTCAAGCTGCAATTCTATACACCACTAGCGGATATGCTCCCGCAACCTAAAGCTCCCATATTTATTCTGAGAATAAATAGTGTAGGGAAGAGCAGCGGTATCCAACACCACAGAAAACATTGAATCAACTACAGTGCAAGCCAAAATGATATTGCCAAAGTTTTTAGGCTTGGAGTTCATCTTACACAGATTGTAAGCCACACCACTATATACACGGGGCATACTATTGCAGTATGAACCTTGCCGCATTAAAGCACTACCGACAGCATAGTTGTCCCGACCAACAGTGCTCGCGGTGCCACACCCGATCAGCTTTAAGGTAAGTGCAATTGTGATAATTTTTTTCATTTAAACGCCTTTTATCGCCATCCAGATTTAATCTGTAAATCTAGAATTTCAATCCAACAATTATTGGACACAAAAAAACCGGCGCAAGCGCCGGTTTTTTATCAATCAAACTGAGATCAATCGACCAAGCCATAATCCTTACGCAATACTTCAAGCAATTCCGCTTTAGGATTATCAGATATCTCTAGTTTCGTACCAATAATCTTCTCAGCAATGCCAATATAAGTATTAGAGAGATCCATCAGCATAGATTCTGGCAGTTCGTTATCACGAGCCAAAGCCGAGCGCTCATTCATACGATCTTTGTTCAACAGGATATCTGCATCGGGGAAGTAGTTGAGCAGCGCCTGGCGAAAACCCTCTTTGGATTTCTCCACAACCTTACCTGCGCGGTACTGTTCGCCATCCCAGATACGGGAGGAGTCCGGAGTACCCACCTCATCCATATAAATCAGCTTTTCTTCACCATTGGCATCGGTGACATAGCCGAATTCAAACTTGGTATCGACAAAGACCTGGTCGAGCTTTTCTAACTCTGCGGAAATCAAATCGAAACCTTCTTTCAGCAACTTCTCGTACAGGTCGATATCGCCTGCATTGCGGAAGCCGAAGGCTTCGAAATTGTCTTCGATATTCTTGCGGGTGACATTGACATCGTCTGCTTCCGGCACGCCGGGGATACCCTTGAGAATGCCTTTGCTGGAGGGGGTAATGAGCAATTCAGGCAGCTTCTGGTCTTTCTGCAAGCCATCAGAAATCTCGATACCACAGAACTCCCGCTCACCCTTCTTATAGGAGCGCCACATGGAGCCGGTAATGTACTGACGGGCGATCGCTTCGATCATAACCGGGCGCGCCTTCTGTACGATCCACACCAGAGGATGCGGGATATCGAGAATATGGCTATCGGCGAGGCCCTGCTCTTTAAACAGCTTGAACCAGTGGTTGGAAATAGCATTTAGTGCTGCGCCCTTGCCTGGTACGCCACGCATACCGCCTTCGCCAGTCCAGATACAGTCGAACGCGGAGATGCGATCGGAAATCACCATTACCGCAAGTGGGGTATCAGGAGAAACCGGGTAGCCCTTCTCCTCAATCAGGCGACGGCTGTCTTCTTCGCTCAGCCAGTATACGGAACGGACCTTGCCACTGTGGATAGGCTTGTCGGTGCGGATCGGCAGGTCATTATTGACCGCTAGAACTTTGTCAGCCAGGCTCATGGGCTCTCACCTATTTGAAGGGACCAAATAAAAGAAAGCGCGGCATTCTAGCAAATGCCGCAGCCTACAGACAAAGAAAGATATCGGGCAATTACTCCGAGCTTCGCCGGGCCTCCCATTCCACCTGGTGCTCATGGGTGGGCCAGGCACTCATAATGGCCTTGAGCAAGGTCGCCAGGGGAATTGCAAAGAAGACGCCCCAGAAGCCCCAGATGCCGCCAAAGAACAATACCGCGAGGATAATAGCAACCGGGTGCAGGTTAACTGCCTCAGAAAACAGCAGTGGTACCAGTACGTTGCCATCGAGCAGTTGGATGATGCCGTAAGTCACCATCAGGTAGAGAAACTCATTACTCCACCCCCACTGGAAAAGCCCAATAGCCGCAACGGGGATAGTGAC
Source organism: Microbulbifer maximicatervae (SeqCode) (assembly GCF_052468095.1). The sequence goes on from NZ_CP174332.1 coordinate 4,166,315, forward strand.
AACCGCTGCACCGATATAAGGAATCAACACACTGAAACCCACAGCTACCGCCAGCAACAGGGCGTAGTTCACCCCCAGTAACAGGAAGGCGGCATAACTGACAGCAGCCACAATGCCAATTTCTATTACCTTACCGCGTACATAATTGGCCACCTGATCATTCATCTCATGCCAAATCTGGTGGAGCATGGGCCGCTCTTTGGGCAGGAAAGAGGTGCACCAGCGGATCAACTGTTCCGCATCCTTAAGGAAGAAGAACACCAGGATCGGCACCACTACAACGTAAATCAGCAAGCCGGCAAAAATGGGTAGATTGGTAAGGGAGAAGGCCAGCAGTGTCTGTCCCAGGCCGCCCAATTCGCTGCCAAGGGTATTGAAGATTTCATCGATCTGTCCGGCTGAAATTAATCGTGGGTAGCGCTCAGGGAGTAACAATAATAGTTCTTGGCCGCGCTGCACCATATTGGGCAACTCTGCCCCAAGCCGCACCAACTGACGCCAGATAATAGGTAGTACCACAAATAACAGAGCCACAATAGTACCCACCAACACCAAGCAGGACAGGGTAACCGCCAGCCAGTGTGGCACACGCCAAGACTTCAGCTTTTGCACCATACCCTGCATCAGGAAGGCGATCACCAGCGCGGTGAATACCGGGGCCAGCACAGCGCCCAGAGTCGCCAGGACCACCAGGGCCAGGGTCAATATTAAAACCAGAAGCACCACTTCTTCCTGACTGAAGTAGCGGTTCACCCAGCCTTTTACAATCGATAACATAGACTCTCGGGATTTATCTTTATTCATTTGCCAGCGTACAGCCAATATTGAAAGGTATTATTACGTCGCTCAGCGCGGAGCAGGGACCGGCCACTTAAAGACGCAAAACTGTGGAAGTCTCGCCAGGACCCTTCATCAGTGGCCAGCACACAAAGCAGCGTTCCCTCTGGGTATTCCCGCAATGCCCGGCGCATGGTCAGTAACGGTTGTGGGCAGGGCAGATTTCTTGCATCCACAATAGTGGCCGCGTCCCAGTTCGGTATCTGGGTATCGGGCTGATTGGTAGAAGAAGTTACTGACATTGCCTTTTTAGTCACAAACCAGAATTGCCGGGGATTATAGCGCGAACCAGACGCCATAACCCGCACAGGCTTTACGCTTTTTAACTTTCCGCCTGGCGCAAGCGTGAACCTTTTATGGTCCACTAAGTCCAACCCTCGACAGTCCAACGGGGTAGCGTATAGAGTTGGACTATAGATCCTTCATGGACAGACCGAGCAGTAATCAAGATGACTGATTCCAAAAACAGCCTGCTTCACCGAACGCGCCCCCCAGCTATCCTCCACCGACTTCGCGCAGGACTGCGAAGCCTGGGTATGGGGTTGTTACTCGGCGCAGTCCCGTTTGCTGCCATAGCGGACAGTGATGAAATCCGCCTCCCGGAGCTCGGTGACAGAACCAGCGGTGTCGTATCCCACACCCAGGAAAAAGAACTGGGGCAGATGTGGCTGCGTATTTTTCGCAGTCAGGTTCGCACCTCCAGTGATGCCCTGATCCAGCAATTTGTCGAGGGCATGGTCAAGGAATTGGCCGAGTACAGCCCACTGGAAGACAAAGAAATTGATGTTGTTGTAGTAAACAACAAAACCATGAACGCCTTTGCAGTCCCCGGTGGAGTCATGGGGGTCCATACCGGCCTGTTTCTGTTTGCAGAGCGTGAAGACCAGTTTGCATCGGTAGTTGCCCACGAATTGGGCCACCTCAGCCAGCGGCACTACGCCCGCTCCCTGGAAGCACAGCGCAATAGCACAATTCCCACTCTGGCCGGTATGCTCGGCGCCCTGGTTCTGGCGGCTACCGCCGGTGGTGAAGCGGGGATCGCGGCCATGAGCGTGACCCAGGCTGCAGCCCTGGACAACCAGCTGCGATTCAGCCGCAAGAATGAGCAAGAGGCAGATAGGGTCGGTATCGATACCCTGGCCAAATCCGGCCGCGATCCAGAGGCCGCCGGTGAAATGTTCGAGCAAATGCTCAAGGCCACACGTTACTACCAGCGCCCGCCAGAATTTCTCCTGACCCACCCCGTTACAGAAAAGCGTATTGCCGATGCCAAGTTGCGCGCTCAGCGTATGGAAAAAGTGGCTCCCAGCGAGGATCTGGATTATCACCTGATGCGCGCCCGAGTGCGGCTCGCCACAGAACCAACGCCGCAGCAAGCAGTAAAACGCTTTAGCGCGGAGCTGAATGGTATTAATGACAATGAGGATGCCGCCCGTTACGGCCTCGCCCTGGCCCAAGTAGCCGCAGGCAGGCCCGATTCAGCGCTGGACACCCTGCAGCCCCTGTTAGACAAGACCCCCTCAAAAGCAGCCTATGTGCTGGCCCGAGCGGATATCGATCTGTTGCGAGAAGACTACAGCAGTGCCACCAAGCGCCTGCAGTGGGCCCTCGATCGCAATCCGGGAGATCATGCCTTAATCATGGGGCTCGCCAATGCCCACTTTAAAGCCGGCAATTACCTGGCTGCAGAGCGCCTGCTGGCGAAATATAGCCGTACACGGAAGAAAGACCCGGCAGTTTGGTATCTATTGGCGGAGACCCACGGATTAGCCGGAGATATTGTTGGCGTGCACGAGGCCCGGGCCGAGTATTACATCCTCAACGGCATATTCGACAAGGCTATTCAACACCTGCGCCATGGGATTCGCATGTCAAAAGACGATTACCAGGTCAATGCCATCCTGGAACAGCGCCTCAAAGATGTGCTGAAAATGCAGGAAAGAATCGAGGAGCTGTAACTCCCCCAACGAAAAAGAGCGGCCACTGGCCGCTCTTTTTGTTTACCCACCGCTATTCTCTCAAGAGCTAACCTTTGCGGAAATCCAACATCCGCTGTAGCGGGATCATCGCCTTGCGCCCCAGTTCCGGGTCCACAAAGATCTCATTATCCCCGCGCTCCAGTACACCGCAGAGGTTCTCCAGAGAGTTCATCGCCATCCAGGGGCAATTAGCACAGCTGCGGCAAGTGGCTCCAGCACCGGCGGTTGGCGCTACCATAAGCTCCTTGTCTGGGCACTCCTGCTGCATCTTGTAGAAAATGCCCTGGTCGGTAGCCACAATAAAGCGCTTCTCCGGGCGGGTCTTGGCAGCATTAATAATCTGTGAGGTAGAACCCACCACATCGGCCAGGGCTACCACAGAGGCGGGAGATTCAGGATGCACTAGAACCACAGCATCCGGGTAGAGGGCCTTTAAGTCCTCAACCCCCTTGGCCTTAAACTCTTCATGCACAATACAGGAACCGTCCCATAACAGTACGTCTGCGCCGGTTTCCCGCTGGACATAGCCGCCGAGGTGTTTGTCAGGTGCCCAAAGGATTTTTTCGCCATTGGCATCCAGGTGATCCACCACATCCAGCGCAATACTCGAGGTCACCACCCAATCGGCCCTGGCTTTTACCGCAGCAGAAGTATTGGCATAAACCACCACAGTCCGGTCCGGGTGCTGATCGCAAAAGTCAGAGAATTCTTGCGGGGGGCAGCCGAGATCCAGGGAGCAGGTTGCCTCAAGGGTCGGCATCAGTACTTTCTTGTTCGGGGTAAGGATCTTAGCGGTCTCACCCATAAACTTTACTCCGGCCACTACCAGAGTATCCGCCGAGTGCTGAGCGCCAAAACGGGCCATTTCCAATGAATCAGAAACGCAGCCACCGGTTTCCTCCGCCAGGGCCTGAATCAAAGGGTCGGTATAGTAGTGTGCGACCAATACTGCATTCTGTTCTTTCAACAAGCGCTTGATGCGCTCGCGCCATTCTTGCAGCTCTTCTTCGCTATATTGAGACATTACCGGCTCCGCCAGGTGCGCTTGCACCAAAGAGCGAGAATCTACCTTGTCTGCGGCAATGGACTTATGAGTCATGACTAACTTCCAGTCGCGGAAAAGCGCGCATTATAGCGCAATGAAACGACACCACCACGCACCCTTTCAACAGCAATTTTAATCTGGCGTTACAGGCAAAATAGGCCGAAGGGAGTCAACCTGGTCACCTCAGAAAGTACACATTTCGGCAACAGGACCGCTATGGAGATTTTGGATACCGCGATAGTCGGGGCTGGGGTATTAGGACTTGCCTGCGCCTACCAGCTGAGCCGCGCTGGCCACAAAGTGTTGGTACTGGAACAACACAGTGCCATTGGAACTGAAACCAGCGCGCGCAATAGTGAGGTTATTCACGCAGGCCTCTACTATCCAACAAACAGCTTGAAAGCTCGTGCCTGTGTTAAAGGTAAATCCATGCTGTACCAATTTTGCCAAGAATACGCGGTGCCCCATAAGCAAATCGGCAAACTGGTAGTCGCCACCGATAAAGCACAGCTGCCGCAACTCCGAGCCCTCGAAGCCCAGGGGGATGCAAACAACGCTGGGGGACTTCGTTTACTGAACACTAAAGAGGCTCTATCTATGGAGCCGGAATTACAGTGTGCCGGGGCCATCTACTCACCGACGACGGGCATTATCGACAGCCACAGCCTGATGCTGGCTCTCGAAGGCGCCACAGAGTCCAAGGGCGGTGAAGTCATACTTGCGAGTAAGGTTGTGCGCATTGAAATATCCAATGGCACTTGCCAACTGGTGATGAAGGATGGCTACAGACTGACAGCCCGCAACCTCATCCTGACCGCAGGCCTTCACACCAGCTCACTGATGAGCACAGTAAATAACGAAGTTATAAAACGGGAAATTCCCACCACATATTTTGTTAAGGGCAGTTATTTTACTCAGTCAAGCAAGGTGCCTTTTTCACACTTAATTTACCCTCTACCTGAAGGTGCCGGTCTGGGAATTCATCTCACTCTGGATTTGGCTGGAGGGGCGAGGTTTGGCCCAGATGTGGAGTGGATTAAAACCATTAACTACCAAGTAGATCCGAGTAAACTAAATACATTTCATGACAACATCCGTCGCTACTGGCCTGGAATATCAAAGAATACTTTACGGCCTGGCTATGCGGGCATTCGCTCCAAAATTGTACGCAAGGGCCACCCCGCTGGTGATTTCCAGATTTATCACAAAAGCCTATCGGATAAATCTCAGTTAGTGGCATTTTTTGGAATTGAATCCCCCGGGCTGACCTCTTCACTGTACCTCGGAGAAGTAATCGTAAAAATGATTTGCTAATTATTTATCCACTGGAAGAGAAATTCTGTTTAACTCAAACAATCACAACGAAAGCAGAAAGAATACGCTATTGAAGTGATAAAGTAGGAATAGTATTTATCCACCAATCACCTACATCAGGTTCAACATAAACCCCAGGGTATTCTTTCCCTCTAGCTTTTACGGTGCGAATTACTGAATAATCATACCCATATTTCCCGTACCCAGCTGTGTTGCCAGTGCGGTTTGGAAATCATTCACTTGAGTGGTGGTATGAGTATTTAAAGTACCTGATTGAGAGGTGGTGCTGGCGCTACTGGAAACCCCAGTTTGGCTAACATCAACCGTATTCATATTTCCATCTTGGGTAATGGTGATATTGGATGATGTGACATCCGTTTGTAACACCATCAGAAAATTTGATGTGCCAGTTTGCAAAGTAGTCACACTACTCAGATCAACCAATGTATCTTGCTCAACATCAGCGGTATTATCCGTTCCCGATTGGGTGATATCAATCACACTATTACTAATAAATTCGTCCTGTTCAGCATCCACCATATTGGTGGAACCACTCTGAAATACCGTCAATGTTGAAGAGTCTACAAAATTACTTTGACTAATATCTACTTCATTCATACTACCGTTTTGTATAACAGTCGCGGCTGTTGAGGAAACGTCTTCCTCTTGACTTACCCCGGCTTCATTGTTATCGCCAGTTTGGTTAATAGTGATAAAACTCTGGGAAACCAGGTCTTCCTGATCTACAAACATTCCATTGTCATTGCCGTTTTGGGTAACAATGATAGAGCTATTTGAAATCTCATCACCCTGATCTACGTCTGCCTGATTACTTGCACCTGATTGAAAAATGCTCGCGGTAGACGAATCAACAACTGAAGCCTGAACTATATCACCATCATTTGAAGAGCCCAGCTGTATAATAGTCGCGGTGGATGAAGTGATATTGCTAAACTGATCGACATCTAAAACATTATCATCGCCAACTTGATTAACAATAATAGTGCTAGCCGAAATTACAGTCGACTGTTGTGCATCTGCATCGTTCATATCACCATTTTGAACACCACTAATCGTGCTGGTATCAATTAAGTCTTCCTGCTCCAATTCGGTTCTGTTTGTTGAGCCCACCTGAGATGAGATTACACTACTGAAACTAACTTGGTTATCCTGCCTGGACTCAAATTCATTATCAGTTCCCGACTGGGTTGCGACCACAGAACTATTACTCACGATATCCCCTTGTGGGACCACTGCATCGTTCATATCCCCTGTTTGAGTGATCAACACCAGGCTCTGGGTAACTCCCTCCTCCTGATCAAGGTCCGCATCGTTGGAATTGCCAAATTGGTTGACCGTTAAACTGGATGATTCAACTGTATTCTCCTGAAAGGACTCAGCCTGATTCATATCCCCCTGTTGATTAATTGTGTTATTAGCTGCATTAACATTTATATCCTAAATCGAACTTGCCTCATTGTTATCTCCAATTTGTATGTGTGTAATCACACTATTGGTTGTATTATTCACCTGTTCCGCATCAGAGACATTTCCAGTTCCATCTTGAATAACCACAATCTGATTATCTGTAACCGAAGGATCAGACTGGTCAATTGTGGCTGCATTCATAGAGCCCTGCTGGGAGACACTGCTGACATTACTGTCTGCTAAAGCCCCACAGTGAATCACGGCCAACACTGCCGCAGCCAATGGCTTCATAAACTTCATAGCAAATTCCTTTTCAAACAAATTACCGACCAAACTACTGAGCAGGGGACTTCCTCACAAGGATAACGAGGAATTCATAACTATTTAGCACTATCAATCACAATTAAAAATTATGAATTAACAATAATAAATACAGGCATAATTTTATGGCCTTGAAATTCTACTGCATAATACTTCCCGTATTACCCCCCCCCACTTGGCTAGCAATAGCCACCTGCCCATCATTTGTTTGTGTCGTGACATGAATATTGGAAGAACCTATCTGGGAGACAGTGGCCAATCCAGTACTTAGTCCCAACTGAGAGACTTCTACATAATTCATATCACCACTCTGGAAGGTGGTAATAGAGGAGAAAAGAGCAAAGCCCTGCCCTACCAATGCCTCGTTGAGAGTTCCATCTTGCTCAACACTAATAAAGCTTGATTCAGTTAAGTCTCCCTGAAATAACTCGGCACTATTTTCACTCCCAAGTTGATTAATTAGCCCAGTGCTATTAAGCGCAAAATCCTCATGGATTGCTTGTGCAAAGTTCATTGTCCCAGTCTGAGTAACAGCAACAGTTCCCTGTATCCCCCCAACATCCACCTGGGCAGCAATACCCTCATTATTTGAACCGGACTGGATAACAGAGGCACTACCTGCAACAACAAAGTCATCCTGAACCACCCAACCGAAGTTGCCATCGCCAGATTGACTAATTAGAGCTGTACTTTCTGAGACTTCTGCAATTTGCTCCAGAATCGCCTCATTCATCAAACCCGATTGCTCCACCGTGCCCATATTCAAATCTGTAAGTGCCCCCTGTAAAACAGACACTTGATGTGAGTCTCCGGTTTGGGTTATTGAAACGGTATTATTGGTGCTGGTAGGATTAGACTGATCTACTGTTGCCAGATGTCCGTCGCCATCCTGGTCAATATCAGTCGTATTATTACCGCCCATAGAGTGACCACTAAAAGTGAGCGCAGCTATTGCAGTAACTGAAGTCCAAACTTTCATTTAACTAATTCCTTATCCATAGATTTCACCTCTTGCGTTAAGCAAATGCACAGCACAACGCCCCCAAATCAAAACCTGAACTCTCTTTGGAAAGTAGAGTTAAAGGCCTATATCAGATAGACGAAAATCAATAGGAGGAAACATTTTTACCTCCTTGAAAATGATTATCTGATCCTAAAATACAAAATTGAAAAATACATGGAGCTCCGCAGTCGCATTGCAGCGATCCGTATTCACACTAATACCGCGAAGCCCCTATCCAATTTACTGAAAAATAAATCCAATATTTGAAATACCATTTTGCGTCGCAATAGCAGTTTGCGAATCGGACAATTGCTCGGTTGTATGTTGATTTAACTCACCTATTTGGGTGGTTGTAGCAACACTGAGCATATTTCCCTGCTGGAGCACACCTGCAATATTGCTAATGCCATCTTGAAGTATGGTTCCTGTAACCGAGCTTGCAGTAACTTGTCCAAGCATCGCCTCATTCGAAGTCCCCGATTGAGAAATCGATGCTAATGCTGCTGATGTTCCACCTGCCTGCTGGGTAACTCCCATGTTCATCGAGCCCAATTGACTGACATTTCCAACACTTGTATCAACTATTGCTTGCTGAACTCCGCCACCAAAGTTTCCATCTCCAACCTGATTTACGTTTACAGAACTGTTCTCGACACTATCTTGCTGCAATGAACCAGCAAAGTTTCCATTACCTACCTGAGTAATAGAGACAAAGCTGGTAGTGATTCCATTTTCTTGATCAGAGTCGACCTCATTCATATCCCCAGATTGCAGAACACTTATAGTGGAGGAGAACACCCCCATTATTTGTTCACTGACAAAGAGATTTTGATTGCCAATTTGATCGACAGAAATAGTGCTAAACTCCACAACGCTTTGCTGACCGATCTGGGCCATATTGTCATCGCCAATTTGATTTAGGATGACATCACTTCCCAGTATATCGAAGACCTGCCCCATTATGATCGCATCATTCATATCGCCAGTTTGAGTCACCGCGATACTAGATGCTTCGGTATCAGTCTGGGTGATGGTCATAAAGTTCATTTCCCCAGCTTGATTTAGTTCCTGGGTAGAACCAAGTGACTCAAGTTGCTCCGCTGTCGTATCGTTATTATTCCCAATCTGGTTAATTTCCAACGAACTGGACTCAGTCATAAACTGCTGGAAAGATTCGGCCATATTCCCATCACCCTCTTGGTAGTGGGTCATGGTATTACTTACGGCATCGCTCGCCTGGGTCGATGACGAAGAGTTTGCATCGCCAATTTGGGTGACATCTATCAGATTCCCTATAGCCGTAGGGTCAACCTGATTGGCGTTCGCTGTATTACCCACTCCCTGCTGATCTATTAACGTCGTATTATTACTGGCCATCGCACTTCCACTCACTGCGGCCAATATAACTAGAGCTACAGGCTTCAACTTCCTCATAATTCAATCCTTCATTAACTATTCAAGCTTTTCTTGGGACTCAACTTAGAGGGCCTCATCAACAACATCGATACCAATAGGCATGCCGGCGTAAGGCATGCGCAGAATCCAATTTAGCGCCATCCCTACTCCAAACAGCAGTATCCCCAAAGAAGTGTTAAAGCTCGCCAAACTCGAGCGCTGAGGCAATAAAATTGACACAGGCAATTATGCGAACAACAAACCCCAAGAGGAATTGACATGCACTGGCACAAGGTCACTTGCGATAATGAACGGCTGAATATTTAGAAACTATTCTCAAATCGCTGATCATGGGCCGACCAACTACTGGGTAAGAGTTAACGATAAGCGGCGATACAGCTATAAGAAGGAAGTGGGGAAAAACTAGGAACAAAGTTTGGGATTAAATTTCTGTGCCACACAGATCAGAACCTAGCAGCACAGAAATCAAAGAACTGACTACTACTGTAAAATTGTGCCGGTATTACTTACTCCAGACTGTGTCGCTATTGCTGTCTCGGCGGTACCCGCTTGAGAGGTAACATGCACATTCGATGTACCCGTTTGGGATATTGAGGCCACACCCATAGTGATATTGTCCTGATCAATATTTACATCATTGGAGTCGCCGGTCTGCAACACTGTAGCGCTGGTGAAGAAAGCATTTCCTTGATCCAGCGTAGAAATATTCATATCACCAAATTGGTCGACAATCATAGTTGAATTCTCAACCGTAAACTCCTGCTCCAGGAGTGCCGTATTGTCATTACCCAATTGCAATAACTCCATCAAAAGAAAGCTAACTGAACCTATCTGATCCAAGGCCGCAACATTGCCAACGCCATCTTGGATACCAATCATTGTACTATCGCTAATAACAAAGTTTTGATTGACATCCATTTGGTTCATCTGCCCTATTTGAGTAGCAATCAAAGTAGAGTTCAGTGCCTGCTGCTGCAACGCAAAACTGGGCCCGACCGTGTTCATGTCTCCTTGCTGATTTATCGTCATGGTACTTGCCGTAGTACCCCCAAGCCCCTGGAAATTATTATCAACCAGATTCATATTCCCAACTTGTTGCACAGTCATACTGCTGTCTGTCACATTGCTCCCTTGACGAGTCATTGCCGTATTGGCATTACCTGACTGGAGCAGTTCAAGTTGCACATTGGTAATATTGTTGAACTGCTCTGACATCGCAATATTCCCATCCCCTATCTGGGTTTGAATTATCGTCGTTACTGCTGCATCCGTGTATTGGTCAGCGACGGCCTGGTTACCATCACCAGCCTGGGACTGTATTACCTGGCTAAAATTAACCGTGCTATCGGATTGATCAGACATAGCACTATTTCCAATACCATTTTGTTCAACAATGGAGGAATTATTATTCGCAAAAGAGGAGTGACTAACCGCCACCAAACAGATGGCGGCAACTATGGGGGTTACGGTTTTCATTTCGGCAATCCTTACCTGGTAGAAATATCTCGCGTTAAACCAGCTCCTTTACCTACACAGATCGAACCGCACTTCTCAGAAATCAAACCCGCAACATCGAGGCAAGCACCATTCACCTTAATTGGTGACCCGGAAAACTTGAGGAGATAGCACCTTCAAAAAGCGCGACGCTATTCTCAGTAGCAAAACCCTTAGTATCAGTTAGCTGGAGATCCCTAGCCACTGTGCCAAGACGCAAATCAAAGGCCCATTAATTGTTAGTAGCAAACGTAAAGGCATCTATAGGAAGAAAGTGCCCAAGAACTGGGAAAAAGGTTTGTAGAAAAACAGAAACACAAGATCTTTGCATTTGAGCAAAATCTACAAA